>NZ_CP016804.1:695315-1042973 GCF_001886955.1 Halodesulfurarchaeum formicicum | reverse complement strand
CGACTGGTGTAAAACTCGGCAAAGACGGCCTCGGCGTCTCGAATGGCGTCCCGTCCCTCGATGGTGACAGAGCGCTCGTCGTACAGCCCCAGGCCGACGAAAGTGAGCATGGTTACGCTGGGGGACCCAGGGCAGTAGGCGTTTCGACCCACGGAAAACGCCACGTGTATGTCCGGCGGGCGTGGAGCGTGGAGTATGACCGTCCCCTGTGTCGCTGTCGAGCGTCAGGCTGGGGAGGCTACCAGACAGCGACTCGCCGAGGCTGGGCTGCTCGCGACCGAGTGGGACATCGACGTCGACGGGGACCAGGTCTACATCCCCGTCACCGATCCGACGGCGGTCCCAGGGGACCTGCACGTTGTCTCTCACGACGCCCCCGAACGACAGACACAGCAAATGCCGGCGGACCTGTTGGGCTGGGAGCCCAGCTACGAACGACTTGGCGATCTGGCGATCATCGACGAGGACGACCCGGACCGAGCAGACGCGATCGCCGATGCCCTCTGGCAGTCGGACCTGCCGATCGATGGGGTGCTCAACCGGGCCTCGAAGGTCAAAGGTGAGACCCGGACCCGTGACTGGGATGTCCTCCGGGGTTCGAGTACACAGACGGTCCACCGCGAGTACGGCGCCGAGTTCCTCCTGGACGTGGATTCGGTGTACTTCTCGCCCCGACTTGCGACTGAACGCCATCGGGTCGTCACGCAGGTCACCCCGGACGAACAGGCCTTCGACATGTTCGCCGGTGTCGGACCATTCGTGATTCCGATGGCAAAACGAGGCGCGACGGTGATCGGCACTGACGTCAACGAGGTCGCGATCGATTTCCTCCGCGAGAATGCCCGGCGGAACGGCGTCGAAGATCGAGTGACTGCTATCGCCGGAGACGTCCGGAAGGTGGCCCCGGAGTACGAGAACTGGGCCGATCGCCTGGTCATGAACCTGCCCCACTCCGCAGACGAGTTTCTCGACACTGCCGTGTCACTCGCCAGCGACCATGCCCGGCTTCACTATTATGACATCCAGCACGAGTCGGCCCCGTTCGAACCGGGCGAGGCGGCGATCCGAGACGCTGCCGAACCCGAGTACCAGGTCACCGTTCGGACCCGCCACGAGGTTCGAACGTACGCCCCACACGAGGTAAACGTGGTCCTCGACGTGGACCTGGACCGGGTCGACTGAGCCCGCCGTCGGTCGAATCGATCGCAAGTCTTATTCATTCACTGCGAATACGGATGGTTGCGTGCCGGTGTAGCTCAGACTGGTAGAGCGAATCCTTCGTAAGGATTAGGTCAAGGGTTCAAATCCCTTCACCGGCTTCGTTCTCAAATTCAAAGCCGAACGGTCGGTAACTACTGAAATTTGGAGTGGTTATGAACGGCCCGAGTCAGTGGTAGAAACGTGACCGGTTGGAAACTCGGCGTCCAAATGTGACACAACTGTTATTTCGGTACCGAGTGTTTCCGTACGTATGTCGTCTACAACGTACGGTGTCTCCTTCGGCAAACGCTTTGGCGTAACCCTGCTAGCTGGGATCCCCGGGATCGTCGCGCTTGTCGGATACATCTACGTCTCAACGCCGCCGACTGCCGTTCCGACCGGGCTCTCGCTGCCGCTCCTCGCGGTTCTCTCTGCCATCAATCCCTTGCTTCTCCTCAGCGTCGCGTGTCTGCTCGGCGCGTATGCAGCCCCGCGAGTGGGATTACAATCGTATCTCATCAACCAGCTGGGAACCGATGCGGGAATCTGGCGACAGCTCCGTGAGGAAGTCTTGCTGGCGGTCGGAATCGGGGTCATCGGCGGAGTCACAATCGTCGTCCTCGACACAATGCTGATGCCATTTATCGCCCAGGATCTGCCCCAAACTGTGATCGGGGCGAACAGACCGACCGTGATGTCCGTTCTCGCGTACGTTCCCGTTCGAATTCTCTATGGAGGAATTACCGAGGAACTCATGCTCCGGTTTGGGCTGCTGTCCATGGTTGCGTTCGTGGCCTGGCGAGTCACCGGCCGTCGAACGAACAACCCTGGTCCGGGTGTCATGTGGACTGCGATCGTGGTTTCGGCCGTGTTGTTCGGCGTCGGGCACCTCCCGGCACTCGCACAGTCTATCACACTCACACCGGCACTGATCGCTCGAACAATCCTTCTGAACGCAATCGCTGGAATCCTGTTTGGTTGGCTCTACTGGCAGAAAAGTCTCGAAGCGGCGATGGTGAGCCACGCCTCGTTCCACATTCCTCTCGTAGTGCTTTCACTCGTGCAGGTCGCGTTGCTCTGACACGTAGCGAGCGGAAGCCCACTCTTTCAGGGGTGAAAGGATGTCAAATTTGCATCCGCCTTATGGCATCTCGGACACTGGTTCCATCGTCTAGCTTTCACCTCAATTTGGCAAGCGAAAACAACTTCTACGGCCATTCAGCAGGAAGCCGATCACGATGCTCGTCCAACAGTGTCACGACGGGCTTGATTTCGTCGAACTGTGGTCCCCTGGCAATCGAACTGCTCTTTCGGTCCCACTCGATATACCCGGCGTCGGCAAGCCGTGGCAGGTGGGTATGATGGAGCGCTGTGCGAATCGTTTCGGAATCCGCATCGATGTCGAGACGCTGGTCGAGATCGTATCGGTCCTTGCCTGGCCCCGAATCGGACTCCGCAAGCAAACACAGTATGTGGCGACGATACCGATCACAAAGCGTCTCGAATACCAGGTCGTTCTTGTCAGTCTGGGCCTGTCCGGATTGTGAATTCATGGAGTCGGTATTTCCCCTTTCCCCCGCTAATGAATAGCATGCATGCCAGGAAATAACTTGTGATTTCGGTAACCATTATGGGATCTACGCGGCAGTTTTCGTCCGCATTTTTCGAATCGTCTTGGTCCCTGCTCGCGAAATCCCGGAACGTTCGTCCACTCGAAGTTGATCTGCGGGAAATAGATTGCATCTCCAATGACACCCCGACCCCCCCACACAGGATCCGAGTTAGGTGCTCAATGGGACGATTCCACGAGTGGGTGATATCCATTTGCCAAGCTCAAAATATTTCACGAAAACAGCTATGAATCTCCAAATTTCCACTGATTCGCCGGTGATTCCTCGATGATAACAAAACGGCTTTAAGAATCTAGCCAATACTCAGCCATGATGGACAACGAGGGATTGGCATATCGTGTAATCGAGGCGGTGGCCCAGAAATCGGGCAAATCCCCTGAGTCACTCTCACCGCCGCTTTACGACGTGATTGATCCGGATGCACTAGACGCACTCATGGCCCACTCCTCGGAGGACGTTCGTGTGAGCTTCAAGTACAACGGATACAACGTCCAGGTTAGTGGCGATGGGACCGTTTCGGTGACATCCTCAGACGCGATGGAGCCCGATCCAACAGCCAGCGAGTGACCCGTTGGCTCTGCTGAACGACCAGCGCTGACGAACCACTGGTAGATTTTAACGTGGGCAGTGTGGCCACGTGAGTGGATACTGATTCAATACCCGCTTTTCGACCTCGTGCTGATCACAACTTCCATCCAGCAGCCGTTCGACCAGTTGGATTGAGTTTGTTGGGACCTGGTTCGGCGGCCACACCACGTATATTCGTGACGCCCCTGTGTTTACTGAATGAGAACGCAGTGCCACCCCGCTCGGACGAAACGCGATTCGGGCGGCGACGGGGAATCGGTGTCGACACACAGGCCTGGTGTACAATGAGTGAACAGCCCTCGCGCACACGCAGACGACTCCTCCAGACACTCGGTGCAGCGGGGCTTGGGGCACTCGCGGGGTGTGCAAGCCTCGACGGGCCATCCCAGGACGGAGATACCCCTTCAATTACCTCCAAAACGCCGCCTGCAGACCCGGCAGATTACGAGGCCACCGTTCGTGCAGCGAGTGGAACGGTTCAGCCGGGTGGCGACCTCGCCTCGGAAACCTGGGTCTACAACGACCAGTTTCCGGGCCCGGAACTTCGGGCGAAAGCGGGGGACGTGGTCGCTTTCGAATTGCAAAACGAACTGCCGGCGGAGACGACGATCCACTGGCACGGCGTCCCCGTGGCCAACGAGATGGACGGCGTTCCGCAGGTCACACAACAGCCAGTTGCAGGCGGTGAGTCGTTCACCTACAAATTCCGGGCCGAGCCACCAGGGACGTACTTCTATCACAGCCACGTCGGCCTCCAACTCGACCGGGGACTCTTCGGGCCGCTCATCATCGAGGAGTCTGACCCGCACGTCGAATACGACCGGGAATACACGATCGTCCTCGATGACTACCTGACTCGCGAACCCCAACCGCTCTTCGGCGAAGACTCGTTTGGCTCCGGGGGGATGATGGGCACCCAGCGACCACCCTATGCCGGGTTGCTGGTCAACGGGCGATCGGCCGCCGATCCAGCGGTATTCGACGTTCGCGAGGGAGAGCGTGTCCGCCTTCGGTTCATCAACGCGAGCAGCGCCACACTCTTTCAGGTCCAACTGGGTGGCCACCCGATGACGGTATCACATGCCGATGGACGGCCCGTCGACCCAGTCACCGTCGACGGCTTTCAATTCGGCTCCGGCGAGCGATACGACACGATCCTTGAAGCGACGAATCCGGGAACCTGGGAGATTCGTGCCACGCCCCTCAATGGATCCGAACCGCCGGCACGAGCAGCGATCACGTACGACGGCGTCGAGCCGAGTTCGCCAGTTGGGCCGTCCCAAAGCAATAACCTGCTTTCCTACGGCGATCTCCGGGCCCGCTCGCCGCTTTCCGGTGTCAGTGGCAATCCGGATCGGACGTTCGACCTGTCGCTCTCGCCCGGCGGTCCATCCGGCCAGTGGTTGATCGACGGCCAGGCCTACCCGGAGGCGGATCCGCTTCAAATTCGGTCCGGCGAACACGTGCGGGTCCGGATGACCAATCAAAGCCCGGTCCCCCATCCGATGCATCTCCACGGGCACTTCTTCCAGGTGGGTGATGCAGTCAAAGACACCGTCGTCGTCCCCGGCCACATGGGCCAGGAGACGTTCGACTTCGTGGCCGACAATCCTGGTGACTGGCTGTTCCACTGTCACAACCTCTATCATCTCGAAGCAGGAATGGCCCGGGTCATAGAATACGTCGATTAACCGGCCACAAACACACGTCGGCACGAGCAGCGATATCGAATCCAGACTGCTTTTGAACGTACCCAATCAGTTGGCCAACGGGTTTACCCCCTTCTTTGGCCTTTCAGTAGGTATGGAACGACCCGACTGTGCCCAGGATTTCGCGCCCCACACCGAGATCGTCTACGAAAAACTGGCTGAACAGCCGTTCATGACCCAGGACGACCTGATCGAAGGAACGCATCTGCCGTTTCTGGCAGTCCGTGATGCCACCGAGACCCTCAAAGAGTGCAATCTGATCGAGGAAATCATCTACTCCCACGGGAAACTTCGCCTCTACCGCCTGAAATCGTCCGACGAGCGCGCTCGTGAGGAACGACAGGCCTCGGTCGCCTGATCGGGACCAGAGTGGGGACCAGCGATCTTCCCCTCTTTTCCTTTCTCCTTGTGGTTGGTTATCAGTCCCCGAGGGCCGACACGACGAATGGGACGGCTTCGGCCACGGCATGGGCGGACACCGTCGCAAACCTGAACTGGGCTTCGATCCCCTCGACATCGTAATAGCCGTCATCCAGCCGTCGAACCGCTGATTCGTAGGCGATCCGGGCAGGTCTTGCGACCGCGAATCCAAGCCGTGGATAATCACCGTCCAGGAGGGTTTCGATAGCCGTCACCGCCGTCTCTGCAGCCGTCTTGACGGACGTCTCGGTCGAGGCGTCTGGTATCGTCCCATCTCGGATACCTTCGGCCACCGCCTCGTAGGCGGCGATTCCTGCCAGCGTCCGGCCGGCTTCCAGGACGGCGAACGCTGGCTGTCCGTTGGTCTCTCGATTCCGAATGGAGTCGCCCCTGTATCGGAGCTCACGGTCCGCGGTGTGTAGCAACTCGCGTTGAATGTCGGATAGCTCGATCCCATCGAACTCGTCCATCGACGGGTTCTCGGGAAGGTCGACACGCTCGCTTTGGGTTCGACTCACCGAGATTTCGAGGTCTCTGAGGCTGCGAAGCAGCCGGTTCCACTGTGGCGAGGCGTTCGGTCGGGTTTCGAGGTACTGATTCCGGATCCCGCGGGCCGATTCGACCGTAGCGATGGCCGTTTCGACGGCTTCGAACGCGTTTCCGGCCTGTTCGACGTTCGACAGCGGTCGATCGGGATACGCCTCCTGTGGTTCGCTCTCGTGGCGGGCCTGTTCGAGTCGACGTTCGATCGGGGCGTAGACGAGCACCGCTTCGACGGGCGTGCTCGCCTCGTATTCGATCGCGGTAGAAACTGAGGACCACGCTTCGCGGCTCTCCCGGCGACGGCGCGAGACCGCCCCACCGTCGTCGTTGCCAGTGGCCGCCCGATAGGCACCGTACAGTTCGGCCGCACTGGTCCGAGTTCGTTGCCTGTTTTCGAGGGTCTCCAATGGTCTCCCATCCGGCTCCGTCTCCAGCCGGGAGCGAACGTGCTCCCGGTCCGTGGTGATCTGCTGGGCGATGTGGCCGTTGGGGATCGATGGATCGGCCGGGACCGATTCGACGAGCGCGCTCGCACGAGTTTGATGGGCTTCCTGTAGGTCGGGCGCCAGGTCGAATGGAAGCACCGTCTGGGTCGGCAACGTGTCGGGCTCCCACCCCTGCAGATCCTCGGCCTCGATCCCGGAATCTGAATCATCGGACCCACCATCGAGCGATAGACACCCAGCGAGACCGGCCACCGCCCCCAGTCCCAGGCTGCCGAGGAACTGACGCCGACTTTTCATTCCGCATCACCCGATTGGACCGTCACAGTGCCGTCGAAGATGGTTGGGTCCGGTCGACCTCGACAACGGCTGCTCATCCCGCTTCCATGTCCGGAAACGCCACGCCCATCGACCGGTAATCGAACCGCGAACCCGACCGTGTGCGTTCGCTCGCTCGAACAAGCGACGTCTGCAGATCGAACCGCTCGACAGAAATCGAAGTGAGGGTCCCCATCATCGTCGACGGTCGCCTGCCGAAGGACGATTTCGTGACACTCGTTTACACCGCTGATCCACAGGAAGATCGATTCGGTCTCGAAGTTCGTCTCGCGGGCGTAATCTCGAAGTTTTGTTGCTGCCTCGTTCGTGGCGAAGTCGACGGCATCGAGATCCTCGGCCGTCGCGAGGTAATCCGAATAATGCCGGGCCCGCTGTGGCCGAACTGTCGTCTCCGCTCGCTTTTCGGGCTCGACGATCGGTTCTCCAGTGGCCAGTCTGGCGGACTGGAATTCGAAGTCGACGGGCTTTTCGTCCGGATCGGGTTCAGATTCTACTTCCCGAGACCCGGTACACCCAGCCAGCGCGACTAAGCCGGTCGTCGCCGCCGCGAGCGTCTCGCGGCGTGTGATGGGAGTCATTGACACAGCTTCAGGTCGAATCACCAATACGTCTTTGGACGGTCAAAGCAGAATTTGACCGAGCGAAATCACTCGCGATACAGGGCGTTTACCTCCTCGATGCTGGGTTCGATCCGTGTGACTTCACCCGTCGCACGCCTCGCGCTCTCCGTGTCTTTCAGCCCGAAGCCAGTCGAGACGACGACAACTGTTTCGTCCGGTTCGATGGGTCCGTCCGCGATGGCGGCTTTGACTCCCGCCAGTGCAGTTCCGCCTGCTGGTTCGGTGTAGATCCCCTCAGTGCTGCCAAGGAGCACTTCGGCCTCGAGGATCTCCTGGTCGGAGACGCGGACGGCCGTGCCCTCACTCTCCTTGAGCGCACGGACGGCTTTCACCGTGTTCCGAGGGCGACCAACGGCGATGCTGTCCGCGAGGGTTTCCGCGACGGGTTCGCCCTCGGGCAGGTCGTGAAACGCGTCGTGGATGGCAGCGGCTCCCGTAGCCTGCACACCGAGCAGCTTCGGGGTATCCTCGACGTAGCCCAGGTCGGCGAACTCTTTGAGCCCTTTCCACGCGCCTGCAATGGTACAGCCATCGCCCATCGAGAAGGCGACCCAATCGGCCATCTCTCCACGAACGTGGAGTTGTTCGGCCAGTTCGTGACCGACCGTTCGTTTGCCCTCGACCTGGAAGGGATTGATAGCAGCATTGCGGTTGTACCACCCGTAGGCCTCGGTGACCGCGACGCTGAGATCGTAGGCCTCGTCGTAGGAACCCTCGACTGCGAGGACGTCGGCCCCGTAGACGAGCGGCTGGGCGAGTTTGCCAGCCGGCGCGTCTTCGGGGACGAAGATCCGGGCCTCGAGGCCGGCTCTCGCGGCGTACCCCGCGAGCGACGCGGCAGCGTTCCCCGTCGAGGCGCAGGTGAGGACGTCCTGGTCGGCATGGACGGCTTTGGTCACAGCCACGCTCGTCGCCCGATCCTTGAGACAGCCTGTGGGATTTCGTCCATCGTCTTTGACGAGCGTCTCGACCCCGAGTTCGGCGCTCAGATTCGGGGCTTCGAAGAGGTCGGTTCCGCCCTCCCCGAGCGTGACGATCTCGGCCTCCTCGTCGACCGGGAGGAAAGCCTCGTACTTCCACTGGCTCTCGATGTGGCCGTCGAGGTCAGCATCGAACCGTTCGTCGATCAGGTCATAGTCGTAGACGACTTCGAGGATTCCGGTGACGCCATCGTGGTTCGGACAGGTGTAGATCGGCGCGTCCGGGTCGTAGGTCTCCCCACAGACAGTACACTCCAGGGCCTCGACGTGATCCATCGCCATAGGCTCAGTTCGGGTCGACTGACTTTGTTCTTGGCCTCGTCACTCGCTGCTGAGGACCTGGATCGTGCGAGTTCGCGGCCCGTCACATTCCACGAGGAGGACCGACTGCCAGGTTCCCAGTTGCAACTTGCCATCTGCGACGGGAATCGTTTCGCTCGGGCCAACCAGCATGGCCCGGATGTGGCTGTCGGCGTTGGCATCGATTTGATCGTGCTCCCAGCCGCTGTCCGGGACGAGTGAATCGAGCGCGGATTCGAAGTCGTTCAGAAGCCGTTCCTCTCCTTCGTTGACCGTGATTCCGGTGGTCGTATGGTTGCTGAAGACGGTCACAGTCCCGGTCGCTCCTTCCGGAATTGCCGCCCGAACCTGGTCGGTAACGTCTGTGACTTCGAGCCGTTGTGTCGTCTCCACAGTCAGGGACTGTGCACTCATGGCCTCGAAAACGAGTCAGCGGACCAAAATTCCCGGTGTCGTTCCGTCAGTTCCGGGAGCGCGTTCCGGGAACCCACTCGCCGTCGAACTCCTCGTGGGTGAACGGCCGTGGGTTGTCGCCAGCGTAGGTCGCGACGAGTTGGCCGTCGCCTTCGAGGTAGTATTTCGTCGTCGTGAGCCCCTCCAGCCCCACGGGACCGCGGGCGTGGATCTTGCCCGTGCTGATGCCGACCTCCGCACCGAGGCCGTAGCGGTAGCCGTCCGCAAAGCGCGTCGAGGCGTTGTGAAAGACACTCGACGCGTCGATGGACTGCATGAATTTTGCCGCGCTGTCGGCGTTTTCGGTCACGATGGACTCGGTGTGTTTCGAGCCGTAGGTGTTGACGTGATCGATGGCCTCGGGGAGTTCCTCGACCACCTTGACCGAGATGATTAAATCGCCGTATTCGGTCTCCCAGTCGCTCGCGGTGGCGGCGTTCACGTCAACGATCTCGCGAGTTCGCTCGTCGCCTCGAACTTCCACGTCAGCGGACTCGTACTGCTCGACCATCTCGGGGAGGAACGATTCGGCGACCTGTTCGTGGACCAGTAGCGTCTCGACGGCGTTACAGACGGCCGGATACTGGACCTTCGCGTCGAAGGCGATGTCGGTCGCCATCTCCAGGTCCGCCGCGTCGTCGACGTAGACGTGACAGATCCCCTCGGTGTGGCCGAGCACCGGGATCTTCGTGTTGTCCTGGATGTACTGGACGAACTCGGTGCTCCCCCGGGGCATCAGGAGGTCGATCTGCTCGTCCATCTCTAGAACGGCATCGACCTCGGCGTGGGCCTCGATGAGTTGGACCCAGCCATCCGCGATGTCCGCGGTGACCTCCTCGATGATGTCATAGAGGACCCGATTGGAGTGCAGGGCCTCGCTACCGCCCTTCAGGATGACGGAGTTGCCGGATTTCAGACTGAGCGCGGCGATCTGCACCAGCGCGTCGGGACGGGACTCGAAGACCGTCCCGAGGACGCCGATCGGGACCGCGACCTTGTAGAGTTCGAGGTCCTGGTCCAGTTCGCGTGCCGCCAGGGTCTTGCCGAGCGGATCCTCCTGGTCAGCGACGCTGCGTACCATCTCAGCGATGCTCTCCAGCTTGGTCGAATCGAGCTTCAGTCGATCGACGAGTGCCTGACTGTACTCCCCGGCCTCGAGCATCGCCTCGGCCTCGGCGACGTCTTTCTCGTTCGCTTCGAGGATCTCGGACTCGCGTTCTAGAATGGCGTCGGCGATCGCCCGCAGTCCGTCGCTGCGGGTCTCATTCGAGGTCTGTGCCAGTTCGAGAGCGGCACTTTCCGCCGCACTGACTTTCGCTTCGGTGTCGTACTCACTCATCGGTTTCACCCACTGTTTCCGAGGTCTTGCCGTTTACGGGGAGGAACAGCGTCCCGACGGCCGTTCCGCTCGCGATCTTCTTCAAGACGTCCGGCTCCGTCGACTCGGCGATGATGGCCGGAATGCCGTGTTCGTTGGCCTCCCGAGCCCCCTGAACCTTCGTCCTGATGCCCCCGAACTCGGCGGTCGAACTGTGCTGGACGATTTGCTGGACCTCGGCGTAGTTTTCCCCGACGGCCTCGATTTTCTCGGCCCCCGGGTCCTCCTTTGGATTGCCCGTATACACGCCGCCGACGTCGGTCAGCGTGACCAGCAGATCCGCGTCGACCCCGACTGCCACCGAGGACGAAATCATGTCGTTGTCGCCGATCTTGATCTCCTCGATGGCGATGGCGTCGTTCTCGTTGATGATTGGGACGACACCCCACTCCAGCAGCGTCTCCAGACTGTTCCGGAAGTTCGAGAACCGGTCCGTATCGACCAGGTCCTCCTGGGTCAGCAGGATCTGGGCGATCTTCTGGTCGTAGCGCTCGAAGCTCTCGGTGTACCGGCGCATGAGGTGGCTCTGGCCCACGGTCGAGGCCGCCTGCATGTCCTCGACGGTTTCGGCCGGCTGATCGACCCGCCCCTTGCCGGCCCCGATTGCCCCCGACGAGACGAGCATGACCTCCTTGCCTCGCTCGCGGAGGTCCATGATGTCATCGACGAGTTTGTCGAGTTTCTCGTCGTCGAGATTCGACTCCTCGTCAGTCAGTGAGTTCGTCCCTGCTTTGACCACCACGCGGTCGGCCTCGGCAGCGAGCCGGCGGGTCTCCTCGATCAGTTCAGTATTTGGTCGGTCAGTCATGTTGAAACTCCCTCGAAATCTCGATCGAACGGTCCTCGGCGGCCCTGACGGCGTCGCCGAGCACGGTGTCTACGTCGCTGTCCCACAGGACCTCCATGCCCTCGATGGTCGTGCCACCATCCGAGCTGACAGCGTCGATGAGTGCCTCCAGGCTTTCCTCGGACTGGAGGACGGTCTCTGCGGCCCCTTTGAACGTCTGGGCCGCAAGCACACGGGCCTCGGCCTCGTCAAGCCCACTCTCGACCCCGGCCGCTGCAAGAGCCTTGATCAGATAGAAGACAAAGGCCGGGCCGCTGCCGTTGACGGCAGTGGCGATGTCCATCTGGGCCTCTTCGATCTCGACGAACTCGCCGAGATCTGAGAGGATCGCAGCCACCTGGTCGGTTGCTGTCGGCGTGACTGCACAGGCCATCGTCGCGGTTTCGGCGGCCAGGTTCGGCATTCCCCGAACGACCGTGGCCTGGGTTCGTGATTCGAGGAATTCGACCGGCACCGCGGCCGCAAAGGAGAGCAACGTTTGATCGGACGAGAGCGTCAACTCGTCCAGCACAGTCCCGACCGTTCCCGGCTTGACGGCCAGCACGACGACTTCAGCCTCGGCGGCCGTCGTCAGATCCGTGGTCGTTTGGTCGGCCGCCTCGCTCACGCCGGCGAGTGCGGCCTCACTCACGTCACACGCTGTGATCTCGTGTGCCCCGGATCGTGCCAGCCCCCTGATTACGGCACTGCCGAGGTGCCCGCAACCGATTACACTTACATGGACCATTCTCTGTGTAGATGTTGCCTGTGGTGAATATATGGACTTCGAACTCGCCCGCGGTCAGGACCGGTGTTCCGCCCAGGCCCGCTCGACAAGTTCGACCGGGTGCGGCGGCTCGTCCCCATCAGTAAGCGACCCGATCTGGGCCACACAGGAGGTTCCACTCGCCAGGACGTCTGTATCGGCGACCTGCGGTTCCAGGTCGTCGCCAACAGCCATGCTTAGCTCGTAATACTGGGATTTGTAGCCGAAACTCCCGGCCATCCCACAGCACTCCACGTCGGTCGTTCGAACGTCGTACCCGAGCGCTTCGAGCGCCTCGACGGTCGGTTCCTCGAACCCGGCCGTCCGCTGCTGACAGTTGCTGTGAAAGACGATTTCGCCACTTGCTCCGGATTCAATCTCGGTGTGGGATTTGATCAGGGGTGAAACGTACTCCAGAATCCCAGCCGTACCGGCGTCGATCTTTGCGGCCGTCTCGGTCGGGAGGAGTTTCGAGTACTCGGAGCGAAACAGGGCCAGGTCACTCGGCTCGATCACGAGAACGGGTTCATCCGCAGCGATTGGCGATTCGAGGGCCTCGGCGACCTCATTTGCCTGCTCAGTCGCCGTGGTGATCATCCCCTGTGAGAGCGGGGCCCGCCCGGAGGGGAGAACCGGAGTTACCTCGACCGATAGATCGAGTTCCCGGAGGAGTCGAACCGCTGCCTTCCCCCGTTCCGGATACAGGTAGTTCGTGTAAAGGTCCACGAAGAGGTGGACCGTCGTGTCGGCCGAATCCGGGTCCTCATGGTGGTCCGCCCACCAAGAACGAAACGTCTCGGTCGCCAGCTGTGGCAAGGAGCGCCGACGGTCGATCCCAACAGTCGATTCGAGGAGCCGATCCACGCCCGGCAGGGAGAGCGCCCAGTTCGAGACCGGCGCAAGGGCTGACCCCAGCCGAAGGACGGTATCGATGTTCCCGAAGAAACGCTTCTGGCGATCCAGGCCCGTGGACTCTTGATCGGGGACGAGCGGATCGATCAAATGATCGACTGCGTCCGGGGTGTTACCATTATTTCGGCGATCCCGGACCACTGTGTTGATCCACGGGATGTCGATTTTCACCGGACAGTTCGGCACACACCGCGAACAGGAAGTGCAGAGATCATTGAACGCCGCCGTGGCGTCCGGGCCGTCGAGTCCGGCTACCCAGCCGGTTCCGATCCCGCCGGTGTAGGTGTCACCGCCGAAGGCGTGCCCCCCGACCTGCTGGAAGTTCGCACAGGAGTTCAGACACGCCCCACACCGGATACAGTAGAGTGTCTCCCGGAGGTGGGGATCCTCTCGCATTGCCGTGCGCCCGTTGTCGAGGAGCACGAGGTGGAACTCCCGGTCGTCGTCGGTCGCGTCGATCGGTTGGTCCGGTCGGTCGAAATCCAGTGTCGGTGATTCGACAGGGGGAGTCAACAGCGAAACGTACTGTGCGATGTCCTGGCCGGTCGCGGAGCGCGCGATGAGTTCGAGGAACGGGTGTAATTCCTCGATCGAGGGAATGAGCTTCTCGATGCCTGCCACCGCCACGTGCGTGTCCGGAACCACGGCGGATTTGCGGGCGTTCCCCTCGTTTGTGACGAGGACGACCGACCCGCTCTCGGCGAGCACGAAGTTCGCGCCGGTAATCCCCAGATCCGCCTCCTTCATCCGCTCCCCCAAGTATTCCCGGGCGAACGCAGTCAGTTCGGCTGGGGTCTCCAGTGGGGAGTCAGGATCGAACTGTTCGTTGAAGAGGGTCGCAATCTCCTCGCGGGACTTGTGAAGCGACGGCCCGACGATGTGGGATGGGGACTCCTCGGCGAGCTGGATCACGAACTCCCCCAGGTCCGTCTCGAAGACGTCTGCACCCGCCTCGGCGAGGTGTTCTCGCAACCCGATCTCCTCGGTCGTCATCGATTTCGACTTGACGACCGTCTCTCCCGCCTGCTCGTCGAGCACGTCCTGTACGTAGCGGTTCGCTGCAGCCCCATCCGTCGCGACGTGGACGTGCCCGCCGTTTGCCTCCACTTGCTCCGTCACCGTCTCGATCAACGTCGGGAGGTTCTCGATTGCTCGTTCCTTGATTTCCCGCGCACGCTCTCGGCAGGTTTCGTAATCATCGAACGCCGCGACAGACTCGTATCGATTGGCGTTGAGATTTCGGATCTGCTCGTTGACGGCCGCCCCATCGGTGGTCATCACGTCCCTGATGTGGGCAGCCGTCTGTCCCCTCGATTCCTCCGTCATCGGTCGTCCACCACGATTACGTGCACGTCACTCGGACCGTGGACGCCCTGGACGTGTCCGCCCATATCGGCGGTCGCACTCGGACCAGTGGCGAAAATCCCACTCGACGGGCCTGCGGCCAACTCTTCGCCGAATCGATCGACGGCTGCGGCCAGGTCCGGACACACGTCACTCGCTGCCAGCACGGCGACATGCCGTTCGGGGAACAGACTCACCGGTTCGGCCCCGTCAGTAGTGCTTTCGATGAATACCGTTCCGAGCGTTGCGATTCCGAACGAAACGGGGGTGACGCCGGTTCGCGCGGTGTCGAGTTTCGCGGGCGTCAACGTGGTTTCCACTGCTGTATCTGCGAGTGACACCCCATCGATGGGGAGTGAGACACCCACGGCCGGATATTCGACAACCCCTTCGAGGGTCGACGCGAAGTTCGCTGCTCGTGTCCGCGTGACCGTCACGTCGTGATCTGCGGCGGCCGTCTCGAATTGTGTCCGCTCTGCGCCCGCGTCCATACTGGAACCGAGACTGGGAGCAACGTAAGAGTTTGTGGCTGATCAGCGACGTCGATAACCGAGGAGGGCTGCCCCGAGGAGTGCGATGCTCGCCGCGGCGAAGCCAAATCCGGGGGTCGAAGTCGCTGACGAGTCGGCGGTTAGCTCGAGTTCGAAATCAGTAACGTCAGCCCCAGCCGTCCATTCGAGTGTCGTCCCGTTCTGGGCATCAGGGGTCGGCTGGACCTGCTCGACGGTGTAGCCCTCCGGCACATGCACGATAATCGGTCGGTCAGCGGAGAAGCCACTGGCGAAGGGTTCGGTGAGGACCAGTCGATCCCCATCGACGAGCGCGAGTCCCTCGATGGTCGCCGAGAGGCGGATGACACCGGTCTCACCGTCCTGGGTCGTCGCGAGGTCGATACTCGTCTCGGACACCGTCACCTCCCTCTCGACCGAGGTGCTGATCGACTCGGCCAGGGCCCCGATTCGGTCGGCGAATCGCGCTTCGATCGCTGCCCGGGCCGTTTCGTTCTCGCTGATAGACTCGAAGGCCTGCTTTTCCACGTCGCTCGTGAGGTCTCGCGTGAGGACCAGGGTCAGGTCACCGGTCCCGTCGGCCTTGAGGTCCACGACGACTGATGGCTCGGAGGGGGCCTCCTGGGCGGCGACCACGCTCGACCCGATTCCCAGGGAGAGCACGAGCGTTACCGCGAGGGTTATCGTTCCAACTCGGTGCGCGTTCGCCCAGCGTGAGTCCGTTGTCATGGGATTTTAGCGGTCTGTGGTCGTACCGCCGGCGATGTCAGTTGGCGAAGTCGTTCGATCGTCAGTCGTGTTCGCTCCCATCATGGGTGTTCGTGTCGATCCGTCCGGCCGGTTCATTCCGTCCCCGTGAGATGGACCGCCAGGCGCGTGCTGGGGTGGGCCGTACGAGTGGCCCGTCGATGGCCCGGCGATACGCTGGGCCATCGCAGCGGCTTCTGGACCGGCCATCGTTCTGGCACGCTCCTGCATCTGGGCGAGCGCCTGGACGTCGACGCCCTGTTGTTCGAGGATATCAGCGGGGATATTCCGGGCCGTTCGCTCCGTGAGGTTCGCGTACTGCTCCAGGGTCCGGGTCTGGGCGACCAGCCCGGTCACTTCGCCCTGGTAGCGAGCCGTCGAGATGGTCCCGTTCTGGTGGGCTCGCTGCATTTCCTGGAGTCGCTGTTCGAGATGCTGTGAGCGGTTTTCCAGTGCCCGCTGTTCCGTCGCGAGCAATCGGGCCCGTGTCTCGTTTCCGCCACCGGCCGCGATCTTCAGGGCGAAAGCTCGCTGTTCGACTGCGCCCTGCAATTCAGCCTGTTGTGCACCGATCGAGCCCGAGAGGACTGCGCCCGGCGCGATTGGCTCAGCGGTCGTGGTCTGGGCTTGTTCCGCGGTCGCGTCGAGGCTGGCCGACCCGGCGACGGCCATTGCCGGTACGACGCCTGCGGCGACTACCGACAGGACGACGAGAATCGACAGTGCCTGTTTCATGACAGCCGAGTAGAGGCCACACAGGGCCATATACCCGCAGGACGCTCAACGCCGGTTTCGCTCTGTTAACCCGAATTCGAGTTCGTTTGTCCGCCCTTTCGATCGGGTTTGTGTTGGATTACCGGCGGAAACGAGTGATTAGTTGGGGAAAAACGGCCGCCGTCACCCAATTGTGCGGGTCGTTACGCGTTGTCACGCCCGGAGGGAAATCACAACCCTCTTTCCGTCCCCCACCATACGTGATGATAGCGGGATGGGATAGCCTGGAGATTCCGCCGGCCTCATGAGCCGGAGAGCGGTGGTTCAAATCCACCTCCCGCTACTTCTTTCCGTTCCCTTCCGAATCAGAACGGTCGCTACTCCCAGAGTTGGTACATGTCGTCACGGACCGGCTCAGTGAAAACCCGTTCACCAAGAGTCAGCGTCGAGGGTGTTCCCTCGACGACGGAACCGATGTGAGCCGCCTCGATGCCCGCCGCTTGCAGGGCCGCGAGTGCATCGTCGAGATCAGCAGCAGAGACAGTGGCGAGTAGCGCACCGGACCCGAAAATCCGGAACGGGTCGACGCCCATCGCATCGGTCAGCACGGCCGTCGCTTCCCGGATCGGGACGGCGTCGGGATCGACCTCGATCGAGGCATCGGAAGCGCTCGCCATCTCGAGCAGCGCGTCGATAAGCCCACCCTCGGTCGGGTCGTGCATTCCGGTCGCAAAGGAACGTAATACGGCCGCGTCGTCGGTTACCCCGATGTCCTCGAAGAAACTTACACCGTCCGCTATGAGTGCCGGGTCGACCCCTTTCTCACGAAGTTCCGACTCGAAGTCCGAGGCGAGGATGGCCGTCCCTTCGATGGCGGCCCCTTGGGTCAAGATTAGTTCGTCGCCCGGACTCGCGCCGCCGGTCGGCACGTAGGGGTCGCCCATCCCCATGCAGGTCATCATGAGCAGCGGCCGATCGAGTTGTTGATTGTATTCCGAGTGGCCTCCCACGACGGCGACGCCGATGGATTCGGCCGCTTCGTCGATCTGAGTGGTAATACGTTCAAGCGTGGCGGAGTCGGCGTCTGCGGGCAGGAAGACGACGTTGGTCATCCAGGTCGGATCCCCGCCAGAGGCGGCGACGTCGTTGCAGGCGACGTGGACACCCAGTGTCCCTACTCGATCGACGGCGAACCAGAGCGGGTCGGAGCTCACGACGAGCGTTCCTTCGGGCACCTCAATTGCAGCCGCGTCCTCTCCGTAGGCTGGCCCCTGGAGCACCGACTCTAGATCCGCGCCCTGTCGCTGAAACACGTGGGCCGCCAGGTCGTCTGGCGAAACCTTCCCAAGCATGGCCTATTCTCGAATGTGTGCGGCCTTGTACCTGCCGGGATCGGTCCGAAAGGTCAGTGCCGCGAGCGGTTTTCGACGACGTCAGTCAGCTCGATCGGCGGCTCGAAGGCCCCGTCCTCGGTCACCAGATAGTCGACCAGTTCCATCGGCGTCGCGTCGAAGGCCGGGTTGCGAACCGGGACGTCCGCGGGGGCGTTCTGCGAACCGTAGATCTCTCGGAGTTCGACCGGGTCCCGCTCCTCGATCGTTACGCGGTCGGCGCTGGTGTTCGCGTCGACGGTTGAGGTGGGTGCTGCGACGACGAACGGAATATCGTGACGGTCGGCCAGCACCGCCTGCTTGTAGGTCCCGACCTTGTTGTAAACCACGCCCTGGTCGCCGAACTGGTCGCCGCCGTCCAAAACCACCCGGTCAGCCCCGACCACGACCGCGTCGACCTCACCCTCCTGCATGAGCAGGCCGCTCGCGTTGTCCGGGATCAGGGTGGTTGGCACGTCTCGCTCCATCAGTTCGACGGTAGAGATCCGGGAGCCCTGGTTGAGCGGCCGGGTCTCGTTCACGACCACGTCGATTTCCTTCCCCGCTTCCCGGGCCGAGTAGACGACGCCGAGAGCCGTCCCCCAGTCCACGGTGGCCAGCGCCCCCGCGTTACAGTGAGTCATCACGGTGTCCTGGTCTCCCAGTAGCTTCGCCCCCGCGTCGCCGATCTGTTTGTTCCGCTCCACGTCGCGATCGGCCAGGTCTTCGGCCGCCGAAAGGGCCGTCTCCCGGACCTCCCCGACGGTCATCCCCAACTGGGCCTCGTCGAAGGCCTCGGAGACGCCCCGCTCCAGGTTCACCGCCGTCGGCCTGGCACTCGCGATCCGCTGAGCGTCGGCCTTGACCGCCGTGAGTAACGACTCGGCCTGTTTCAGTTGGTGCTGGCGGGTCGCCAGCGCGACGCCGTAGGCCCCCGCCGCTCCCAGGGCAGGGGCCCCCCGGACGCGCAGCATCTGGATGCTCTCGATGAGTTCGTCGACTGTCTCGGCGTGATAGGTCGTGAACTCACCGGGGAGTTTGGTCTGATCGACCATCTCGATGCAGTCACAGTCCTCGTCCCAGGAGATCGTTCGCATGACTGCGGGTATGTCGTGAGTGCTCAAGAATGTGGTCAGTCGGCGTCGTTTCGTTCTGGCTGTCCGTAACTGTCGAACTGCGCCATTGCCCCTTCGAACTGCGCTGGGGTCAGCTCGACCGGGTCCCCGACGGCCTTGGCCTGCAGGTACACCTGGGCCGTCGACTCCACCGCGACGGCCGTCTCGATGGCGTCCTGAACGTCCTCGCCGCCCGCGACAAGCCCGTGATTCGCGAGGATACAGGCGGTCGTTCCCGCCGACTCCATCGTCGAGACTGCGGCCTCGGCCAGTTCGACTGTGCCGAAGGGTTCGTATGGGGCAACGGGAATTGGTCCACCCGCGGCCGCGACCATGTAGTGCACCGGCGGGAGTTCCTCACCGAGTACCGCAAGCGTGGTGGCCCAGGGAGAGTGGACGTGGGCGATGGCCCCGACGTCGAGCGAGCGGTAAATCCCGAGGTGCATCGGGGTCTCGCTGCTGGGGGCGAGGTCGCCAATGACGGACTCACCGTCGAGTGAAAGGACTGGCACGGACCCCGGCTGGATCTCCTCGTAAGGGACACCGGACGGCGTGATCGCCACCCGGTCGCCCGACCGAGCGCTCAGATTGCCGGTCCGTCCGGGTGTCATCGCCGCGATTTCGGGGACGCCCGTGGCGATGGCCGTCCGCAACTCGCCTTCCCTCGCTTCGTCACTCTTCGAATCGGTCATACCGGACCTCCGGCGCCCGGCACATTGAACCTAACTCAGATTTCGATGTCGATCGGCCGGCCGCACGCACACTGACCCTCCAGGTCGCTGACAATGGTGGAATCAAAGCCCGCCCGGCGGATCCAGGTTCGGCCACAGTCCGGACAGAGAGTCGAGTTGAACCGCTGGTCCCGGACGTTGCCGACGTAGACGAACTCCAGCCCGGACTCGACGGCGATCTCGTGGGCCTGTTCAAGGCGCTCGATCGGCGTGGGCGGGCGGTCTTGCATCTCGAAGTCGGGGTGGAACCGGGAGAAGTGGACGGGAATCGACGAATCGATACTCGCGACCCACTCGGCGAAGTCCCGGATCTCCTCGGGGTCGTCGTTCAGGTCCGGAATGACGAGATAGGTGACTTCGATGTGAATGCCCTGTTCGTGGACCCGCTTTACCGAATCCAGCGTGGGCTGGAGTCGGCTGCCCATGTACTCCAGGTGTGGGCCCTCGCGGAACCCCTTGACATCGATGTTGATCGCGTCGAGGTACGGCCCCACCGCAGCGAGGAACTCCTCGGTGAAGTAGCCGTTCGAAACCATCACCGTGTACAACCCTGCCTCGGTAGCCGCTTTGGCACCGTCACGGACGTACTCGGCGTAGATCGTGGGTTCGTTGTACGTCCAGGCGATGCCGGCCGCCCCCTGTTCGAGCGCACTCTCGACCGCCGCCTCGGGGCTCACCTCTCGAAGTTCGATCGTCTCCGGGTCGGCAAAGGCCAGATGATGGTTCTGGCAGAACGCACAGCGGAAGTTACACGCCGCGCCGCCGAAGCTCAGCACGTCGGTCCCGGGATGGAAGTGATAGAGCGGTTTCTTCTCGATCGGGTCGAGCGTTCCGGGTGGGCCGGGAGTGGGGTCGTACACCAGCCCGTAGGTGAGCAGTCTGAGTTTCCCATCGACGTTCTCCCGGACCCGACACACGCCCCGCTGGCCTGGGGAAAGGACACACCGATGGGCACAGGCCGTACACTCGACATCACCGCCATCACGGTCGCGAGCGAGCGTCGCTTTCACCCCCGTAAGCGCTTGATCAGTACCGGGCTCCGAGGTCGTCATACCCATCCCTATGCACCGACTCCCAAAGACGGTTCTGGGTGGTCAGAGGCGGTCCCGGTCGAGTTCGCGGCCGGCCCGCGGATGAGCCAGATCGAACTCGCTGCGGAACACCGTCAGGGCGTTCTCGATCGCCCCGGCCGCGGAGAGATACCGGACTCCGACGACAGATTTGAGCGCTCTCGCTGCTGGCCCAGTCACCACCGTCGGCCCGAGCTGTGCGACGGCTGTATCGCCAACCGTGACGATGCGGCTCTCGCCCGTCTCGCGGTAACGGTGATAGGCCGGCCGAAACCCGGTCTGGTCGTCGGCCTGAGCCCGGAGAATCGCGTTGTCGGCAGCCACGGTCGCCATTCCGACCGCCGCCTGGGCCGTTGGCTCGACGAGACTCCCGTCCTCGTCGATCGCCTGGACTGCGTCACCTGCGCCGAACGTTCGATCGCCAAGCCTGAGATCGGCCCGCACCCGGGGGCGATCCCCGTCGAAGAGTGCCTGGCCCTGGATGCCGCCCGCCCAGACAAAGAGGTCTGCGGGAATGTCGAGTGTATCGGCCAGGCCGACGACCGAGTCGTCCGCGCCCGAGACGGTCGTATCGGTCCGGATCTCGACGTTCCGCTCGGTGAGGGCCTGCCGAATCGCCTCCTGGAATCGGGCCGAGGACCCAGGAACGATTTCGGAAGCCCGCTCGATGAGGATGATCGAGACGTCAGTCACATCCGTGTCGTTTCGGACGGCCGCGAGTTCACCCGCGACCTGGACACCGGCCAACCCGGCCCCGGCAACGACAACCGTGCCCGATCTGTCTTCGAGTAGGTCGGCCATCGAATCGGCGATGGCTGTGGCATCCGCCGGCGTCGCGATCGGGACGCTGTGTTCCTCGACGCCGTCCAGTCCGTAGTAATTCGGCCGTGAACCGAGCGCAACGATTCCCGCGTCGTAGGATAGCTGCTCCCCGTCTTCGAAGGTGACAGCGCCCGCGTCAAAGTCGATCGACGCGATGGTTCGCTGGTCGAACTGGGCCCGTTTCAGGATGTCCGCGAAGGGAATTTGGAGTTCCGCCGCGAACTCGGGCCGTCTGATCACCCGATGCAACTCGTGTTTGATGAGATGGGTCGGCCGCTGATCCACGAGCACGATCTCGGCCGATTCCGGGAGGCGGCGTTCGAGCCGCGTCACTGCGACGATGCCCGCGTACCCGCCGCCGAACACGACGACTCGCATACCTCTATATCGACGCCCTGGACGGTAAGTGATGGGGTACTGGAAAACCGCTCAGAACAGGGCTTCGGTCTCCGGGAGCATAGTCGCGGGGCCGCCGGCCTCCCAGACACGGGTTTCGACGCCCAGATCGGCAATTGCCGCCTCGACCTCGTCGACGTGTTCGGTCCGGGTGTTCACGTAGACGGTCGCGCCGGTATCAGTGGAGAAGTAAACCGGTACGCCCTCCTCACGCAGTCCCCGGACTGTCTCGAAGATTTCCAGGGTCTCGGGCTGCCAGTAAATCCATGCCTCCGGGCCGGTCATCGTCGTCGCGGCCAGGCTCAGGGTGTCCCGCTCGGTCACCTCGAAGGCCGTCTCGAAGTCCCCCTCACGAAGCGCCTGCCGCATCGCCGCGAGCTGATCGTGGACGTGGGCCAGCCGCGATTGCCAGAGGTGGCTCTGGGTCGCCTCTTCGTGGGCCCAGCCGGTCTCCTTGTACGCCGGGACGATCCCGACGACGATCCGCAGGTCGTCTTCGAGGGGCGACTCGATCCGGGTGGAGCGACAGTCCTCGTCGGTCGTTCCCGCTCGCAGGTCCGAAAATCCGCCAGTCACTGACCTGGCCGCCGAGGCCGAGCCACGTCGGGCGATCGTCGAGATCTCCGGGCGTGAGAGATCGAGTCCGGCAGCTTCGACCGCGGCCATCGCGGCAGCCGCAAAGCCGGAGGAAGAGGAGCCCAAACCGACGTTCGTGGGCATGGAGTTCTCGCTTACCAGTTTCACTGGGGCCTCGACGGCCGGATCCTCAGCGATGGTTCGCACGCGATCCAGGACCCGTTCGACCCGGTCGGCGGCCTCGCCCGTGAGTTCCTCGCCGTCGACGACGTACGTAGATTCGTCCAGTTCCGGGTCGAACTCTACCGTCGTGACGGTCTCCGCGGGCGCGGTCGCCACGCTGATGCTGTCGTGATACGGGTAGCGCAACTCGGCGTCTCGCAACCCGTGATACTTGACCAGCCCCTGGATGGGGTGGGCCCTGGCGGTCGCTTTCATGCTGTGGAAGGGGACCGGCCACCGGATAAACACACCGCATCCCTGCACCCCTGCTTGGAACGAAACTTGGCCAGTCAGACCGGATCCCAGGGCTCGTACCGGTCGTGTTCGACGTCGAAGCGATCGAGAATGGTGCCCACGGTCCGGTCGATCACGTCCTGGATGTCCTGTGGGTCGTAGTAAAAGCCGAGCACAGGTGGCACGACGGCAACGCCACGCTTGCGGAGGGCGAGCAGGTTCTCCAGGTGAGCCTCATTGAGTGGCGATTCCCGCGGCACCACCACGAGTGTTCGATCCTCCTTGAGGGTCACGTCGGCGGCTCGAACGAGCAGATTCTCGGCGTAGCCGTTCGCGATGGCCGCGACCGACTTCATCGAGGCAGGGACCACGACCATACCCGCCGTCGGGACTGATCCCGACGCGATCGGGGCGCTCAGGTCCTCGCCATCGTGGACTGTCGCCATCGATTCGAGTGCCGCCATCGTCTCAGCGCGGGAATCCGTCTCGTGGTCCATCACGGCCCTGGCGCCGTCGGTGACCACGGCGTGCACCGAGAAGTGCTCGGCGAGTGCCTCGACGGTTGCGACACCGAGTCGCGTTCCGGAGGCCCCGGAGAGCCCGACGACCACCGTTTCACGTTCAGTCATCGGCGAGCAGCGTGACCGTCCCCTCGGTCGCGTCGACACGAACCCGGTCGCCGTCCTCGAACCGCTCCACGGCGTCCTCGATGCCGTCCACACAGGGAACCTCGCCGAGGATGGCCCCGGTCGCCACGATGGTTTCGGTCTCGTGGTTGATGATCGCAGCGGGGCCGGTCCCCTCCTGGGCCAGCCCGTAGATGACATACGAACCGACTGTCGACCCCTTTCCCTTGGGGAAGACAAGGACCTTGCCCGCGATCGTCTCACCGGTGAGGTGATGATCGGCCTCGATGAACTCGCCCGTGTCGGTGTCGACCGCACCGTAGAAACTGATGGGCTCGGGGGAGACCAGCACCTCGCCCTCCGCGACCCCCTCGGCGATCGTCCGCCCCTCGACTGTCTCGCTCATTCGATCGCCTCCTCGAGCAGGGAGAGTTTGTCGTCGAAGTGCACGTCCTGTTCACCGAATCCCGGGAGGTAGGCCGCCGCTTTCGCGGAGTCGGTGGCCGTCGATTCATAGCCCATCTCCTCGATCGGGGCGACGACGTTGCAGGTGTCGCTGAGGACCATCCCGCCGGCGTCTTCGATCGTCTCCGTGTACCCCATCCGGTCGGCCTGGGACTTGACAGCGCCGCTGGCACAGACCCAGAGATCCCGATCGAGGGATTCGCCGTCCAGCCGGTCGGCCACCTGCCCGATCTCGTCGACGGAGGCGTGTGGACAGCCGAAGACGATGAGGTCGGTGTCCTCCGTCGAGTTGAGTTCGCCGTACTCGGCCTCGAGTTCCGCCGAACCGAACTCCAGGGTTTCCAGATCAGTCGGTGGCTCCTCATCGGTGGTGACCCCGCCGACGAAGTGCATCGCCACCGCCCCGGTTGCGGCCATCGCCGCGCCGAGGGCCTTCAGTTCGTCCGTTGTCGCCCCATCCACGCCGGCGAAGTAGGGACGGCCGTCCTCCACGATCCGGCCCGCCCAGGAGCCGAGCGCGGCGAAATCGGCCTGGTTCTGCAGTTCGACGTCGACGTCGATTCGGTGGGTTGGGACACGGTTTTCCGCGAGGTGCAACCCGTACTTCGGGGTGCGCCCCGTGATCGCCGCCGCGAGCGCGGAGGGACCGCCCTCGCGGTTGGTGCGCGCCCCGACCACGCTGTTCGCGAATGACACCGCCGAGGACTCCGCCCAGGCGATGTGTTCGTTCGGCCCGGGAAGGTTCCCCGCGAGATACGGCGTACAGGTAAAGGAGACGGTCACACCCATTTCGCGAAGTGCGCCCACGATTCGGCGCTGTTGTTTTGCGAACTCCGGATCGACCCCCATCTCCTCCCAGCGGTCGATGTCCATCCCCGCCGGGTTGGCGAAGGTCTGAACCTGCACTTCCGCACCCTCCGCGGCGAACCCTTCGAGGAACTCCACCCCCGGGTCACCGATCGACTTGTAGGAGATGCCCGAGGCCTGGGCGGAGCCGATCTCGACGAACTCCTCGGCCCCGTAGATGTCTCCGAGACGCACGAGCAACTCCATCGACTTTCGGACGGCCGGATTGTCTGATTCGAGCAGTGCCTGTTCGTCGGTGGTGAGATCCATTGGCATCGTTACTGGTACTCCGCGAGTGAGATCTCCGCCGCGCCCGGCACCGTTGCTTCGGTGAATTCGGCGCGATCACGATTCGATGGCACGGTCGCGTCCACGAGCCACTTGGTGAGCGTGCCCGTCTCGAAGTCCTGGGACGGATCGAGCGAGGAGCCCTTCGCATTCTCGACGGTTTCGATGTCCTGATCGGCCTGAACCCGCGTGGCCACGGCCCACTCGACCGCGTCGGGGTCGGCCGGGTCGATGTCCTCGTCGACCACGACCACCCGTTTCATCGAGGGATGGGCTGCGAGTGCCGCCAGGCCGGCGTTTTTCGCGTCACCCTCGGTCCGCTTCTCGATCGAAACGACCCCGTGAAGCCAGGAACAGCCACCAGGGGTCAGGACGACCTCCTGCACGGTGGGAACGGTGTTCTCTACGATTCGCTTGATCCGCGGCTCCTGGGGGAGCCCCATGAGGTGGGCGTGTTCTCGCTTCCCTGGGACGACGACCCGGATCATCGGGTCCGGGCGCAGGTAGAGGTCCCGAACCTCGACGACCGGCTGCTGGCGGACCGTATCCCAGGTGCGCGAGAGGTCCACGAAGGGCCCCTCCGCACGGGTCTCGTCGCGAATCGTCGCCGTCATCACCAGTTCGGCCTCGGCGGGCACCGTCAACCCATCCAACTTCGTGACGGCCAGGTCCCCGTCGAGCAGGGCGTTGGCGACTTCGAGTTCGTCCATCTCGGGGCTGCCCGAGGTCGCCGCCGCCAGTTCCACGGCCGGATGGACCCCAACGACGATGGCCACGTCGAGTGGGCCATCGGTCCGCGAGCGGATGTCATGGAGGTGGCGCTCGACAAGGCGCATGACGAACTCGTTTTCGCCGTCGTACATCAACCGGTGGAAGGAGAGGTTCTGCACCCCGGTATCGGGGTCCTTCGCGATCACGATT
The DNA here is from genome assembly GCF_001886955.1 of Halodesulfurarchaeum formicicum. Taxonomy (NCBI): domain Archaea; kingdom Methanobacteriati; phylum Methanobacteriota; class Halobacteria; order Halobacteriales; family Halobacteriaceae; genus Halodesulfurarchaeum; species Halodesulfurarchaeum formicicum. Next base: position 1,016,869 of record NZ_CP016804.1, on the reverse strand, counting down.
CCCGAGGCGATATACTGGCGTTCGTGTTCGTCGTAGTAGGTCGGAATCGGAACGTGGTCGTCGACGGTCGGCGACGTCGCGACGTATTCAAAGGTCGCCGCCGTCGTTCCATCCAGGGGGACCGGGTCAGTCGTCGCCCGAGTCATCGCGTCGACGATCTCGCCCCGGTCGACATCGAGTGCACCGGCGATCCGCTCCCGGGAGGAGACGACGTTCGTCACGGCCGAGAGGTCCGGATACCCCGCGACCGAGTCGAAGACGAGGGGCTGTGACTCGTCCTGTACCGAGAGTGCCGCGAGTTCGAATCTGGGATCGACCGGTTCGGTGAGTTCCGTGACCGGCGACCCCGAAAGCACGCTTCGCAGTCCCATAGCGGCCCCTACCCGACCCGCGCACTAAGTACTCGCGATCCACGGCCCGTGTCGAATCGCTCAAGGCGACCCACGAGAAGTTCGCCTATGGGCATCCCGCGGGACTCTCGAAGCGAACAGGCGGCTGTCGTCATCGACCGACTGCGCGAGGCGTACCCGGAGGCGACGATCTCGCTCGACTTCGAGAACCGCCTCGAACTGCTGATCGCGGTCGTGCTCTCGGCTCAGTGTCCGGACGAACGGGTCAACGAGGTCACCGAGACGCTGTTCGAGCAGTACCGAACGCCGGCAGACTACGCCGCGGCCGACCCGGATGACATCGCCGACATCATCGGTTCGTGCACCTACCCGAACAACAAAGCCGAGTACCTCGTGGGCATCGGCGAGCAACTACTCGCGGAACACGACGGTGCGGTGCCGGACTCGATGGACGAACTGACCGATCTGCCTGGCGTCGGGCGAAAGACCGCAAACGTGGTGTTACAACACGGCCACGACACCGTCGCGGGGATCGTGGTCGATACCCACGTCCAGCGTCTCTCGCGCCGGCTGGGACTCACGGACGAGGAGCGACCGGAGAAGATCGAAGCCGACCTGCAGGAGATCCTGCCCGAGGAAGACTGGAAGCTGTTCACTCACTGGTTGATCGCCCACGGCCGGGCCGTCTGCACGGCCCGCTCACCCGATTGTGAGACCTGTTTCCTCGAAGACATCTGTCCGTCCTCCCGATTGGAATAGCTGCCGCACCCCGCAGCCTTTTGCCCGTCGGGGGCGACTCCCCGTTGATGGCCAGGGGGCGGTATCCGTGCGCGTGACGATCGTCGGGCCGGCGGAGCGCGTACCTGCGGGAATCGAATCCGGTGGAACAGCCGATATCGAGCACATCCAGCGCGTTTCAGCCGAGGATCCACCGGAGAGCGATTTCCTCGTCACCGTCGGCGAATCGGCCCTGCTCTCGGCCGTGACGGCGGGGGTCCAGGTGCCAATCGTGCCAGTCGCCGTCGATGCGGGGCTGCCGACTGTTTCCCTGCCCGACCTGACGGCCGCCATTTCGGCCCTGGTGGCTGGTGAGTCGACCATCGAGACAGTGCCGACGATAGCGGTCTCACTGGGCGAGAACACCTATCGCGCCCTGATGGATGTCATGGTAGTGACGGCGGAGCCGGCCCGAATCTCGGAGTTCCGGACCCGCAAAGTCGAAACCGATGTCGTGGTCGATCAGGTCCGAGCCGATGGAATCGTGGCCGCAGCGCCGGCCGGAACTCCCGGGTATGGAACGGCTGCGGGCGGTCCGATTCTCGATCCGGAACTCGATGGCCTCGCAGTCGTGCCAGTCGGTCCGTTCCGGACCGAACGCCCGCAGTGGGTGTTGGCCCCACCGATCGAGTTCGAGGTCGTCCGCGAGTCGGTCCCGGTCTCGCTGGTCGTCGATGACGACCCGGTCGAGCGCGTACCGGCCGGAGCGCCGGTGAAACTTGACTGGGGCGAGCCGGTCGAGATCGCCGTCCTCGAAGAGACGATCCCGCCGCTCGCGAACGACCCGGAGAACTAGATCTCGTCTTCTTCGCGCAACGCGTCCATGATGTCATCGACCAGGGACTCGACGTCTTCATAGGGGAAATCAGCGTGGGAGCCGAGCTTCGAGGCCAGCTCCATCACGGAGAAACTCACGCCGCCGGCCTCGAATTTCGTCCGGGGACCCTTCGGGAGGGCCGGAACGAGGTCCATCTGTCCGGTAACGGGGTACTCCGCGTCCTCGAAAGCCGTTATGAACTCCTCGCGGAGTTCGGCTTCGGTACTCATGGTCGTGAGTTTATGGGCGGCCAAAAAAGGGTTGTGCATCGCCGGGTGACCGGAACTCAAGTTTTTTAGTCTCACCCAGTCACTCCCGACACATGCGGGACGCGTTGACCGAGTGGCGGGAGCCGATCGATCGGGAGATCGAACAGCTCCTGCCACGGACGATCACCGAGGAGACGTTGGCCGACCTGTTCGGGCCGCCGCGATACGAATACGATACTGAGGCGATCGCGCAGGCCCTCTTCGAACCAGTCTGGGATCTGCTCGATCGGGGTGGCAAGCGCTGGCGACCGGTCCTCTTTCTCGAACTCGTGGACGCTTTGGGGGAGGATCCCGAGCAGTATCTCCCCTACGCCACGATCCCCGAAATTCTCCACACCGGGACGATTATCGTCGACGACGTGGAAGACGACGCGACGTTACGTCGGGGCGAAGAGGCGATTCACCTCCGCTATGGAACCGACATCGCGTTGAACGCCGGGAACGCGCTCTACTTCGTGCCTCTGAAGGTAATCTCGGCGAATCCCGGAGACCTCGATCCGTCCCAGCAACTCGGGATCTACGAGATGTTGACCTTCGAACTGAACCGGACCCATCTGGGCCAGGGCACGGATATCGTCTGGCACAACGAGAGCGAGATCGACATCACCGAGGCCCAATACCTGGAGATGAGCGCCTGCAAGACCGGCTGTCTGGGGCGGATAGCGGGCCGCCTGGCCGCACTCGTGACGGACAGCTCCGATGCTGTCGAGGATGCCTTCGCCGCCTACGCCGAGTCCCTCTCGATCGCCTTCCAGATCGGCGACGACGTCCTCGACGTGAAACACTCACTCGATCAGGCCGGGGAGTTCGGCAAGGCTTTCGGAAACGACATCCGGGAGGGCAAACGCACGCTGCTCGTGATTCACGCCCTCAAAAAAGCTGACCCGGCCGATCGGGACCGCCTGGAGTCGATTCTCACGGCCGAGGAGGTCACCGACGAGGAGATCGAATTCGTCCTCTCGATTCTCCAGGAGACCGACAGCGTGGAGTTCGCCCTGGAAACCGCCGAACGGCTCGCTGCCGACGCCCGCTCACAGCTAGGTGAAGTGGACATCGATCCCGAGGTGCAGGCCGAACTCGAGGATTTCACCCGCTACGTGATCGAACGCGATCGTTGAATCCTACTCGATAGCTTCGGATTTCGGTCGATCGTCCACCGCTCTCGCGATTCGATCCAGCACGCGCTTTGCTTCCGACTCGATCAGATCCGTCGCTCGATCCCGAACCCAGTCCAGGGAGACGCCAAACGGCAACGAGACTGCATCCGAACCGAGCGAGTCCGGGTCGTAGGCGACCTGAAAGTGGAGCTGTGACCCGTCGGACCGCTCTTCGACGACCCAGCGACCCTCGGCCTCGAGATCCTGTGTGATCGTCCAGTCGATCGTATGTGGTGGCTCACACGCGGTCACCTGGGCCTGGGTCTCGTAGGCGAGTTTCCACCAGCCGAACTGGAACTCGTACTCGGTCGCCCGCGTATCCGCGGTCGCCGAAACCGACTGCAGGTACTTCGAATAGCGTGGGTAGGCCTGGAAGTCCCGGACGGTGTCGAACACCACCGGAGGCGGCTGGTTCAGGTCCCGAGAGACAGCGATCTCGTTCACGATCGATCGTAGTCGGGCCCGGCAGAAGAGCGTGCCGCCCACATCGCCCAGGTTTATCCCCGTCCCCGTCGAATCACGGACGATGCTCGACGGGACGAACGTGGCACTGGGAGTGACCGGAAGTGTCGCCGCCGTGACGGTCGTCGAACTGGCCCACGAACTCCGGCGTCGCGGGGCGACGGTCCGGGCGCTCATGACTGAATCCGCCCAGGGGATCGTCCACCCCGATGCGGTCACCTACGCGACGGACGAACCGGTCGTAACGGACCTGACAGGGGCCGTCGAGCACGTCGAGCTCTGTGGGAAAGACGGCTGGGCGGATGTTTGCCTGGTGGCCCCCGCGACGGCCAACACGATCGGCAAGATCGCGGGTGGCATCGACGACACCCCCGTGACGACTGGGGTTACCACCGCTCTCGGGGCCGGAATTCCGGTCGTGCTCGCACCGGCGATGCACGAGGGGATGTTCGATCACCCAGGGGTCGCACGCAACATCGAGACGATCGCAGAGTGGGGCGTCTCGGTCGTTCCACCCCGGATCGAGGAGGGCAAGGCCAAGATCGCGACGGCCGATACGATCGCGCTCGAAACGGCTCGGGCAGCGACTGATTCGCCGCTCACCGGCTCACACGTGGTGGTCACGAGTGGGGCCACCGCGGAACCGATCGATCCGGTCCGGGTCCTCACGAATCGCGCGAGCGGCCGAACCGGCCGGGCGGTCGCCCGTGCCATCTACGTCCGGGGCGGATCGGTCACACTCTTGCACAACGGAGGGTCAGTTCCTTATGCCGAAGTGCAGTCCGTCGAGACGGCCGCCGAGATGACCGAGGCGGCCCTCGAAGCCGCCGAGGACGCGGACGCCTTTGTCTCTGCGGCCGCGATCTCGGACTACACCGTCGACCCCGCCGCCGAGAAACTATCTTCCGGCGAGTCGCGCACGCTCGAACTGGAGCCCACACCGAAACTGGTGGACACCATCCGGGATTCGTACCCAGATCTCCCCATCGTCGGGTTCAAAGTCGAGAGCGATCGAGACACACTGCTCGATGGAGCCCACGAACTCCTTGACCGGGTGGACATGGCCTTCGTCGTCGCGAATCACGTCGACGCGATGGGCGGGCCGGAGACCGCAGTCGAATTCGTCTTCGAGGAGCGAACGGCACAGTTCGAGGGCTCCAAAACCGCTCTCGGCGAGAAAGTGGCCACCGAACTGGCAACCGTCCTAGAATAGGAGTCCGAGCAGGACGCCGCTCAGTACCACGACCATCAGCGCGATGCTCGCGGCGATCGTCGCCCGCAGGCTTCCGGGTCGGAACTCACGCTCCACGCTGGTCGCCCTGACACGCAGCCAGTTAAGTACCGGATACGGATGGGAGAGCCGTCGGGCGATGGCATAGGCCCCACCGGCAACGACACGATCCACGGCTGCATACAGTTCGGTGAGCCCCCGGACCAGTCCCCTCGTCCCGTAGAACATGACGGGGTTGATGATCGCATCCACGTCCGGCACGTGGGCGATCCTGGACAGCGGCTTTTTGACGACTGCGAAGCCGACCAGCCCCAGTGCTGCCAGAATCAGCCCTTCGAGAATATGACTCGGGGCGAAGGTGTGGGCGTGGGCGGTACTCCCGGGCAGCACTGCGAAGAGAGTCTGTGGGAAGAGGCCGAACAGCACCAGCAGTGCGGAGACGCCAAGCATGGCGACCCGCTGGCCCCAGTTCGACCAGTCGACGTCCCACTCCCGATCCAGATCACGGAAGAAGGCATAGTAGCCGAACTTGATGAAGGACATGAACGTGCCCACACCGGCCGCCATAAGCAGGTAGTAGATCACCGTGAGGTGTTCCTCGTGGGCCGCGACGGTGAGCAGGCCCTTGCTCACGAAGCCGTTGAACCCGGGGAACCCGGAAATCGAGAGCGCGGCAATCGTGAACGCGAGTGCCGTAAAGGGCAGGTGCTTGGCAAGCCCGCCCAGATCGTCCAGACGCTCGGTTCCGGTCCGGGCGATGACCACGCCGGCAGTCATGAAGAGCAACGCCTTGTAGAGGATGTGGTTGAACACGTGAGCGAAGGCCCCGGCCGTCGCCATCGCCGTCCCGATCCCGACGCCGGCGACCATGTATCCTACCTGAGACTGGATGTGATAGGAGAGGAGGCGTCGCATGTCATGTTGGAACAGCGCGTAGATGACACCGATCATCGCCATCGCCGCGCCCATGTACGCGATCGCGATGTGGCCGTCCGGGAAGGCCCGGGCCAGGCCATACACACCGGTCTTCGTGGTGTAGACCGAGAGGAAGACACTGGCCGCGATCTGGGGCCGCGGATAGGTGTCCGGCAGCCAGGCGTGGAGCCCGACGAACCCGACGTTGACGCCGATCCCGACCGCGGCGAGCGCCGTCGGAATCCCGGCCACGAGCCCCGAACTCGCACTGAAGAGGAACGAGTCGACGACGGTGTAATGCCAGACGACTGCTGCCATGAGCAGACTCCCGCCGAGCCCGTGATAGAAGGCATAGCGGAAGCCGGCTCGAATGGCCTCACCGCCATAATCCCAGACCAGCAGCGTGCTGGTGACGGCCATGAGCTCCCAGAAGAACACCATCGTGAGCCAGTCGCCGGCGAAGACGGCCCCCAGACTGGTGCCGACATATCCCAGGGCGAAAGCCGTCTGTCGGTTCGATGCCCCTGAGGAATACGAGTAGAGGACTGCGGCGGCCGCGATGAGGCCGAAGATGATCCCCATGAGCCGGGAGAGGGTATCGACCTGGAGCAGCACCGCCTCGAAGCCCAGGAACCGAACCGGGAGATGTACTCCGGCGGGAGCGAGAAACGCCCAGATCGAGGCCCCACCAGTTGCGAGCACGCCCAGGGCATGTCCCAGACGTCGCGGGAGGAAGGGAAGGGCGATTGCCACGGCCAAGACCACAACGGCCGGCGGCACACTCGTCATCGGATCCATCAGAAGGCCACCCCCGTTGCGTTCTCGACGATCTGCTGGATCAGTTGCAGGAAGATCGCCCCTTCAGGATCGATTCCGAGGACGACCGCCCCGGTCGCAGCCACGAGAATCGGTCCGATCATGAACCACGTACTCTCGGCACCGAGCGCACGGCGTTCCCAGCCACCTGCTGGCGGGCCGCCATGGTGGTCGTGGTCCTCGTGGTTGTCGGCTGTCGCCTCGTGGGACTCACTACGAGTGTGATCGCTCGGATTTCGGTCCACGGCCAGCCCATCGGCCGTGCCGCCGTCGGCGCGAGCCTGTTTCCCACCGAACGGCCCTTCGATCACCGGTTTCGAATCGGCATCCGCCGGCGTCTGGAAGAACGCCTGGTAGACGATGGGCCAGAAGTATCCGATATTGAGCAGCCCCGAGAGCAGGAGCACGAGCACGAACACCGTTTGACCGGCGTCAAGACTCCCGATGAGGAGATACCACTTGCTCACGAACCCGGCCACGAGCGGGAGCCCGGCCATCCCGACACTCGCCACGGCGAAGGCGATCATCGCCAGGGGCATCCGGCGGCCGATCCCGGCCATGTCGCTGATGTCGTCGGTATGTGTTTCGACGTGGATCGCCCCGGCCACGAAGAACAGGGTGAGTTTCATGAACGCGTGAGCGGGGATGTGGAGCAGGCCACCGACCAGTGCCGCCGGCGAGAGCAGGCCCAGTCCCAGCACGATGTAGGATAGCTGACTGATCGTCGAGTAGGCCAGTCGACGCTTGAGATTGTCCTGGCGCAAGGCGATCACGCTCGCGGCGACGATGGTGAAGCCGGCGACGGCCGCAAGTGGCAGGCCCAGTCCGAGTTCAGCCATCGGTTCCGGACCAAACACGTCAAGCACGACCCGCGCGATGGCGAACACGCCGCTCTTGACGACTGCCACGGCGTGGAGGAGCCCCGAGACCGGAGTCGGCGCAACCATCGCGTCGGGGAGCCAGGAGTGGATCGGCATGAGCGCGGCCTTCACGCCGAAGCCGACCACCAACAGCGCAAACGCGACCCGCCCGATGAGCGGGTCGGCGGTCGCCAGACCCGTGATCCCACCAGGTGTAAAGGTCACCGTCCCGGTTGCGACGTAGATGAGCGCGGTCCCGGCGAGGGCCGCAACCCCACCGCCGAAGGTATAGGCCAGGTACTTTCGCCCGGCCGTCCGGGCTTCCTGGGTCTCGTCGTGGGCGACGAGGGGGTACGTCGCAACTGTGAGGAGTTCGTAGAACACGTAGAGGACGATCAAGTTGGCCGCAAAGGCCACACCGACCGCAGACGCGATGCTGCCAGCGAAGGCCGCGAAGTACCGGGTCTGGGAGAGTTCGTCCAGGCCGCGCATGTACCCGATGCTGTAGAAGCTGGTGACCAGCCAGAGGAAACTCGCGATGAGGCCGAAGACCATCCCGAGCGGGTCGGCCTGCAGGACCAGCGAGATGCCCGGGACGAACGCCCCGAGGTCGGTCGTGGGCACGACACCCTGGAGCACCGTCGGCACCATGCTCGCGACCGTCCCGAGTGTGGCGAGCGCGGTCGCGATGGTCGCTGTTTCGCGAACGTTCGGTCGCGAGCCAGTCGCCACGATGGCGAACAGGCCCGCAAACGGGATCAGGACTGCCAGCAGCGGCAGCAACGAGGATTCAGTTGTCATGTAAAGTACACCTCCATCACCGGCTGGAAGACGTCAATGAGCTCTGTGGCCCAGAAACCGAGCCCAACCGCCGCGAGCGCGGCGACGACGACGATGGTTCGCAACAGGACCGACACGTCCTCGGGGTGTCCCCCGTCAGCTTTGACCGACTGATCGGTGTTCGTAATCGATTCGGTGAAGTAGAGCCGTTCGAGCAGGCGTCCGAAGTACCCCAGCGTGAGCAGGGCACTCGTGACGACGATCACGGCGACGATCCACTCTCCGGCCTGGACTGCACCCATGATGATGTTCCACTTCCCCGGGAAGCCGATCGCCGGGGGAACCCCGACCATCGAGAAGGCGAGCACCCCGAAAGCGGCACTCGTGATCGGGTAGCGAGTTCCCAGCCCTGAAAGATCCTGAACGGTCTTCACGCCCGCACCCATAGCGAACACGCCGACGGCCAGGAAGAGCCCAGCCTTCATGACACCGTGGCCGACGAGGTGGATCAGGCCGCCTGCGAGGGCCGTCTCGTTGCCGATGCTGACCCCGAGGACGACCAGGCCGAAGTGCGAGACCGACGAGTACGCGAGCATGCGTTTGAGGTCCCGCTGAACGACCGCGAGCACAGCCCCGACGATCACGCTGATGCCAGCCGCGGCCAACAAGGTGTCACGAGCTATGGGCACCGCCGCCAGGAAGTCCACGGTGAAGACGCCGTAGACGATCCGGAACAGCGCGTAGGCCGCCGCCGTGGACACGAGTGCCGCGATGTGCGCACTGATCGTGTGGGGTGATTCGGCGTACGCATCCGGCTGCCAGGTGTGAAGCGGGAACAGCGCCACCTTGACACCCAGCCCCACCACGATGAGTCCGAACGCCGCGAGGATTAACGGCGACGTGTAGCCGACCTCGGGGATGGAACTCGCGAGGTCGGCCATGTTGAGCGTACCGGTCGCCACGAGCAGGTACCCGACCCCCAGGAGATAGAACGAGGCCCCGATCGTCCCGACGATCAGGTACTTGAGACTCGCGTACGCGGCAGCGGGCGAACTGTCACTCGCGACCAGCGCGTAGGTCGCCAGGCCCGTGATCTCCAGGAATACGTACAGGTTGAACACGTCGCCCGTGGCGACGAGCCCGGAGAGGCCGGCCGTGAGGAAGGCCAGTTCGCCGTAGAACGAATCGCCCTGCGGACCGGACCTGAAGGAGTAAAGCACCACGGCGAGGGTAACCGAGGCGATCAGGACCAGCAGTGGTGCGGAGACGCCATCCCCGATCAGTTCGATCCCGAAGGGCGGCGCATACCCCGCGACATCATAAGAGAACGCACCCGCAGTGAGGACTTCTTCGAGGACCAGCAGGGAGAGGGCGACCTGCAGGACCGCCATCGCGAGTGCGATGTACTGCCCGCTTCCCCGGATGAACAGCCCGATTCCGAGGGGCAAGAGCGCAGCCACGATCGGTGCGACCACCAGGAGGACAAGCGCGTCAGTCATCGGCTTGCACCTCCCGGATCACCTGTTCGTTTAACGATCCGTAGCCGTCGTAGATCCTGACCACCAGGGCGAGCCCCACCGCTGTGAGGCTCACCCCGACGACGATGGCTGTCAGGATCAACACGTGCGGGAGCGGGCTGACGTAAGGGCCCGGCCCGTGCGTGCCGATCGCCGGCACGCCGTCGAGGACGAACGCGCTGCTGATGAAAAACAGGAAGATGCCGACCTGGAAGACGTTCAGGGCGACGATCTTCTTCACGAGGTTCGGGCTGGCGACGACGCCATAGAGACCGACGGCGAGGATCACCATTGCTGTCAGGTACGTGTAATGCGAAGCGAGCAGTTCGATCACGCGTTCTCACCTCCGTTCTCGTCGAAGTCGTGACCGGCGGCGAGGCTCATGAAGAGCGAGAGGATGACGCCGAAGACGATTGCGCCGATTCCCAGCTCCACCAGCTCGATACCGTACTTGGTCCCATGATGGAACGCGTACGCCTCGTATTCCAGGAACCGGTAGCCCAGTGCCATCGGGACCAACCCGATCAACACGAAGGTCGCACCGCCGGTCCCGATCAGAATTCTGGCGGGGCGGTCGGTGATCCAGTCACGAGTCGGCTCGATGCCGTAGGCGAAAGCGACGAGTATCAGACTCGCCGCCAGGATTACACCGCCCTGGAACCCGCCACCAGCCGATTCCGCGCCGTGAAGCATCACGAAGAGCCCGTACGTGAAGGCAAACGGGCTGATGATCCGGACGGTCGTCATGATGATCGTACTCTCGACGTAGGTCGGGATTCGTTCACTCATACATACACCTCCCGGCGGAGGACGAGCAGCACCGCCATCCCCGCCGCGATGACGACAACGGCCTCACCCAATGTATCGAACCCACGGTAGGCCGCCAGGACCGCGGTAACGACGTTTTCGACGCCAGTTTCGGGTGTCGCCATCTCCAGGTAGTACCTGGTCACGTCACCAGCCACGACCGCGGAGTCGGGGGCTCCAACTCGCGGAATCGAGGGTATCGTTAGCGAGATCGTGCCCAGAAACGCCAGCGCGAGCGCGGCCGGACCCCATCGGATTCGTTCGAAGACCCGCTCGCCGGCGGGGCGGACCGTCTTCACGATCGTCACCAGGAACAACACTGTGGTCGCCCCGGCTCCGACCGCTGCCTCGGTCAGCGCCACGTCCGGCGCGCGGAGCAACACGTAGACCACCGCAGCCCCGAAGCTGAAGCCCGCAAGCGCGATGATCGCGCTGAGCACGTCCCGCAGCGTGACCGAGATGACCGCCGAAATCATAACGAAGACCAGTAACGCGAGGAAGAGTGAGAACTCCATCAGTCCTCACCCTCCGTCCACGGTTCGATCTCCTGGTCGTAAGCGGCTCTGGTGATCGCGTGTGCGGCAGTTGGGTTCGTGATGAACATGAACAGAAGCAGGAAGACGGTCTTGACCGTCGCCACGTCCGCCCCGAAGACGAGTGCCACGCCGGCAAGCGAGAGGACCGTCCCGAGCGTGTCACTCTTCGAGGTCGCGTGGGCCCGCGCGTAGAGGTCCGGTAACCGGATAATGCCGACCACGGCGACGAAGGAGAAGAACACCCCCGCCGCGACGAGCAGCACGATCAGATACTCCAGCGGCGTCATAGCACACCACCCCGCTCGACGATGAACTTGGAGATCGCGACGCTCGCGAGGAAGTTTAGCAGCGCGTAGACGATCGCGATGTCGAGGAACGCGGGTCGATCGAGGGCCGCCGCGAGCAAGGCCAGAACGACGACCGTGCTCGTACCGACCCCGTTGATCGCGATGACGCGGTCTTCCATCGTCGGCCCGCGGGCCACACGGTAGAGCAGTGCCACCGCGAACAGCACGATCGCCACGGCGGCCCCGAGCAGCGCGGTATCAAGCGTCAGACCCATCATTTGCGCTCACCCGCCGTTAGCAACTTCCCACCGTCAGCCCGGGGCGACTGATCGGGCTCCTCCTCGAAGTTGGGCGTGAATGTCTCGATGGCGCCCCGTGAGACCGGCGATTTCAGCTCCCGACCGCTGGGCCCCCAGAAGACGTATCGGACCGCCCGTTCCAGGTCGCCCGACGCGAGGCCGTCCCGGGCAGACTGGTTCAACGAGTGGACGAAGAGACTGTCGTGGCGCACGTCCACCGTGAGCGTCCCCGGCGTGAGCGTGATGCTGTTCGCCAGCGTCGTGACCGACATGTCACCCCAGACGGCGGCTTCGAAGCGCTGCATGCCCGGATCGATGGGCAGTCGGGGATGCAAGATGATGTACGCGACCGTCAAGTTCGCCTTCGCGATCTCCCAGAGCAGGTAGGGGACGTAGGTCGCCATCCGCCCGAGACGGGCGAATAGCGTGGTGATCGACTGGCGGCCAGTAACCGCAATGCTTCCAAAGATCGCGGCGACCAGCCCGGCAGCCAGGGCGCCGGTCAGGAGGTTGAATTGACTCAGCGAGCCGGCGATCAGGAGATAGAACCCGTAGGCAGATCCGAAGACGATCCCCGTCTTCGAGAGTGTCGCACGGCTCGGGAGTGGAGTCCGCTGGGCCGGGCGGGTTACCGGCGCTTCTTCGACAGTGAGCACATCGCCCGACAGCGCCGTCTTGAGCGGCGCGAGCATCGGTGCGCCACCGGTCGGCACGTACTCGGGATCCAGGATAACCCGATCAAGGTCGTTTTCCGCGGCGTAGTGCTGAAGGACGGTGGCGTAATCGTCGGGGGAGAACAGGTATCGATCGGCCCCGACGGTATCAGTGACGACCTCGACGGTTCCGTCCACGTCTTCGAGGTCTTCCCGAGCCCAGACCGCGACGCGTTCGAGCAGTTCCTGGGCGTCCTCTGGGACGGCCTGGGTCCCTTCGACCGGCCGCCACCGAATCGGGTAGACGAAGTGAATTGCTCGGGCCTGGCTGGGCTCACCTTCAAGGCCCTCTCGAACGGCGTGGGCGACGGTGTTTCGTAACGTGCTGGAGTCCCCGACCGGAACGAGAATACGGGCACTCGACTCAGCCATATGTCACCCCCATACCACTCGACAGGCGGCATCTCAATCGTCGGAGCATCGTACTATGCTCCCCTTGCGAATGGGAGACAAAACCATTTCCGCTCTTCGTCCGACGGGCGAAATCCAATCGTAACGGCATGTTGAACGCCGAAACGGACCGTTTTCCCGTGCAAAACATAACTTCGGATCACACCGCTGCCCGCAGAAGGCCCAGACGAATTCTCGGAGTATTGAAATACAGTCTCACTGCTGGTCGGGTGTTGGCACACCGATCAGGGGGACTCGAACCGCCACATTTTATTCCCGACCGTGGATACGGGCGACATGGATCAACTCGAACGGTCGCTTCTCGAGGCCCCGATCATCCAGAAGGGCGATTACCAGTACTTCGTCCACCCGATCAGTGACGGCGTGCCGATGCTGAAACCCCAATTGTTGCGCGAGATCGTCATCAAGATCATTCGGAAGGCCGAACTCGAAGACGTCGACAAGATCGTCACGCCGGCCGCGATGGGAATTCACATCTCGACGGCCGTCTCGCTCATGACGGACATTCCACTCGTGGTCATCCGCAAGCGCCAGTACGGCCTGGATGGCGAAGTCGCACTCACCCAGGAGACGGGGTACTCCGAGGAGGAGATGTACATCAACGACGTTTCCGAGGGCGACCGCGTGCTGGTTCTCGACGACGTGCTCTCGACCGGTGGCACGCTCCGGGCGATCATCGAGGCGCTGGAGTACATCGGCGCCGATGTGGTCGACACGGTGGCCGTGATCAAGAAGGCCGGCCCAACGGAACTGGACGAGACCGGTCACGACGTGAAGACCCTGATCACCGTCGAAGTCGAGGACGGGGAAGTCGTCATCGTCGAAGAGTAATCACCGGTGGACCCGCCAGGTGATCAGGCTCTCGGCCACGTAGTTGATCGTCATGCCCACACCGATACCGATCACGTTCGCGAGTGTGGGCCAGACATCCGCGCCGGAAACCTGGAGCGTGATCTCGGTCCAGGCAGTCAGCACGTACAGTGTCGTGAAGGCCACGGCCAGGCCACCGAGCCGAACCGTGTGTGACTTGAGATAGCGACGCCCCGTCAAGCGGATCCCACGTTCTCCTTCGCCGGCGAAGGTAACCCGATCGTTGAGCAGAAACATGAGCGAAATCGACGCTTCGGCCCCCACGGCTTTCGCTCCGAGCGGTGGGACCGTCGCCAGGCCAGTGAGCAGGAAGACGATGATCGTCTCCAGGCCCGCGCCTGCCAACCCCACCGAGACGAACTGCCCGATTCTGGCCCCCGAGGCGAGGGCCCGGGTTCTGGCCTGAACCGCCTCGACAAACGCTTCTATTCCAATCATCTGTTCCGATTGATCAGTGGAACCTGCTCGGTTCGACCACTGGCGACCGGTTCTGTCCCCGCCCCCAGGCGTCGAGCACGGCGTCTGGTCGCCACGAGCGCCCGCAGCAGTTCCGGCACTGCATCGGTCGTCGTCACTGTGGAGTCCGGGTGATCGATCCAGGTCACTGGGACCTCCCCGATCGTGTACCCCAATGTGTCTGCCATCGCCAGGACCTCGATGTCCCAGGCGAACCCCGGCTGGTAGAGATGCGGGCGGATCGCTTGCCAGGTCTCTCGGGTCATCGCCTTCGCTCCACACTGATAATCCCGGAGGGACACATCGAGCAGACGACGAGCCAGCCAGGCAAAGACATCCCCGAGGTGCTGGCGAAATACGGTCTGGTGGGACTGTACGTCGGCGTCTGGGTGTCGCCGGGACCCAGCAGCCAGGTCGACCTCGCCCAGACGTACCTGGTCGATAACGTTCCGAACAGACTCGGCAGGGGTGCTTCCGTCGGCGTCCGCGAAGGCCAACACGTCGGTATCCAGTGCCTCGAACCCGTCGGTGAGGGCCTGTCCCTTCCCTCGTCGACTTTCGACGGTGTTGACCGTCGCCCCCGTTGCTTTGAGTTCCTCCACCGTTCGTTCGTCCGGTTGGTCCAACTCCACGCGCAGGACCGCCGGGTCGATCTCCGCCTGAAGCGCCCCGAGATATGTCACGAGCACGGAGCGGTCCGGCCGATAGGCTGGAACCACGACGCCGACGGACCGACTCATTTCTCGGAAGTCTCCCACCCAGCGAGTAAAAGGGTTCGATACCCGTCGCCGAGTCGGTGTGGTCCACAAGGTGTATAGGGGAATCCAGTGGAATCTCCCGATGTGGAACTGGGCATCGTCCTCACGTGGCTGGTCCTCTACCTGGGGCTCGGAGTCCTGGCGCTCCCGCTTGCGAGTCAGCTCTTCGAGGACTTTCCGGACCGTGGCGCGGGCCTCGCGATCCCGGTCGCCTTCGCGGTAATCGCCGTTAGCACCTACTGGCTCGGCCAGGTCCGGTTCGGCCTGGTGACGGCCCTCTTCGCCGTGCTTGCCCTCCTGACTGGTTCGGTTTTGGCGCTTCGAAGCGGCGTCTCGATCGACCGGTCGCGGTTTCGGGATGCCGCGGTCGTCTTCACGCTCGCCTATCTCCTCCTGATCCTGATCCGACTGTACCGACCCGGGGCCGTCCCCGGCGGTGGCGAGAAGTTCCTGGATTTCGGCCTGCTCGCCTCCGTGCTCCGGGCGACGGCCCTGCCGCCACAGGACATGTGGTTCGCGGGCGAGTCGGTGCAGTACTACTACGGGGGACACATGCTCGCCGCGGTGTTCGCCCTGCTGACCGACACTGCCCCGCGATTCGCGTACAACACGGCGCTCGCGGGCTACTACGCGGCCTACGTCACCGCCGCGTGGGGCCTCGCCGGTGCGATCACGGCCCACCGGGGTGGGTCGTATCGACTCGGTGGTGGGATCGCGGCGTTCCTGGTGGGCCTCGCGAGCAACCTCTCGACACCGATCCGGTTTCTCGGCTGGGTGCTTCCCGAACCGCTGGGTCGCCGGCTCGTCGAGGGGGTGGGGCTCGAATTCGCGGGCCTCGCTCGGGGCCCCTTCGAGTTCAACTACTGGTTCGCTAGCCGAGTGATCGACGCGGGCCGCGAACCGGGCGAGTGGGAACTCATCACCGAGTTCCCGTTTTTCGCGTTCCTGAACGGGGACCTCCACGGCCATATGATGAGTCCGGTGTTTCTACTGTTGGGTGCGGGTCTGGCGGCCGCCTACTGGATGCGACCGGCTGCAGACCGCCGTGGACGACTCGGTCGGCTCCTCCTCGGGGCCCCTGTCGGTGGGCTCCTGGTGCTTACGAACACGTGGAGTGCCCCGGCAGTTTTCGGGGTGGCGTGGCTGACCGTGCTCTTCGCCCCAGCCGCTCCCTGGACGCTCCTACCTGACGGTTGGGCCGAACGAATCGGGACCTGGACGGACACAAGCCGACTGCGAACCGAATCGGCACGACTCGGCCTCGCGCTGGCGATCGCATCGCTCCTTGCCGTGGGTGGCGCGCTGACCGTGTTTCCGTTCCTGACAGGGGCCGCATCGGGCCGGTCCGTCGGGCTACTCCCGACCCCACGAAGCGACCTGGGCGGGCTACTGACCGTGTATGGGGTCTTCCTCGCCCTCACGGCCAGTTATCTAGCCAGTCGAGTTCGCCGGCGGATCTGGGTGGTCGCGTTCCTCACATCCCTCGTTCTCCTGCTCGTGAGCACGCTCGTCCGAGCGAGCGCTGTGGCTCTCTTCGGGCCGCTTCTCCTGGGCGGCTGGTACCTGCTCCGGACGCGAGAGGCGGGTTTCGAGACCGTCCTCGCCGTCGGCGCGCTCGGCCTGGTACTCCTCGTGGAGTTCGTCTACGTGATCGAACAGGCCGGTCCCGGACGGATGAACACCGTCTTCAAGATCGCCGCGCAGGTGTGGGCACTCTGGTCAGTCGCAGCCGGAGTGATGCTGACTCGTCTTGTCGGCTCTGCAGGACCACTCGCGTGGATTCGGGGGACGGTTCGGGGAGTTCGTGATCGGTTTCGATCGTGGCTGGCTCGTGGTGAACAAACCGCGAATAGGAAGGCGGCCAGCCCCGGGACCAACGAAGGCCGACACAGACTGGCGAGCATCGGCCTCGTCATGTTACTTCTCGCGCTCTCGATTTACCCCGCCTTCGGGCTGGCATGGGCGGTCGGTGGTGGGACAGACGATCCGACACTCGACGCCCACGCGTACATCGAAGCCGAGCATCCGGAGGAGGCCGCGGCAATCCACTGGCTCCGCGACCAGCCTGGGCAGCCAACGATGGTCTCCGCCCCCGGGACCGAAATCTACCGATGGGTGAACGCTCCATCGAGCATGACCGGCATCCCGACGGTCGCCGGCTGGTCACACGAGGTCGGGTATCGTGGCGAGGAGCCGTACTGGGATCGGGTTCGGGACGTAAGGATCATCTACGAGACGAGCGAGCCCGAATCGAGAGCGGCGTTGCTCGGGCTGTACGACGTGACCTACATCTACGTCGGCCCGACCGAACGGGAACGATTCGGGACGGTCGACTACGGGGAAGAATCAGGTATTCACACGGCGTACACGGACCCGAACGTGACGATCTACCGGGTCGATCTCGACGCGATCAAACAGCCAGTTCCCCAGCCCGCTTCTTGACCTCGACATCCTCGGCGTCGACGGCCTCCACATCCAGGAAGTGCGGGATGAAGTTCCGCTTCTCGAAGTCCTCCTGCTCGCTTTCGTCACCGCCGATACACCACAGCTGGACGCGGTCCGGCCCGTGCCAGTCACCGTTCCGGGTGACCTGGAAGAGCGTGTACTCCTCGCCGTCGACCTCGACGATGCCGTCCTTGCGCACGCCCGGGTCGCCGTGGATGATGAGCCGCTTCATGACTTTGTCTTCGACGGACCGGGGAGTAAACGTTTCGAAGCCGCCCCAACTGCAGGCCGTGGAACCAAACGCATTTTAACTCCCCCTCACCAACCAATCTTCAACAGAGTCGATCCTCCATGGAGATGCCACGTCGAATCAATACGTACTGTCCGCATTGTGATACACACACCGAACACGAGGTCGAGAAAGTCCGCCGCGGCCGGGAGACCGGCATGAAGTGGGCCGCCCGCCAGCAGAAACGCGGCAAGTCCACCATCGGGAACGCCGGCAAGTTCTCGAAGGTGCCTGGTGGAGACAAACCCACCAAGAAGACCAATCTCAAGTACCGCTGCTCGGACTGTGGCAAGGCCCATCTCCGCAAAGGGTGGCGTGCCGGTCGGCTGGAGCTCACGGAGTGATTTTGATGGCAGGAAGCTTCATCCGCGTCCAGTGTCCGGACTGTGAGAACGAACAGACCCTCTTCGAGAAGGCCGCCTCCGAGGTGACGTGTGCGGTCTGTGGCACCACGCTTGCCTCCCCGACCGGCGGGAAGGCCGAGATCGAGGGCGAGGTGCTCGAAGTCGTCGAACAGCGATGAAATACGAGGGCTGGCCCGATCCCGGCGAACTGGTGGTCGGAAAGGTCGACGAGATCGAAGACTTCGGGGTCTTCGTCGACCTCGAGGAGTACGAGGGAAAGCGCGGGTTGGCCCACATCAGCGAGGTCGCCTCCGGCTGGATCAAGAACATTAGCGACCACGTCAAAGAGGGCCAGACCGTCGTCGCGAAGGTTCTGGATGTCGATACCTCCTCCCAGCAGATCGACCTCTCGATAAAGGACGTGAACGACCACCAGCGCTCCGAGACGATCCAGCGCTGGAAGAACGAGCAGAAAGCTGACAAGTGGCTGACCCTCGCCTTCGGCGAGGACATGGCTGACGACCGGTTCCGCGAGGTCGTCGACGAACTGCTGGACGAGTTCGGCAGCCTCTATGATGGCTTCGAACAGGCGGCGATCCACGGTCAGCCGGCTCTCGAAGACGTGGACCTGCCCGAATCAGATATCACTGCCATCGTCGAGACTGCTCGTGAAAACGTCTCGGTTCCGTACGTGACGGTCACGGGCTACGTGGACATCGAGTCCCCGAACCCCAGCGGCGTCGATGACGTGCAGGACGCGCTGAAGGCAGCCGAGGGGAACGGCGAGATCCCCGAGGAAGTCGACATGGAAGTGACCTACGTCGGCGCCCCGGAGTATCGCATCCGGATTCAGGCCCCGACCTACAAGACCGCCGAATCGGAGCTCGAACGGGCCGCCGAACGGGCGATCGCGACCATCGAGGACGCCGGCGGGAGCGGGGAGTTCCACCGCGAGCGCCGCACAGACGACGAGTAAACATCGTGAAATCCGACATTCGGGTCTGTTCTGCGTGGGAGTCCGAACACGACCGCCCCGTGTACACGCTCAAGTCGGCGTGTCCGATCTGTGGCGCCAAGGCAGTCAACAGCGCTCCGGCCGGCTTCGATCCGGCTGATCCATACGGCGAGTACCGACGCGCTCTTAAGGAGCGTCGCCAAGGGTAGGACCATGGACGAGATCGAGGTCGAGTATTGCACCGAAGCCGACCTCGACGACCCGGTTTTCGTCGAGGGGCTCCCCGGTGTGGGTCACGTGGGCAAACTGGTCGCCGAGCACCTGATCGAGGAGGCAGACAGTACCCGCATCGCACGGGTGTACTCCGAACACTTCCCGCCGCAGGTCGGCATCGACGAGGACGGTGTGGCGAGTCTGGCCCACGCCGAGATATATGCTATCGAAACCGAGGGGCGGGACCTGGTCGTGCTCACCGGTGACCACCAGGCAGGGGACAGCATGGGACACTATCACCTCGCCGCAGCGTTTCTCGACGAGGCCGAACGCCAGGGCGCGGATACCGTCTACGCCCTGGGCGGCGTTCCGACCGGTGAGTTGATCGAGGAGTACAGCGTCCTCGGTGCCGTCTCCGAGGAATCGATCCGAGAAGAACTCGAAGCGGTTGGCGTGGAGTTCCGATCCGAGGAACCGACCGGCGGCATCGTCGGAACGAGCGGCCTGCTCCTCGGCCTGGGAGGTCGTCGAGGGTTCGACGCTGCCTGCCTGATGGGTGAAACCAGTGGGTACCTGGTCGATCCCAAAAGCGCGCGGGCAGTGCTCGAAATCCTGCAGGATCGACTGAACTTCGAAGTTCCGTTCGAGGCACTCGACGATCGTGCCGAAGAGATGGAGGAGGTCATCAACCGCCTTCAGGACATGGAAGAGGCCCAGAGTCCCGGAAGCGGCGAGGACCTGCGGTACATCGGCTAAGTCACTCTTTGACCGTGTAGGACGTCCCGGCCTCGCGGAGCGGATCTGTTACCCGTCCGACTTCGTCAGCCGTGGCCACGACAGTCACGTCCACGCCACGTTCGGCCGCCCGGGCCGCCACTTCGCCCACGGCAAACTGGACGGTTGGAGTAATGCCCGCCTGTTCGAGAGCCACCGTCGCCTCCACTCCCGCAGCAAGGACAAGGGGGGTCGCCGCACATGCCGCGGCCAACGCGTCGAGGTCGACGTTCCGGCTGCCGCCAGCGCGAACGGGCGGAACCTGGTGGACGGCGACCTCGCCCGGCGTAAAGTCGATGACGCCCTCGAACCCGGAGACACCGACCTCCATGCCCGCAGTGGCGTCGGTCGTCGCCGTACCGGTTGCCGGCCCGTCCGATCCCGGAATGGCATGGAGTATACCCGACCGCATTTCGAGGGTCACGGTTTCTCCAGCCTCGATGTCTTCGACGGCGATGGCCGCGTCCTCCTGGACGCCCCCGAGCACGTCCTCGGCGACTCGATCGGTGAACCGCCGGATGTCGTTCGTGTGACTCAAAAGCCAGTCCACACCCTCGTTTGTCACCTGATAGCGCGATCGGCCGTCCTTGAGGACCAGGCCGTCCGCGACGAGTTCGCGAATGTACTCCGAGACCGCCTGACTGGTCACGCCGACCTCGTCGGCGATCTCGCCCTGACTCACGGCTGGCTGGCGATCGGCGATCTCCACGAGGATCCGAAATCGCGTCGCCTCGCGTTTGTCATCGAGTACCTCAACCATACCAGGGACTTGGCTGGGGCAATCAAAACAGCACCGGTACCAGCACACCTTTTGCGGACGCCACGAACGAGATGGTGTGGACCCGTTTCAGGATGTTGTCGTCACGAATCGGGCGGTGTCACTCCCATCCCAGGACACACTCGTCCTCGCAGACCTGCATCTGGGCCGTGTCCGGTCCTCGCGAGTCGAACTCCCGCTGGGCGAGCAGGCAGACCTCATGGATCGAATCGACGGCCTGCTCGAAACGTATCAGCCGTCGGAGGTCGTCGTCGCTGGCGATCTGATTCACAGTTTCGACACGCTCTCGATTACGGTCCAAGACGCGGTGGACACACTCACGCGGACGGTCACAACGACTGGGGCGACCCTTACCGTAACCACTGGCAATCACGACGGCCTGCTCGATCACCACGACTCGATCGACCCGGTTCCGGCCGCCCAATTCGGGGACACGGTCGTCCTCCACGGCCACGAGCGACCGACGATCGATGCCGACCGGTACATCATCGGCCACGAGCACCCGGCTATCCGGATCGAAGGGGTTCGACACCCCTGTACGCTTGCCTGTCCGGATCAATTAGACG
Source organism: Halodesulfurarchaeum formicicum (assembly GCF_001886955.1). Lineage (NCBI taxonomy): Archaea > Methanobacteriati > Methanobacteriota > Halobacteria > Halobacteriales > Halobacteriaceae > Halodesulfurarchaeum > Halodesulfurarchaeum formicicum. Next base: position 995,417 of record NZ_CP016804.1, on the reverse strand, counting down.
GAGCGGCGGTCCTGGTACTCCCCGCGTTCAGTCGTGTCGCCAGTGGCACGATCGTGAACGGACAGACGGCTGCGGATACCATGTCACCACTGTTGACGGGGCTCGATCGCTGCCGACCGATTGTATCGACCGCCGACGGACCGCTTGAATTCCCCCCACTCGGCGAATTGCGTCCCCATCTCTGACTACGAGGAGTCGAGGACGGCTGCGGCCGCCAGGCGGCCGCTCCGTAACGCGCCGTTGATCGAGGAGTCCTCGGTATAGTCCCCAGCAAGGAAGACTGCCCCTGCCGGTTCGGTGACCGACGGCAGCGACTCGTGGACCCCCGGTGGCTGTTCGAACTGCGCGAAGGACACCTGAACGGTGTCGAGCAACTCCAGCGCCTCGAAGGAGGCGGCGGGATACCAGGATTGGAGGGCCCGACGGGTATCCTCGGCAAGGGTCTCGTGATCGACTTCCGGTTGCCCGGGCGTGCTCGCACTCAGGAGAATTTCGTCGTCGGGAGCATACGACGGTGCGACCGCGGAGAGGTTCACGACCTGGTTGGGGGCATCGCCGTCGGCGTGCAGATGAATCCGGGCCTGCTCGCCAATCGGGTTCCCACCCGGAAGCGAGAAGTACTGTGTGAGGACGCCACGGCCCTGGGTTGGAATGGCATCGATACCGGTCAACGAGTGACTCGCTCGTGGCCCAGCAGCGACGACGGCGGTATCGGCCGTGATCGATTCCCCGTCGATTTCGAGCGTCACCGGCCCGGTGCCGTCGATTGTCTCGACCGGTGTGTTCGTCTCGATCTCTGCACCGTGCTCCCGGGCACGGCGTGCGAGTTGCTCCGGGATCGCCTGCATGCCCGCAGCCGGAATCGCGGCGGCCCCCGCTGTGAGCATCTTGAACGTAAACTCGAAGACCCGCGCCGAGGTGGCAAGCGAGCGGTCGAGCGTGATTCCCCCGTAGAAGGGACGCGCGAACGAATCCACGAACCGCTCGGAGAACCCGAGTCGGTCCAACAGTGACTCGATCGATTCGTCCGTCCCGGCGTAGATGTCCTCGCGAGAGCGCCCCGACAGGGCCTGTCTGAGTCTAAGTACTCGGAGTTTGTCTCCAATGGAAAGGTCAGTCGAGAAGGCAGTCTCAAGCCCACCGACTGGGTCTCGAAGCGGGTCGGCTACCACGCCGCGATGGTTCGCCCGGCAGATAATCGCACCTGGCGGGAACCGTTCGAGATCTAACTCGTCAAAATCCAGTGCCCGTCGAGCCTCCGGGTAGGCCGTAAAGAGTACCTGGAACCCACGATCGAGGGTGTAGCCGTCTCGTTTATCGGTCCTGATACGACCGCCGACTGACGAGTCGGCCTCGTAAACGGCAACGTCCCGACCGGCTTCGGCGAGCAGCCGCGCAGTTTCGAGCCCGGCCAGCCCGGCCCCGACGACGGCGACCTGATGGTCTGTCATGTTCGAATCCGGGAGCCGGCAGGGCAAAACAGTATGGGTACCACTAGCGGTCAGTCCCTCGCCCGAGCCCTGGAATATGGACCCGGCGCTCGACGAGTCCCATGACGTTCGAGGCCGAGATGATAATCGCCAGGTAGAACAGCGCCACGAGGACGAAAATCGAGGTGTACGCGAAGTTGTCCGCAGCGATTTGTCGCCCCATCTCGAAGAGTTCGGGGACCGTGATGAACGCCGCGAGCGAGGAGTACTTGATCAGGTAGACCAGTTCGTTCGACCACCCCGGAATCGCAAACCGCAATGCCTGGGGGAGGACGACATGACGAATTGCCGCGAGTTTCGAGAACCCGATGGCCCGGCCCGCCTGGTACTGTCCGCGGTCGACGGATAGCAGTGCGGAGCGGATGTACTCGGCCTGATAGGCCGCGCTGTTGATCGTGAAGCCGATAATCGCTACCCAAAAGGCCTGGGACGGCACGATACCGACCCCAACGAGGGGCAACTCCCGAATCCAGGAGGAGAGCTGGAGCCCGTAGTAAAGGACGAACAGCTGGGCCAGTAGCGGTGTTCCCCTGATGAGTTCGGTGAACACGAGGGCGACCCAGGCGGTCCCTTGGCCGTACACCCGCGCGACACTTACCGGGACCGCGAGCAGAAAGCCAAGCGTGATCGAAATGAGGGTGATGACCACCGTTGCCCAGGCCCCCGCGGCGAGTTCCGGCAGGTACCGAACCGCGAAGGCGAGTGACTCGGAGACCGGCTCGACGACTGCCGGATCGAGATACGGAGTCCCATCCGGCACGCCCATTCCATCTGGCAGGAGGAAGTCGTTGATCCAGCGGGAGAGCAACCAGCCCCAGAACACCGCGTAGGGGACCAGTTCGATGCCGCCCCTGACCGAGACCTCGATTCCCGGGGTTCGGAAGTCCTCCTGGGCCCCCGACATGTTAGAGTGAGCCCGAGGACTCGGCCTCGGTGATCCGTTTGAGGAACTGGCCGGTCCGCTCTTCTTCGGGCGCGTCGAAGAGTTGTTCTGGGGGCCCCTGTTCGACGAGACTCCCGTCTTCGAGGAACAGCATCTGCGTCGCTGCGGACCGGGCGAAACCCATCTCGTGGGTGACCACGAGCATGGTCATCCCTTCCTCGGCCAGTTGGCGCATCACCTCGACGACCTCTCCGGTGAGTTCCGGGTCCAACGAACTCGTCGGTTCGTCAAAAAGCATCAGCTTGGGATCCATCGCCAGCGCGCGGGCGATCCCCACACGCTGTTGCTGGCCGCCGGAGAGTTCTGCGGGGTAGGAGTCAGCCTGGTCGGCCAGTCCAACCTGTTCGAGTTCGGCCCGTGCCCTGGCTTCGGCGCTTGACTCGTCCATTCCGGCGACCTTCTTCAGGCCCAGCGTGATGTTCTCGAGAGCCGTGAGGTGTGCAAAGAGGTTGATGTCCTGGAACACCATGCCGACCTCGCGACGGAGGTGATTGACATCGTACTCGGGATCACTCGTACGGGTGCCATCGAGATAGATGTCGCCGCCATCAGGTTCAGTCAGGCGGTTGACACAGCGCAGCAGCGTGGACTTGCCGCTGCCACTGGGACCGATCAGCACGAAAGCGTCGCTTTCCTCCATCTCGAAGGAGATGTCGTGTAACACTTCCTCGTCGCCGTAGCTTTTCTGCAGGTTCTCGATCCGAAGGAGTGGCTCGCTCATCTGATATCACCGTCGGGGATCGCGAAGTAATTCTGTAGGGCATCCAGTGCCCGATTGGTGCTGAAGGTCAGGGCGAAATAGATCGCACTCGCGAATAGGAACAGTTCCAGCACGGCAGTGGTCTGCTGGACGAAGAGGTCATGTGTTCGGGTCAGAAGCTCCGCCATGCCGATCGCATACGCCAGGGACGTGTCCTTCAGAACGATGGTAAACTCGTTCTGAAATCCCGGCATGGAACGCCGAAGCGCCTGGGGAACCACGACGTGGCGAATCGCCTGGAACTGACTCATTCCGATCGAGCGGGCGGCCTCCATCTGGCCCTCGTCGATCGAGGCGAGCGCTCCCCGAAAGATCTGGCTCTGGTAGGCCGCACTCCGCAGCCCCAAGCCCAGTACGGCGGCCACGAAGGCACGCTGGATGGGAAAGACGAAGAAGGCGAAGATGAGGATCACCACCAGCGGCGTGCCCCGGAAGACGGTCCCGAACAGATCTATCGGGGTCCGAAGGTACCGATTGCCGTACACCTCGATGATCCCGAAGGGAAATCCCGCGAGGAACCCCAGCAGGATGCTCGCGATGGTGAGTGCGATCGTGATGAGGACGCCACCGGAGAGATACCCCCAGCTATCCAGAACGAAGGCCCAGTCGCCGGCTTGCAGGGCAGCGCTCGCGGGGGTGGCGATCATCGTCGCCCTACTTGAACCACTTGGCGACGAGGTCCTCGTAGGTGCCGTCCTCCCGGACCGTCGCCAGGCCGTCGTTCAGTGCGGTCTGAAGCTCGCTGTCACCCTCTCGCACGCCGAATCCGTACTGTTCACCCGTCTCGTAGGTGAACGCCACGGAGACCTCCCGCTCGGCGACGAAGGAGTCGGCCACCGGCGTGTCGAGCACGACGGCGTCGATGTTCCCGTTGACCAGGTCCTCGACGGCAAAGACGTAGTTATCATAGCTGTTGTACTGGTCCTCGGAGACGATCCCGTCCGGAATAAGCGTGTCCTGAACGACGGATTCGCCGGTCGTCCCCTTCTGGGCGCCAAGCGTTTGGCCCTCGAGATCGGCCATTTCAGACGGCGAAAAGCCCGAATCGTTGGCCACGAGGATGGCCTGGTTGGCGTCGTAGTACGGGTCCGAGAAGTCGATGCTCTCGTCCCGCTCGTCGTTGATCGTCATCGCGGCGGCGATCACGTCGATCTTGTCGTTCTGCAGGGCCGGGGAGAGCGAGCCGAACTCGTACTCGTCCCAGCCGGCGAGTTCGTAGTCGGTCGCCTCGACGACTGCTTCGAGCAGGTCGATGTCGAAGCCGACCAGGTCCCCGCCGTCTTTCTCCTCGAAGGGCGGGAAGCCAGGAGCCGTGCCCGCGACGATCTCCATCGATTCTGCCGTCGTCGTTCCCGATCCGTCCTCGCCGTTCCCCGAACAGCCGGCAAGCCCCGTGAGTGTCAGGGTGCCAGCCACACCGGTGGCCTTGAGGAAATCACGCCGGTCGAAACGGTTTTGCTGCGTCATGGTACTTCTTCCGCGGCCGCCGAATAAAGGGAGTTGTGGTTTGAGTCCAGTAAACTGGCCGGGACCGCAGCATCCTTTTACAAGTAACCCGAGCAAGAGCCATGGGACCGAACGGCGTGCCCCGTAGCCCGGACAATCCAATCAGTGGGACGCGCCACCGTGTGAGATGATATCATGAAAGACGTACTCGACATCGACGACCTCAGCGAAGCGGAGATCACCGAGTTATACGACCTCACCGACGAACTCAAAGCCGATCCCGACGCCTTCGGCGACGCCCTGGAAAACGAGAGCCTGGTGATGCTCTTTGCGAAACCCTCGACGCGAACCCGGATCTCCTTCGAGTCGGGCATGACCGAACTCGGTGGCCACGCGATTCACTTCGCCGAGGAGTCCTCACAGATCTCGCGGGGCGAATCGCTTTTGGACACCGCGACAGTCCTCTCCCGGTATGCGGGCGGGATCATGGCCCGGCTCTTCGATCACGAAACCCTGCTGGAACTCGCGGCCGGAGCCGACGTCCCGGTCATCAACGGACTGACGGACAAACTCCACCCCTGCCAGGCACTCGCCGATGGGTACACACTCCGGGAGAAGGGGCTCCTGGACGGCCCGCTCGCGTACGTCGGCGACGGAAACAACGTCGCCCACTCGCTCATGCAACTCTGTGCGACCCTCGACATTCCCTGTCGGATCGCCACGCCGGACGGGTACGAACCCGACGCGGACATTCAGGAACGTGTCGCCGACGCCGACGTGCTCGTGACGAACGACCCCGTCGAGGCGGTCCAGGGAGCACGCGCGGTCTACACCGACGTGTTCGTGAGCATGGGCGAGGACGATTCGAAACGAGCCGACTTCGAGGGCTTCCAGGTCACCGAGGAACTGATGGCCGAAACCGACGACGCCGCGTTCATGCACTGTCTCCCGGCCCACCGCGGCGAGGAAGTGTCCGCAGCGGTGATGGACGGCCCGAATTCTATCGTCTACGACCAGGCCGAGAACCGCAAGCACGTCCAGAAGGCGATCCTGGAGACAGTTTACGAGTAGCGTTACAGGCCGATCTCCTCGGCGTGGGATTCGACCATCGACCGTAACGTCGGGGTCCCACGTTCCTCGACGTCGTATCGGACGTTGACGATCGGCACATCCACGTCCAGGAGACGACCGAGATCGATCGGTGTCCCGGCCAGGATCAGATCACAGTCCACGTTCGCGATCGTCTGTTCTAGATCCGCGATCTGTGCCGGCGAGTACCCCATCGCGGGGAGCACGGGCCCCAGGTGATCGTAGCGTTCGAACACCCGTGCGATCGAGCCGACGGCCCCCGGACGCGGATCGACGATTTCGGCCGCGCCGAACTGCTCGGCGGCGATCAGTGCAGCGCCCGAGGCTGCGCCGCCATGAGTGACCGTTGGGCCGTCCTCGACCGCGAGGACTCGTTGGCCCTCGATACGGGTCGGATCGGGTACCGTGACCACCGAGTCGGCGTGGATGATCTCGACGTCCGGATTTCGGTCGATGGCGTTCTCGACCACGGTCTGGATGTCCGCCGCTCGCGCGGAGTTCTCCTTGTTGATGAGCAGGTAATCGGCAAGCCGGAGGTTCGTCTCGCCGGGGTGATACCGGATCTCGTGGCCGGGCCGAAGCGGGTCGGCGAGGACGACGTGGAGGTCCGGTTCGAAGAAGGGCAACTCGTTGTTACCGCCGTCCCAGACGATCACGTCGGCTTCGGCCTGGGCCTGGTCGAGCACGGCCCCGTAATCCACGCCCGCGAAGACCACGTGGCCCGCAGCCAGGTGGTGTTCGTACTCCTCGCGCTCTTCAATGGTGACACCCGCAGCGTCGAGATCCGCCAATGCTTCGAACCGAGAGACGGACTCGAACGCGTCACCGTAGGGCATCGGCTCGCGGACAACTGCCACGTCGACGGATTCGCCCAGTATGTCCGCGAGTTTCCGGGCGACACTGGATTTCCCACAGCCGGTGCGAACCGCATCGACGGCGATGACCGGCACTTCAGCCTGGAGCATCATCGACTGGCCGACCACGTGAAAGTCAGCACCGGCCGCGAGCGCCCGCGAGGCCTGATTCATGACGTGTTCGTGGGAGACATCCGAGTAAGAGAAGACGACTTCGTCGACGTTTCGTGACTCGATGACCGATTCGAGGTCGGCTTCGGGAACGATCGGGATGCCGTCCGGATGACCCTCGCCGGCGAGCCTGGCGGGATAGACTCGTTCTGGACCGTCCGGGAGTTCGCCGACGTTCTGATTTGGAGCCCGGGTGAAGGCCACGACTTCCCGATCCGGGTCGTCCCGAAAGCAGACGTTGAAGTCATGAAAGTCCCGCCCGGCCGCGCCCATGATGACTGTCCGTCGTGTCATGTCACCAACGAACACACGCCACCACATTCAATTAGGGGGGCCAGACGACTCGAACAGACGTTTCATACCCACGGCGGGTGCAGAGAGGGTATGAACACGTTTGGGACGGTGACGGGCTTTCACTGTCGCAACTGTGAAGCGACACTCGAAGGAGAACAGGTCGGAGGATACTGCCCTTCGTGTGGCGGCGTTCTCACGGTCAATTGGGACATCGACGAGACTGGGTTGGCGAGTGTCACCGCCAGCCGGACGCCACAGACAATGTGGGCCTACGAGGGGTTGCTCCCCTTCAGCAGCGAGGCGGCGGTCACGATGGGCGAAGGTGGGACCCCCCTCGTGAAGGTCCCCAAATTGGCGGATTCGGTCGGTGTGTCCCAACTACTCGTCAAAGACGAGGGCCAGAACCCCACCGGGACAGTTGTCGATCGCGGACTGTCCCTGGCGATGACCGCGGCGGCACAGACCGACGTACGAGCCGTTTCACTCGCCGCCCCGGGCGCAGCCGGACAGTCGGCTGCGGCCTACGCCGCACGGGCTGACCTGGACGCGACCGTCTACCTGCCCTCGCGAGCGCCCTTCGAGCGGAAGGCCATGACGAACGTCCACGGCGCTGAGTTGACCGTCGTCCAGGGCCGACTTCCAGACGCAGAGAACCGCCTTCGGAGTGATCGCGATACGCTAGAGCTGGGGGCCTCACTGGGCCCCTTCGAAACGCCGTTTCGACACGTCGCTCACCAGACGATCGCGTTCGAACTACTCGCGGAGATGGACCGCGTCCCGGATGCCATCGTCGTTCCCGTAGGAACTGGAACCGTCCTCGTTGGGCTCTACACCGGCCTCGTGACCTTGCGGGAGAACGGCTTGCTCGCCGAGCTACCCTCGCTTTACGCCGTTCAACCGACCGGTTGTGCCCCGATCGTGGACGCCTGGGAAGGGGAACGGCCAACCGAACCTGTAACCGTCCCGGACACCGTCTGTGGCGAACTCGAAGTCCCGGAACCGGCCGGCGGCGAGTGGGTACTCGACGCCCTCGACGCGAGCGATGGTGGAGCCGTCGCCGTCCCCGACGAGGCCATTCTCGACGAGGGACTCACGATCGCGCGCGAATCCGGTCTCGAACTGGCTCCCGAGGCAGCAACCGGACTGGCTGGGCTCCGGAAACTCGCCTCGACTGGCGAGATCGGGTCCGAATCGACGGTGGTGACGGTGGGTTCCGGAACGGGTGGCGCTGACTTGCTTCGAAGCCGCCTCGAAGCTCGCCCGCGGTGACGGTGCCCTTTTTTCGACGCCCCGCATAGCCGGGGGCAAGATGTTGGTCGCGCTGCTCTCGATCGTCGCCGGTGCGCTCTTGGGGCTCTCGCTTGCGGCTCCGCCGGGACCGATGAACGCCGTGATCGCCGAAGAGAGTGTCAACCGCGGGTGGCGAGCTGGCTTTGCCGCCGGTTTGGGCGCGATGACCGCCGACGCGCTCTTTTTCCTCCTGGCCGTGGCGGGCCTGGTCGCGTTCATTCAGGACGCCCCGACTCTCAGAGGTGTCATGGTCGGTATCGGCGGCTTGCTGATGTTTTACTTCGCCTACGGAGCCGTGAAAGGGGCAGGCGAGTTCAGCGGGGGCGACGGCGCTTCGCGTGCGGGATTCGGGAAGGCCTTTGCGCTTGCGGTGACCAATCCCTACCAGATCACGTGGTGGCTGACTGCGGGCGTCGGGCTCCTCGATCCCAGCTCGGTCGAGGCGTTTGGCCACTCCTTTGCGGCCATGAATGGCGGGCTAACGATCGCCGGATTCTTCGCCGGGATCGTCCTCTGGATCACGGTTTTCCCGGCCGCGCTCAGGACGGCCGGTAATGCCGTCGATGCGCTCGGGCGAGCCGTTGCCTACGGGAGTGGCGTGGTGCTCGTCTGGTTCGGCGTCGCCTTCCTCTGGGACGCCGGGAGCACGCTGGGAGTTATCTAAGTAGCTCTTCGTCGTCGACACTCATCTCCGAGACCTCGCCCTCGAGCCATTCGCGGAACCACGCGACGCGCTTGAGTCGCTGGTGGGCGATCGATTCGGCGGCGTCGCTCTGGACCCGTTTGCGAGCGTCTTCGCCACGTGCCAAGACCCGCTGGACCATCTCGGCGGCGTCCATGTGGGTCCGCGCTTCGTAACCCATCCGGAGCAGCATGAGCGTGATCCCGTTTGCTCCGACCTTGTCGAGGAGGTCGGCCTCGATCAGACACTGGGCCTCCAGGGATACCTCGTCCAGGTCACCCTGGTGACTGTGGTTCTCGATCGCCCGACACACCTGATCGATAAACGAGTCGGGGAACTGGGCGTGGCTCTGGAGGTACTCGCGAGCGACCCGGGCCCCCGCCTCCGCGTGGACGTCCTGGTCGGCCTCCAGTTTAGCGATGTCGTGGAACAGCGAGGCGACTTTCACGACGTCCACGTTTGCGCCCTCCTTCCTGGCGATCTCGGTCGCCAGGTCCACCACGTTCATGATGTGGTTGAACCGGTACTCGGCGGAGTGCCAGGGGTACCAGCGCATCCGGCCCCCGTCACCCTCGTTCTCCACGCTTGCCTGCAGGTAGTCGTACACGAACTCGGCCATCGACTCGAAGGACTCGTCGGTGACCGGCGCGTTGGCTATCTCGACCCCCACGGTATCGCCCCCGTTCCCGTGAGTTGGTTGTCGTTTCTCATTGTTGAGTGAAAACACGCTGGTCGCGCTCTTAGGCCTTTTGCAGCCAGCCGGCACTATTCGGATAGCGATCTGGATAGCGCCGGGGCTACGAAAGAAGTGTTTCGAGGGCCACGTGGTTTGAGAAACCGCTCAACGAGCGGCTTCGGCTACAACCGCGTGAGGTTCTTCGCTCGGGGGCCCTTGTCTGCCTGTTCGATCTCGAATTCGACTTCCTGGCCCTCCTCCAGATCAGGCCCGCCGACGTCTTCCATGTGGAAGAAAACGTCCTCTTCGGACTCGTCGCTCTCGATGAAGCCGTACCCTTTCCGCTCGTTGAAGAATGCAACCGTACCGGATGCCATTGTACTCCACCTGCAACGAGAACGCCCGGGTATATAATCCCACCGCTGTCTGCGCGAGTGTAGAAGCGATTTGCGGCCAATATCTACTTCAAACACGCCTCAAACGCCTGTTCGCACCCCACGTCGACTGCAATCTCGAATCACACGTACCGCCTTGCCCGCAGTGGAATTGCCCCTCCACCCCCGACGTCATCTGTTACCCACCTCGACTGCTGTGACCACAAGTATTAACTCTGTTGCCCAGTGTTGTACAATAGCATGGAAGACGTTTTCGTCGCCCGACTCATGACTTCGGAGCTGATCACCGCGAACCCGGACACCTTCGTCGAGGACGCGGCCCAGACGCTCCTGGAAAACCACATCGGTTCGATCGTCGTCTCGTCCGAAGCGGGGAAGATCGAGGGCATCCTCACGAACACCGACTTCATTCGTATCGTCGCGGAGAGCAAGCCCAAGGCAAAGACCACCGTCGAACGCTACATGTCCGACGAAGTCGTCACCATCGGCCCGCAGGCCCACATCCAGGAGGCCGCGGACGTGATGATCGAGGAGAACATCTCCCACCTGCCGGTCGTCGACGAGGACGACCAGGTCATCGGGATCATCACCAAGACCGACCTCACGGCCTACATCTCTGCGGTCCAGGAACCAACGCCGGCCTAAGGGGCCAACAAACGCCCGGCTTTTGTCGCTATCAGTTCCCCTCGATCGCGTCGATCACCATCGCGGCCGCGATGACCGGCTCCCGTGGAACCTCACTTGCGTCCTCGATCTCGACGTCATAGCGGTCTTTGAGTCCGAGTTGGCCCTCGATGGTCCCGACGTGATTCCCTCTGGGATCCGAGATCTCGTAGGCATGGGGCACGAACCCGAATACCGAGTGGAGGTGTCTGAGAAACTCCACGGCCCTGTTCTGGGTTTCGATCACGGCGATGAGGGCTTCAGTTGTCGGATCGCGGATCTTCCACTGGTCGCCCATCCAGGACCACTGATTGTCGAGTACGACGACCCGTTCGCCGGTCTGCGAGTCGATCAGGGCATACTCCCCCGCGACGTCCGCGATCGAGTCGGCTTTGATCTCGAAGACTTCGGTCCCGTCGCTGTCTTCGAAGGGGAATTGTTCCTTTAGCTGCAGGCGCTTTTGGGAGCCACGCAGGACGACCGCTCCCGTACTGTCCCGGGCCACGTACTTGTTCCGAACCAGCGCCTGTTCGATCTCGTACTGATCATCATCGAGTTCGAGCCCGCGAATCTGGTGGGTTGCTGCCGACATACACCCGCTTGGTCCCGTCTTGGGACAAAAAGGTACGGCCAGTTACTGGGTGGCCGTCACGTCCTCTTCCTCAGATTCCTGATAGTACATCTTCCAGCCAGTTACGCCCATGAAGATGAGCACGAGCGGCGAGAGAATGCCGAAGAAGTAGTATGGTGCATACTGGATAACGGGGACTCCCAGGGCCGAGGCCATATAGACACCACCGGAACTCCAGGGGACAAACGCCGCGGTCGTCGTGCCAGAGGCTTCCACGGCTCGGGAAAGGTTCCGGCTCTCCAGTCCGTACTCGTCATAGAGGTTTCCGAGGGTCATTCCCGGGACGACGATGGCCATGTACTGTTCGGCCGCGAGCACGTTCATAGCGAAGGTACCGACGGCCGTCCCGGCGGTGAGGCCAGCCACGCTCTTGACGGCCTGCCCGACGTTGTAGGCCACCGCGGCCAGAACCCCAGTCTCCTGCAGGATTCCGCCCAGCGAGAGGGCGGCGACGACGATCGTCACGACCCAGACCGAGCCGTCGAGCCCACCGCTCTGGAGGAGTTCGTTGGTGAGCTCCAGCCCCGTCTCCGGGGCCGTGCCGTACTGAACCGCTTCCCAGGCCGCGGCGAAGCCACGCCCCTGGAGTGTCACGCTCACGCCGACCCCGGCAAAGATCCCCGCTCCAAGCGAGGGCAGCGCCGGGAACCCATACAGCGCCAGCGCGAACGTGATCACGAGCGGCAGGAAGGCGATCGGCGAGATCACATAGGAACTCCCGATTGCCTGCTGAATATCCGAGACTCGGTCGACGGGAATTGCGCCGCTCGCGTTCAGCCCCAGGACGACGAACAGAACCAGGGAGATCGCGAACGCGACCATCGTGCCTGGTCGCATCCCCCGAATGTGATCCATCAGGTCCGTGTTCGTGACCGCGGCGGCCAGGTTGGTGGTATCGGAGAGAGGCGAGTTCTTGTCTCCCGTGTAAGCACCGGAGAGCACCGCGCCGGCGGTCATCGGCGCCGGAATGCCCAGTCCCGACCCAATCCCAATCATCGCGACTCCGAGTGTCCCGGCGGTCGTCCAGGAGGACCCGATCGCGAAGGAGACCACGGCGGCCAACACGAGGGTAAATGGCAGGAAGATCTTCGGCGAGAGGAATTCGAGCCCGTAGTACATGATGGCCGGTATCGTGCCGGCGTCGATCCACGAGGCGATGACCATGTAGATGACAAAGAGGATGAGCACCGCCTGCAGCCCCATCAGAATACTTTCACCGACGCCACCAATGAGGTCATCCCAGGTGTATTTGAAGTAATAGCGTCCCATAAGCCCGGCCAGGACGATCCCCCAGAGCAGCGGGATCTGCGGATCCAGTTCCAGGTAAATCATCCCCACAGCGAGGAACAGGATCATCCCGGCCACGGGAACCAATGCTTCAGCGAACGACGGACGTTTTTCCGGCGGAATCTCGTCGAACGTCTTCGGGGTGAAGTCAAGGACCATAGCCGTTGGCCTAGCTTGGCGGACCCCGTTAATTATGAATTTACATTCGCCGCCGAACTGCACCGCCTCTCATCGGGAGGAATGCGGATCCATTCGATCGCGAACGTCCACACTCCCGGTCAACTCACGGTGCGGATAGGGCATATCGATCCCGGCCGCATCGAGTTGTGCCTTCGCTTGCTCGAAGTACTCCGACTGGATCGACACGATCTCTGCCCGTTCCGGATCGGCGATCCAGAAAAGCACCTGGAGTCCGATATCCGATTCGGCCAACTCCACAACGTGAATTGTTGGCGCGGGCCGATCCTCGATGCTCTCCTGGGTGAGTGCAACCTGTCGCAAAATGTCCCTGGCGGTCTGGATATCGGCGTCGTAATCGATTCCGATCCGACAGGTAACTCGTCGGCGATCCTTGTTTGCGGGGTTCCACACCTGATTAGTCGTCAACTGCGAGTTCGGAACCGTGATGAGTTCGTTGTCGAAGGTGTGCACCCGTGTCACTCGAAACCCGATCGCCTCGATGACACCCTCCGTCTCGCCCCACCGGATCCAATCTCCGATCCGAAACTCCGGATCTAGCACCAGGATGACGCCACTGACGAAATTCGAGAGGATCTCTCGGGACGCGAAGCCGACCGCGATCGTGCCACCGGCCGTGATCGCTGCCACGGTAGTCGGGGTCGTTGCGAGCCCGGAGAGTGGAAGCGCGAGGTAAAATCCCAGCAGGAGAAAGGCGGCCCCCGTCACTTTGTGGATGGTGTGTTTGAGCGTCTCGTCGGCCGTGACCGAGTCGAAGGCGTAATCGACTGTCGGGACGACAACGTACTGTCCGAAGAGATAGACGAGCCCGAAGACGACGATGACGACGGCTAACGACTCCAGGGCCAGAAGCAGCCGCCGTAGCAACGTCAGAAGGGTCGAAATGACTGCCATGGTTTGGAGTACCACGGGCTGATACCTTAATCTGCGGGTGCGAAAGACGTACAGTATCTGGGTGAGTTGAACGAACCGAACAGATGGTATTCGGCGAAGATGACACAGACAGACTGGCTCACGCGCTCGTCGAGGCGGAATTCGGCTTCGATGCCGTCGAACTGGGCTCGCTCCGAGCCGTCTGGGGGCCCGACAACACGTTTATCGAAGTCACTGACACCGAGTCGGGAGAGAAAATCAGGTATCTGGCGGACGACCTGGTCGTCGCGACCTCCGACCGCGAGGTTCGAAACGCACGCAAGTCCGATCAACCGTGATCGGGGCTCACTGCCCCCAGGTCCATCGCGCGTCGAGATAGAAGCGATAGACCCCACTGACGAGAATCGCGACGGCATTCGCGAGGAGATACGGGATCGCACCGAACTCGACCAGGACGAACAGCACGCCGAGTTGCAGCGGGATCGCCGAGCCCCGAACCAGGTTGGTCTTGACCAGTCCCGCATAATATTCGCGACGACCCGTGTTCTTCGCGGCCTCGAAGGTCCAGGCGTTGTTGAGGACGTACTGGAAGAGGATCGTAAACTCGATGGCGATAACGGCCCCAAGGAGATAGTTCAGGCCGACAGCGTCTACGAGCAGCCAGAGTACCAGTAACTGGATGCCCGCGGCGACGGTGCCGACGACCACGAACCGCCGAAGCTGTTCAGCAACCGGACCGCTATGCAATCCGCGGAGGAAAGACCTGAGCATCTACCGATAGCCGAGTGCCGTCAACCGCTGCTCCAGCTCTTCGTTTGCGGCCGGTTCGGGCTCATCGTCCGCCGGCGAGTCCCCCAGTGCGTCCGCATGGGCCGCCACGATACCAGCAAACCGATCCATCACGGCCGCCCCCTCCTCGCCAGGGTCCTCACTCAAATCCGTCTGCTGAGTTGGATCTGTCGGTCGATAGTACAGCTCGCGTGTGTCTTTTGGAACGCATTCGATGTACGTCCAGTCCCGATCCCGCACGCTCACCCAGAGGTCCCCATCGTCGAGTGAACGCGGGATCGGCTGGCTGGTGACTGATTCGCCCCGAACCGTCACCGAGACCACGGGTTCGGGGTGGTCCACGGTGCCCGTCTCCAGACTCGGGGCGAGGGAACGGCCGTCCCAGTCTGCCGCCGGGTCGACGCCCAGAAGATCTGTCACCGTCGGCGGAATCGCGTCGAGTCCCACAGCCGAGTCGACCCGCGAGGGCTCCCTGCCCGGTACATCGACGATCAGCGGGACGTGGATCAGTTCGTCGTAGAGTTTCGGGTAGTGGGCGAGGTGGCCGTGTTCCTGAAACTCCTCGCCGTGATCGCCGGCCAGGACCACCGCCGTCTCACCGGCCTGCCCGCTCGATTCGACGGCCTCGAGCAGTCGACCGATGCTCGCATCAACCTGCCGAACCGCCGCCTGGTAGAGCATCCGGAGTTCCTCCAGGGTCTTCGGCCCGACCTCCCATCCCAGCCCCGTTCGAGTGTGTGCGTGGAGCATCCGATGTGTTCCGATTCGGGAGCCGGAGACCTCCCGAATATATCGTGGAGCCGGTACGTATGGCGTGTGCGTGTCCATGTAGTGGACCCAGATAAAGGACGGCCCGTCCTTCGATTCGATCTCCGCGACCGCCGCTTCTTCCACGTCGAACATGCGGGAGGCATCGAGAAACGGTCGGTCCTCGCTCTCGCCCCGGACCCAGGAGTGCAACCGGCGGATGGGTGCTGTCGCCAGCTGAACCCAGGCTTCGACCGTGGGGTGGGTCGCCAGATAGCGACTGTAGGCGTTCGAACCGACGCTCGCGACGAAGGACTCGAAACTGTCGAATCCCTCCTCGTACCCCCAGTGGTCGGTGAGAAACCCGTTGGCCGCGTTGAAACCCGCCGTCTCGATCCCAGCCTCGGAAAGGACACTCGCGAGCGGCGAGAGCCCCTCGACACCGATCCGTCCCGTCTCCCGAAAGACCGGCTGGGAGGCCATGATCCCGGGAAACGAGAACGGCGTCCAGTTCCCAGTCGCAAAGGCCTGCTCGAACACCGTCCCACGGTCGGCGAGGTCGTCCATGACCGGGGTGTGCCGCGAGTCGTCGTACGGGCTGATGGCGTCCGCTCGCAGCGAGTCGACCGTGATGAGAAGCACATTCGTGGGTGAATCTGAGCTCATGAGTCCTGTGTTGGCTTCCGACTGGTTGGCCAGGTCGTCGCGATCGGGCGAGCGGTCACGTAGGTAGTGATAAAATCGGGACGATTGCACCTATACGTTCGGATTTCGTTGAGCCGGCCGACAGGTTTGTTACGTGGAGGCTTAATGGACAACTGGCAGGGTCAAATTAGTCATCACGGGACTCGGCACTTCTGTCTAATCGGGCTCATTATCAACCGGACAGTTACCACCGAGAGGAGCATTATTGAGAGAAGAGACGTTCCAACATACGCCAATGATACCGTATCGAAGATCATATTTATCAACTGATTGGTCCCAATAATCACGCCCAAAATACCGAACGCTGATAGTGCAACTTGTTTGCCGGCTTGATATTGCATATCGCGTCGGATTTTTATCACATCTCCAACACTAATATTCAATTTGTCTCGTTCTGTGCTCGGAATGCGTATTGAGAGGGATTGGTCCTCACCAAATGAATCTTCAGTCGACTCACTCGGTTCGAGTGCTCCATCTTCCTCCCACGCCGACTGACATCGTACATTTCGTCGTTTTAGATCATCCCCTCTCCAGGATAAGATCACACGATCGTTTTCTTCAATCCCGAGCCTTTTCATGCCATCTTCGTTTAGTCGGACCAGATTTCGGCCCTCATCTCGATCATACCCTGAGAGAACCCGGAAATAGGCATAACTGTAATCTACAAACCAACGGCCAATCCTATTATAGATTTTATGGGAAAAACCAGCAATCGGAGTTGTTTCAGTTGGAATGCGTAACCGAACACTATCGTTGTCCCCTTCGTCTTTGGATTTCACTTGAAGGAGTTTGCGAGCACTTCCATTCAGTCGAATAGTTCCCTCATTCCGGTTCTTGTGATAGTACGTCTCGACTGGTAACTGCAAACGCGCACCGTTTTCGGGATTGACGAGTTCACAGATGCTCCCCTCTTTTAATTCTTCCATATTCGTCATGTCTTCTGCAGATATGTACCCGGCGAGACCATCCGTGGTTATATCACGAGTTTCACTCTCCCAAGCCGAATCTCGGTGCACGCGGAGGTTATCTATCGTATTCGTTTCCACTTCCTGAATTTCAACGGTTGGCGCGTCAGTATTCTCAACAGTAAGGCCGATTTCTTTTTGAAGTTTGGTTCGTATACAGGACCAATAGAGCCCATCTGTGGAAAAATTCTCAGCGTCGTGTTCGCTACTGAATGTAATTATTTGCGCTACTGTCCCTCCTGTTTTCGACCCTTGAGGAGTTAATTTGACGTACTCATATTCGCTCGTATTGTCGAGTTCAGAGAGCAACAATTCCGGAACAATCACCGCATATCGGAATTTATCACCGTCCTCAAAGCTGGAGTCTTCAAAATCGGAAATCGTCTTGCTTACAACCCTCGCACTGACCAATCAGGATCACCCATTATACGGTCATTTTCCTTGACAGTATTAAATTCACTAGGGTCCTCCGAGTCATAGGCAGTTTCAAAGGTTGATTCCCGGAAGTCCTCGTAAAACTGCTTGGCGAGGTCGGTGTCATACATATCATCAATCATCTCTATTCCAGTAATTATTCTACTATGATATGTCTTGTTTCGTGGAAGTGTAGCAGCTATTTGATCCCCAGTGTCAAATTTTGAGAATAGCTGGATCCGATCGATAGCAGTCAGATCCACGTTCGTAACATCATCGACATAAAATTCCAATTTCGGATCTCGAACATCAGCGAATTCGTACACTGACTCTGTCATTTTCACTTGGGTTTGTTCTTCCTCGGTCAAACCAAATATTAGAACTCCGTTGATCCAATCGTTTGGATCGTCCGTTCGGACAACCTCCAACATGGTTCCGCCCCGGGGTGATTCAAGTGAATAGTATCGTCGAAATCCCCATATCTTCGCCGGAACATAGTGAATTCTGTCTGCCCGTTTTTCCCATTCTTCCAACGCGTCTATACTAACGTTCTTGTCAGTATTTCCTTGATATACGTCATCTATTGACGTGTCAAGATCCTCAAACCGCGATACGAGACTTGTGGGGAGGATTAAACTACCGTATGCAAATATTGGTGGCATGGATTAGTAGCCCCCTCTAAATCCGTGTGAAACCCCGACGGAGGAAATTGTAGTCCACATTTACGACTTACCCAGGTCACCTGTTAGTATAGTCCCGGGCGGATTCGAACCGCCGTCATGGGCTGTCTTCCCCCCGCGGAATTCCACGAGAGTCCAAAGGCCCATATGATTGGCCACTACACCACGGGACTGCAATCGGGCATTCGACGGAACCGAATAAAGATGTGACGGGTTCGGCTTACTCGGTCAGTCGGGCTGCGACGCCAGCCTCGAAGTCCTCGCGCAGTCCTTCGACGTCCATCTCCTCCAGGACCGGGACGAAAAAGCCCTCGACGAGCATGTTCCGAGCCCGTTGCTCGGGGACCCCACGGGAAGTCATGTAGAACAGGTCTCGCTGGTCGACCTGTCCCACCGAGGCCGCGTGGGAGGCCTCGGTGTCGTGGTTGTTGATGATAAGCTTCGGCGAGGCGTCGGCCTCGCTGTCGTCGGAGAGCATCAGGGTATTCTCGCGCTGGTAGGAACTCGTGTCCCAGGCCTCGCGACCGACATCCTGGGTGCCCTCGTAAACCGAACGAGCGCGATCGTCTACGACACCGCGAGTGACCAGGTCCGCCGTGGTGTGCTCACCACGATGCCAGACCCGCGAGTCGAGATCGAAATGCTGGTCGTATCGACCGAAAAAGGCCCCGACGGTCTTGGTCTCCGAACCGTCGCCTTCGAGTCGCGTGCCGACCTCGGACTTGCGGAGCCGGGAGCCCAGATTGCCTTCCAGCCAGTTCACCGCTGCGTAGGTGTCCGCGACACCCTCCGATTTGGTGTAGGCGTAAGTGTCGTCGTCGAACTGCTGCAGCGAGCCGTAGTTCACCGTGGCGTTCTCGCCGGCCACGACCTCGACAGTCCCACCGTAGTACCGCGACGCGTCGATCGGGTCGCCAGAGGAACGGCGGTCGACGACGGTCACGGAACTGTTCGCTTCGGCGACGACCAGCGTGTACTCCAGGCGCGACCGGCCGTTCATCTCGGTCTCGATCTGGACCGTTCCAGCGTCGACACCGGCCGGCACGTGGACGACGGTTCCACCGGAGCGCAGCGCCGTCGCCAGCGCCACTAGCCGGTTGTCGAGCGGATCGACGACCGATCCGTAATGCTCCTCGAGGAGTTCCGGGTCCGTCTGGAGAGTCTCGGTGATCGAACGCACGGCGACCTCATCCCCGCCTGCTCGACTCGTCTCCGCGGGCTGGGAGAGCGGGTCGACCAGGGACTCGAAGTCCAGGTCATCCAGGTTGGTCCACTTGCGACCCGGCGTCTGAATGACCGAGGGGTAATCCAGTTCCTCGATCGCTTCCAGCGCTTCAAGACGGGTTTCGAGGAGCCAGTCCGGCTCGTCGAACTGCTCGGCGAGTGCGGTGACGGTTTCGCGATCGACCGCCTCGCGGAACTGGGCACTGCTCATCCCAGACTCCCCTCCATTTCCAGTTCGATCAGCCGATTCAGTTCCACGGCGTATTCGAGCGGCAGTTCCTCGGTGATCGGCTCGATGAAGCCGGCGACGATCATCTGCTTTGCGTCGTCGTCATCGAGGCCACGGGACTGCAGGTAGAAGACGTCCTCGTCGCCGATCTTGCCGACGGTCGCCTCGTGGGCCACGTCGACGGTGGACTCGTTGATCTCCATGTAGGGCATGGTGTCCGAGGTGGACTTGTTGTCGAACATCAACGCGTCACACTCGACGCTGGTCGAGGACTGACTGGCCCCGTTGGCGATGTGGACCAGCCCACGGTAGTTCGTCCGCCCGCCGTCCTTGCTGATGGACTTGGACTCGATCGTGGACTTGGTCTTCGGCGCGTTGTGGTAGACCTTCGCCCCGGTGTCGATGTCCTGACCCTCGCCGGCGAAGGCGATGGTGATGTGGTTGTCCGTCGCGCCCTCGCCCTTGAGGACCGAACAGGGGTAGAGCATGGTCGCTTTCGAACCCATGCTGCCCGAGACCCACTCCATCGTGGCGTTCGCGTCGACCAGGGCCCGCTTCGTGTTGAGGTTGAACGTGTTCTTCGACCAGTTCTGTACGGTCGAGTACTGGACGTGTGCGTCCTCGCGCACGAAGATCTCGACGGCCCCGGAGTGCAGGTTGTGCGTGGCATACTGGGGGGCCGAACACCCCTCGATGTAGTGGACTTCCGAGCCGGGTTCGGCCACGATGAGCGTGTGCTCGAACTGACCCATCCCCTCGGAGTTCATCCGGAAGTAGGCCTGAATCGGCATCTCGACGGAGACGTCCTCTGGAATGTAGACAAAGGAGCCGCCGGACCAGACCGCCCCGTGAAGGGCCGCGAACTTGTTGTCACTCGGGGGCACGGCCTTGGTCATGAAGTGCTCTTTGACGAGCTCGGGGTGTTCCTGGACCGCCCGGTCCATGTTCATGAAGACGACCCCTTTCTTCTCCCACTGTTCTTTCATGTTCTGGTAGACCACCTCGGACTCGTACTGGGCGCCAACGCCCGAGAGGGCCTCCTTCTCGGCCTCTGGGATCCCCAGTTTGTCGAAAGTGTCACGAATCTCGTCAGGGAGATCCTCCCACGTCTCGGCCTCGCCGCGGGTCTCCACGTCCGGCCGGATGTAGGGAATGATCTTCTGGATGTCGAGCTCGGAGAGGTCGGGCTGGCCCGGCCAATCCGTCGGCATCGGCATGTTCTTGTAGTGCTCCAGAGCCTTCAGGCGACGCTCAAGCATCCACTCGGGTTCGTCCTTGTCCTCGGAGATGACCCGAACGGTCTCCTCGTTCAGGCCCATCTCGGACTCGAAGGCCGAGGACTGCTCTTTTTTGAACTCGAAGCGCTTCTCCGTGTCCGCGTCTTCGAGATCGGAATCTGAGCTCATCTGGTAATCACCATTCAGGCCGCCTCGTAGACCTGGTCACGGACCCAGTCATAGCCCTCTGCCTCCAGGTCCTTCGCGAGGTCCGCATCGCCCTCCATGACGATTTCCCCGTCGAGCATGATGTGGACGCGGTCGGGTTCGACGTAATCCAGAATCCGCTGGTAGTGGGTGATCTGGAGGACCCCGGTGCCCTGTTCGTCCCGGAGGGCGTTGATGCCATCCGAGACGTCCTGGAGGCGGTCGATGTCCAGCCCGGAGTCGATCTCGTCCAGGACCGCCACGACCGGTTCGAGGATGGCCGCCTGGAGGACCTCGTTTTGCTTTTTCTCCCCGCCGGAGAAGCCGACGTTGAGGTACCGTCGGGCGAAGGAGGCGTCCATGTCGAGCAGGTCCATCTTCTCCTCCAGGATGTTGTGGAAGTCTTCGACGCTTACTGGGCCCTCGTCCTCGGGACCCTCTCGCGGGCTCGATTCGAATCCCTCTTCCTCGTCGCCCTCCTCCGCGCCGAAGAGCAGTTCCTCCCGCTCCTCGAGTTTCGCGTTGAGCGCGGTCCGGAGGAAGTTCGAGAGGGTTACGCCCTCGATCTCGACCGGGTACTGGAAGCCCAGATAGATACCCAGGGCCGCTCGCTCGTGGGGCTCAAGATCGAGCAGGCTCCAGGTTCGCTTGTCTTCGGGGATCTCCACGTCCGCGAAGTCGCCGTCCTCCAGGTGCAGCCGAATGTCACCCTCGGTCACCGTATACGCCGGGTGCCCAGCGATGACTTTCGCGGTCGTGGACTTCCCGCTCCCGTTCGGGCCCATGAGCGCGTGGATCTCGTTCGACGAGACCTCGAGATCGACGCCGGAGAGGATCTCTTCGTCCTCGTCAGTCACAGTCGCGTGAACGTTGTCGAGTTCGAGTGTCGCCATTGATTAGGTCATCCTAAACCAGGTCCGAGAAACGTTTAATGCTTGCGCATCCGGCGGCCAACCGGCGTTTCGCGCCGATCGAGCCCAACCCTCATGCCCCTCAAACCGGTAGGACGAGCCAATGAGCGAGTCAACTCGCCTCGATGGAGAAACGGCGATCGTCACCGGTGCCAATGCAGGTATCGGAGCCGAAAGCGCGACCCAGCTGGCCGCGGCCGGGGCCGAGGTAGTCCTCGCTGCGAGACGCGAGGACCGCCTCGAAGCGGTTGCGGCGGACATCCGGTCGGCCGGCGGCACTGCGATGGTCGCTCCGACGGACGTAACCGACGAGCAGGCAGTCGCGGCACTGGTCGAGACCACTGTCGAGAAGTTCGGTAGCGTCGACATAGTGGTAAACAACGCAGGCGTCGGCCGCGGGGACAGCGTCGCCGAGATGGAGACGGAAGCCTATCGCCAGATGATGGACGTCAACGTCGATGGCGTCTTCTTCCTCACCCGAGCGGCCCTCCCACACCTGATCGAGAGCGAGGGGAATCTCATCTATATCGGCAGTTTCGCCGGGCAGTATCCACGACCGTCCAATCCCGTCTACGCCGCCACGAAGTGGTGGGTTCGGGGGTTCGCGAAAAGTGTCATGGCTCAGGTGGGCGAGGAGGGTCTGGCCGTGTCGATCATCAACCCCTCCGAGGTCCGGACCGAGTTCGGGAGCGAGGACGGGCAACCATTCCAGGAGCGGTTCGAGCCAGGATCGGTGAGCGAACCCGCCGAGGTCGCCGAGGCCGTCTGCTATGCCGCAAGCCAGGACCACTCAACCGCCGCCGAGATCGACCTGTTCCGGCGGGATAAGTTCGCGGCCTTCGAGAAGAAGCGCTAAACTGGCAAACTTTTTCCGGCCATTTGGCGACGTAGCCCCATGGACGCCATCGCGATGGACCACGTCAACCTGCGAATTCCGGCCGCGGGGCGAGACCGCGCCGTCGAGTTCTACGGGGAGAAGCTCGGCTTCGAAATCGAACTCGAAGACGCCTTCGACGCGGGAGACCGGCCGTTTTTCGCAGTCCGATTGACTCCACAGTCAGTGCTCCACCTCTGGCCCGACCCCGAGTTCGAGCCACCGCAGAAACAGAACTTTGACCACGTGGCCATCCATCTGGACGCCTCGATCGAAGCGATCCGCGAGGACCTGGCTGCGGCTGGCGTCGAAAGCGTCGACGACCGGGAGGTCTTCGGTGCCATGGGCACGGCCCGCTCGGTGTACGTTCGGGATCCGTTTGGCTATCTCGTGGAGCTCAAAGCCCGGCATAACTCCGTTTCGGATCGATAGGTGCGATGGGAACCCTTTTGCGTGTAAGGGGTAGACACACCATCAATGACCACGGCCGAACGTGAACCCGAATTCTTCCGGGATCTATTGGACTCCGTGGTCCAGCTGTCGCCCGATCTCATCTACTTCAAAAACGCCGATCACGAGCTCGTTTACGTCGGGCAGACCTACGCCGATCTCTTCGGTACGAGTCGGGAGGCACTGGTGGGCAAGACCGCCCGGGATCTCTGGCCGGAGGCGGAAGCCGAATCAGTCCTCGCTGACGAGCGGCGTGTGCTGGATGGCGATCCGGTGATCGATCGTGAGCGACAGGTCACCCACCCCGACGGGACCGAACACTGGTACTCGATCCACAAGCTCCCGCGATACGACCAGGGACGGGTCGTCGGGTTCGTCGCCATCGACCGCGAGATCACGGCCCGAAAACGCCGCGAACGGGAGTGGCGGCGCATGAAACGGGCAGTCGACTCTTCCGGTCATGCCATCTACATCACCGACCCAGCTGCCACTATCGAGTACGTCAATCCGGCTTTCGAACAGATTACCGGCTTCTCGGCGGAGGTGGCGGTCGGCTCCACGCCTCGAATTTTGCGCTCCGGCGAGATGGACGAGGCGTACTACGAGCAGATGTGGGAGACGATCCTCGACGGGGAAGTCTGGGAGGAGACCGTCGTGAACAAACGCCAAAGTGGCGAGCAGTATCACGCCCATCAGACCATCGCGCCGATCAGCACCGACGGGGAGATCGAAGCGTTCGTCGCCATCCAGACGGACATCACGGACCGCGTGCAACTCGAAGAGCGCCTCTCCGTGCTCAATCGGATTCTTCGTCACGACATCCGCTCCGCGGTGAGTGTCATTCGGGGGAACGCCGACCTGGCGATGGAAAGTACCCGGAAGCCCGACACGGCCCTCGAGACGATCCGCTCGGAGGCCGAACGCCTGCATCGACTCGGGGAGAACGCCCGGTATGTCGAGCGAGTCCTCTCCGATAGGCACCGGCCGACCGAGACGGTCCAGTTACAGGAACTCGTTCCGGCCCGGGCAATGCGGTGTCGCCAGGAGTTCCCCCATTCTTCGATCTCCTATGACGTGCCCGACACGGCCGTGGTTTCGGCTTCGAGTGACATTCGTGAGGCACTGAGCGAACTCTGCTCGAACGCCATCTTGCACTCCGATCACGAGGACCCAACAGTCGAGATCACCGTCGAGGAAGGGGAGAACTGGGTCGCCATTCGGGTCGCCGATGACGGCCCAGGGATTCCCGCGGACGAAGTCGCACCCCTCGAACGCGGCGGCGAGTCGGCCCTCGAACATACGAGCGGACTCGGGCTCTGGGTCGTTTACTGGATCGTTCAGGAGTCCGGGGGCCATCTTGCCTTCGCGGAGAACGATCCTCGTGGCACGGTCGTCACGCTCAGGCTTCCGGCCGCAGACGGTTTGGACTGATCACATGTACTGTCCGAGGCCGGTCTGGGTCTGACCGTCTCGAACTTCCTCCCAGGAGATGGAAAGCGCTTCGAGCACTCGGGCGATCGGGCCCTTCAGGGTCTTTTCGAGCATCTTGTCCCAGTCCACGCTGAACTCCTCGGGTAACTGATCGGCATACTCATAGCAGATCACGTCCGGATCGCGCTTGAACTCGAGGTAGAGGTCCGTCTCCGCGATGTCGGGTTCCTCGGCCTCGATACGCTGCCAGAAGGATGGATGGACTTTCTTCAGATACACCCGTTTAGGTTTGCTTCCTCGCGTGAAGTTCGTTCCCAGCAGGAGGTTCGCGTACTTCGCCCCGCGAACGTGGGCCGTGTCAGTCTCGTAGTCGGTCAGGCGTTTGCCGATCCCGCCCGGGATCCCGACCTGGTCCAGGTCGACCTGCCCGTCCTGGAAGGACTCGATGACGTCGTGAACGTACTCCTTGGTGCCCTCGATATCCCCCTCCGTGACGATGCGTTCGATCACGGTCTTCTGGACCTCTTTCGTGATCGGGGCGATGTCCGAGCGTTTGTACTCGAAGCCCGTGATGTCGATGTCATCGACTTCCTTGCCCTCCTTCCAGACGATGTGACCGGCGTAGCGTTTCTTCTTGCCCGCCTGGAAGAAGCGTCGATAGAGCTTCTCGAACTCGATCTGGAAGCGATGTTCGTCGGCGTCGAGTTCCCGCTTTGCGAAGTCGTCGTAGGACTGGTTGATGTAGGCCTCGAGTTCTTTGGACCGGTCGATGGCCTCCTCGACGGAGACGCCCTCCCCGAGTTCCAGCATCACACTGTCCGTGTCGCCGTAGATGACCTCAAGCCCCTGTTCGTTGGCGGCCTGTTCGGTGAACTCGATGACCGAGCGACCGGTGGCGGTGACGGCGGCCCCCATCTCCTTGTCGTACAGGCGGAACCGCTCCCAGCCCAGCACCCCGTACAGGGAGTTCATGATGACCTTCACCGCGGCCTGCTGCTGATCGTAGAGCCGGTAGTTCTCGCTGTCCGGATCGTGCTCGTTCCGCCGGGCCTTCTTTTCCTCCCGTTCGCTGAGCAGTTCCGTGACCATTTCGCGGATGATCCCGTCCGGTTCGGTTCGAAAGTGCGTGCCGTTCGGGGCCCGGTAGGTCGAGCCGTCGTACTGGTCGGGATCGACTTTCGTCTCCGGCGACGCGTTGATGGTCACCATACACATCGGGTACAGACTCTTCAGGTCCAGGACCGTCACCATCTCGCGGACGCCCGTTATCGGATCGAAGACGGCTCCACCTTCGTAATCCTCGCTCTCCTGGGTTCCCTTCGAGGGCACCGCGAACTCCCCGAACACCTTGTGGAGCACGTACATGTCCACTGCATCCCCCGGGGTGGTGGCGTCCTCCAGTTTGCACCCGACGAACTCCGCGACCTCCTCCCAGAAGTCGATGATGTTCTGTCGCCGGTCGATCTCGACACAGAGTTCGACGTCACGGATGTTGTACTCGAGCAAGCGCTCGGGGTCCTGTTCCCAGAGGTCCCCGATGTCCCCGGAGTATCGCTCTTTCCCGACACCGACTTCCTCGGCGGCCACCGCCTCCAGGCGGTAGGAGTCCAGTTCGGAGAACTGGGTGCGCTGATAGCCATACAGGAGGTCGAAGACGACCCGACCCTTGATGCTGGGCCCCTGCCAGTCGCTGCGCCAGACCTCACCAACGCGTGAGAGACGGTCCGAGTCGAGACCTAGCACGTCGAGTCGATCCAGGAGGTAGGGAGCGTCGAAGTCCGCGAAGTTCCATCCTGTCAGCACGTCCGGGTCCGTCTCGTCGATGTAGTCCAAAAACGCCGTGAGCATGGCGGCCTCGTCCTCGAATGCTCGAACCTCGATCGAGGGGTCGTCCTGGAGCGGGTCGTGATTGGCCAAGGTTTCAGGGGTCTTCCCCGCTCCCTCGGGTGCCTCGTAAAGCCAGGCGATATACTCGTCACGATACGAGTCGTGACTGGAGATGCTGATGATCGGTTCTTCGCCGTCCTCGGGGAAGCCGGATCGATCGTCGACTTCGATGTCGAACGTGTTCACCCGGAGGTCGGGGCTCATGTCGATCGGGTCGACCTCGGTCGCGTGCGCGTAGATGGCCCCGTCCTCGCCCCGCCGCAGCGGCACCGTGACGCCACTCGTGATGTCCCGATCGACCAGGAAGCGGTTCGGGAAGAGGATGTCCGCCTCGTAGTGGTCGAACTCGTCCCGGATGTTTCCGACATCCCGCGGGGTCTTCGCGTAGATCCGGGTCAGGTTCTCGCCACGGATGCTCTCGAAGCCCGCCTCGTGGCCGGTGATTACGTCCCTGGTGAGATCACCGTCCGCGAGCGAAGCCGTCGGGGCATAGAAGTAGGGGCGAAATCCGTGGACACGGACGTGTTCGAGGTCGTTGTCCGCCGTTCGCCCGAAGACGTGAATGACCGGGCGCTCGTGTTCGCCCGACCCTTCGACGGTGTAATCGACCTGCGTGACCGCCAGGTCGATGGTTTCCTCGACGTCGGGAAGGGCATCTGCCTCCGCGGAGATGATCTCGGAGACGACCGGGTCGGCGTCCCCGGCTACCGCCTCGGCCTCCGCCACTCGCGAGTCGACCGCGCCGCCGGGATCGCCGCCGAAATTCGAGAGGTCCGCGTTCTGCATTGCATGACCGTTGGTGGGGCCTAACTGAAAAGTCAACCGGGAAGCGGGGAAAGGCCTTTACTATGTGACCACATACCAAATCACGAGGTGACTCCCGTGGACGACCACGCCAAGGGCGAAGATCGAGCGGCCGACGTCCCGCAATTACCGGACGGTGAGACGAGTGCGGAGACCATCGAATCCTACGAGACAGTCGACGGAATCGTATTCTACGACGGCGAAAATCCGCTGGCCTGGCTTCAGTCCACGGCCGTCGAATCGCTCGCGGAGAACCGCTGAGGGCGAAACCCCTTTTTTGTCTGGCGCGTTCCTGCCGAACGTGACCGCGCCAGAGGTCGAACCGGACAGCGAGCAACTGGTCGAAGCCGACGTGCCGCCCAGGTTACGACGTGAGTTCCTCCTCCAGGCGGGCCTGCTGAACGTCGGCGTGCTGGCCGCTAGCGGTGGGGCAATCACGCTCGCGTTCACGGCTCGACACCGACTCGGAGTGGTGCTCCTCTCCGCTGGGCTGCTCGCGATCGGGTTCACCTGGTGGCGCTACCGCCGCGAGATTACGGACTGACTTAATCGTCGGCTTCTGGCAACACGAACCCGTCAGTCTCGACCGTCGACCGGTTGGTCGTCGGATCTTTCTCGACCCGGACGAGGTCATCAGCGGCCCCGATGAGTTCCTCGTCGTGGCTGACGACGATGATCTGCTCGACGCCCAGATCCCGCATCGACTCCACGAGGGCCACGAGCTGGGAGACGTGGCCGGAATCGAGGAACACCGTCGGCTCGTCCAGTATCAGCGGTGGCATCGGCGCGGCTCCGTCGATACCCT
The DNA here is from genome assembly GCF_001886955.1 of Halodesulfurarchaeum formicicum. Lineage (NCBI taxonomy): Archaea > Methanobacteriati > Methanobacteriota > Halobacteria > Halobacteriales > Halobacteriaceae > Halodesulfurarchaeum > Halodesulfurarchaeum formicicum. The sequence goes on along the minus strand of NZ_CP016804.1, from coordinate 967,336 downwards.
CGACGAGCAGGCGGTAGATCGCTGCACGGAGGCTGAGGTTGAAAAGCGCCCGCTCGCCACCGGAGAGCTGGTCGGGCGAGAGCGGCGACCCGTCCTTCTGGTAGACTGTCAGCTCGTAGTCACCGTCCAGTTCGATCCGGGCGTAGGAATCGTTGCGATAGACCAGATCGAAGGTCTCGTTCAGCAGGGCTTCGAGCCGGGAGACGTTTCGCTGACGGAGGTCGGTCCGGAGCCGAGCGTACATCGATTCCAGCTCGGACAGTTCCGCGTGCAACGAGTCGAGGGCCTCGACGGTCTCCGTGACGGCCGCCCGCTGGTCTTCGAGTGCCTGGAGCTCCTCTAATTCGTTCTGGACCGCGCCGAGTTCACTCCGGTGCTCGTCGTGCTGCTCGCGTTTTTCGGCGAGTTCGGTCTCGACCTGTTCGAGGTAGTCCGTGGCGTCTTCTCGGTTTTGCCGGGCCTGTTCGACCCGTTCGTCGTCGATCTGCTCGTCGAGGGTCCGTTTGCGCTCCCGTAGTTCGGTAAGCGTTTCCCGGCGCTCGTCGTTTCGGTCGTCGATCGACTCGCGGGTCTCCTGGGCCCGTTCGATTTCTTCTCGAAGTGACTCGACTGCTTCGACCGTCTCCAGGAGCGACTCAAGGGCCTCGATGTGATCCGCGTACTCGCTTCGTTCCTGGTTGTGCTCGCCGATCTTCTCGCGAGTCTCCGCCGCCCGTTTCTGCGCCTTTTCGGCCGTCTTTTCTGCTTTTGCCGCCTCGTCTTCGAGGTCAGTGGCTTCCGACTGCAGTTCGTCCCGCCGAGTCCGGGTTTCGGCGAGTGAGTCTCGCTTTTCGGCGAGTCGTTCACCGTGGGATTCGACCGTCGAAATCAGTCCCTCGATTTCGCGTTCGTGCTCCCGGAGGGCCTCGGCCGCGTCCAGCTCGTCTTCGAGTTCCCTGCGGCGCTCGCGCTCCGATTCGAGGGCCGCTTCCAGGCGTTCCTGTTCCTCGCGGTCGGCCTCCAGGGACTCGACTTCGGGTGCCCCGTCGACGGGTTGTCCACATTCCGGGCACTTCCCCGCTTCGAGCAGCGCTTCGGCCTCCTCGATTCGGGACTGGACGGTCGCGAGTTCTTCGCGACGCTCCGTCTCCGTCTCCCGGGCCGCTTCCAGGGCCTCCCGACGCTCCTCGATGGCAGCGGCCCCCTCGCCGTACTCGATGGAGGCCGCGGTAAACGCCGAGAGATGGGTTTCGATCTCCGCGGCGGCCTCCTCGATTGCCTCCCGTTCGGCCTCGATCTCGGCTTCGAGCTGTGATTGCTTCGTTTCGAGCTCCGAGGCACGCTCCCGGCGATCGGTGGCTCGGGACTGCAGTGTTTTCGCGCGCTCGGTTGCGGTCTCGGCCTCGTGTTCGGCCCCCTGCACGGCCTCGCGGAGGTCCATGATCGCCTCGGTGAGCCGCTCTTTTTCCTCGCGAGCCGCTTCGATTGCCGCTTCGATCGCGTCCGGATCGGTCGAGTCGAGATCTAGCTCCGTGGCTCTCGTCTCGATAGTGTCGGTCCGGGTCTCGATCTCCTGCCGCCGGTCCGTGATGGTCTCTGCTAACTCCTGGCGTCGGCGCTCGTCCTCGGCGATTCGCTCCTGCAGTGTCTCAATGCGCTCCGTGATAGTCGCGAGCTCCTCCCGGCGCTGTTCGTGGGTTTCGAGGGTCGATTCTGCTTCCGAAAGGGTCTCGCGGGCCGACTCCCGCCCCGATTCGAGTTGCTCGATCTCGGATTCGAGGTCCCCGATCGCCGACTCCAGCGCGTTCGCCCGCTCGTAAAGGGTCGACTCGTCTTTCTCCGCGATCTGTTCCTCGAGGGAGTCGAGTCGTCCCGAACGCCGTTCTTTGAGATTTTCGACGCCCAATCGAGCCTCGGCCGCACGCTCGCGATAGGTCTCCAGTCGGCCGAGCTGAAGGAGGCGGTCGATCATCCGCTTGCGATCGCCAGGGCTCGCCTCGATGAGCTTGTTGATCTCTCCCTGCCTGACGAACGCGGAGTTCACGAAGGCCGAGGCGTCCATTCGCAGCATCGATCGAACGCGATCCTCCACGTCCCCGACCCCGTCAAGCGTCGAATTTGGTCCTTCGAGCGTACAGTCGGCAGTCACGGCCCGCTCGCCCGTGGCCCTGATCCGCCGGTGAAGGTGGTAGGACTCACCCTCGTGGGTGAACCAGAGGTCGACTGTCGTCTCCTCCGCACCGATAGTGACGATTTCGTCCAGCGTTCGGTCGATCGCCGTCGCGCCGTAAAGCGCGAAGAAACACGCTTCCAGCAGCGATGACTTCCCGCTCCCGTTGACACCATGAACGACTGTCACGCCGGTATCGAGCCGGAAATCGGCGTCTTCGAAGCACTTGAAGTTCTGCAGCGAGAGTCGGTCGAATCTCACAGGAACTCCTCCATGGTGGCGTTCTTGGTCGCACGTCCATCGCCCGATCCCGACTCGTCGGTGTCTGCCGAGGATGGCTCCTCGGTCGAGTCAGCTGGTTCATCCCCGACCGGTTCGAAGGCCGTTGGATCGTCTAATCGGTCGGTCACCGTCTCGATCACGCGATCACGCAAATTACTCTGGGCGAGGTCCTCGCTGCGGACCAATCCCTCGATGTCGTGGGCCACGTCGGAGAGTCCCATCTCACGCACGCGCTCTGTGACGGCCTCGTCGGGATCGGCAAAGGAGACCGTCGTTTCGGCCTCCGTGTCCAGTTCCCGACGGTCGTTCACGCGGGTGATTAGCGCCCCGGCTTCGTCACCGACGGCCTCAATCTCGGCTGGCGGGATCGTCTCGCCCTCACCCTGGATGGTGACGATGACCACGGCGTCCTCGATTCGGGCCGCTCGGACGCGTTCTTTCACGATCGAGGCCCGCTCCGACGAAGCGAGTTCCACGTCGATGAAGACGAATTCGCGGGTGTCCAGGGTCCGTCGGGTGATCGAGACTCCGTCGTCGAACGTGACGATGTTGTACCCCCGGGGGTCACGTTCCGAGGCGCTGGCCCGTTCGGTCGAACCACAGTAGGCCGCCCACGCGCCCGCGACACGTTTTTGATCCGGGACGTGATCGTCCCCCAGAAGCGCGGCATCGAACTCCAGGTTCGCCTCGGTGAGGATCGTTTCGAGGTCCCAGTCACCGTGTGGGAACGGTTTGAATCGGCCGTGGGAGACGAGGGCGGCGTGTGGCACCGACCGGGGCTCGAACTCGTAATCGAGGGCGTCCCGTCTGGCACCTGGCACGTAGTCGAGGCCGTAGAAGGCAGTATCACCGATCACCGTTCCCTCGGCGTCGAGGTGAGTCGCGAGGCCGAGTTGCTCGAAGAGGTCGATCCACTGGCCGTCCCGGGCGTCCTCGTGGTTGCCGACGACGGCGAGAAACGGTATCTCCGCGGCTCGAAGGGTCTCCAGAACCGAGATCGTCTCCCGGAGGTCGATTAGGCCCGGCCGGCGGTCGTTGAAGAGATCCCCTGCGTGAACGACCGCATCGACCTCAGCCTCGATCGCGTCTTCGATCACCTGTCGAAAGGCCGCGAGAAAGTCGGCTCGTCGCTCCGGGAGGTGGTACTGCCGATATCCGAGGTGGGTGTCTCCCGTGTGTATGACCCGAGTCATCGAATTGGTGTCCCCTTGTGACCCATCACGTTTAGTTTCGATGGGCGCACCCGAAGCCTGACGAGAGGCGCAGACGGTGCCCTGACCCGAACCCTCTTATGAGGGAGTACCTTATCGATCTGTAATGACCGAAACCGTGGACGACGTCGATCTCCCCTACGACGAGGAGGCCTCCCAGCAGGAGAAACTCGACGTTCTCCAGGAGCGACTCGAAGTCCTCGAAGCCCAGAACGAGGAGATGCGGGACAAACTCCTGGACGCGAACGCCGAGAACAACAAGTACCAGCAGAAACTCGAACGGCTCTCCCACGAGAACAAGAAGCTCAAGCAGTCGCCACTTTTCGTGGCGACCGTCCAGGAACTGACAGATGACGGCGTCGTCATCAAGCAACACGGCAACAACCAGGAAGCACTCACCGAGGTCACCGACGAGATGCGCTCCGAACTGGAGGCGGGCGCTCGGGTCGCAGTGAACAACTCCCTCTCGATCGTGAAGCGCCTGGACGACGAGGCCGACGTGCGGGCCAAGGTGATGCAGGTCGAGAAGAGCCCGGACGTGGGCTACGAGGACATCGGCGGCCTCACCGAGGAACTCAACGAAGTCCGGGAGACCGTCGAACTGCCGCTCAAGAATCCGGATCTGTTCGACACGGTCGGTATCGAGCCCCCCAGTGGCGTGTTGCTCCACGGGCCGCCCGGCACGGGGAAGACCCTGATGGCCAAGGCGGTGGCCAACCAGACCGACGCGACCTTCATCAAGATGGCCGGGTCGGAACTGGTCCACAAGTTCATCGGGGAAGGGGCGAAACTCGTCCGGGACCTCTTCCAGGTCGCCCGCGAGCACGAACCTGCCGTGGTGTTCATCGACGAGATCGACGCGATCGCCTCCAAGCGCACGGATTCGAAGACCTCCGGAGACGCCGAGGTTCAGCGGACGATGATGCAACTGCTCTCGGAGATGGACGGCTTCGAGGACCGCGGGGACGTCCGGATCATCGCGGCGACGAACCGCTTTGACATGCTCGACCGGGCCATCCTGCGCCCCGGCCGGTTCGACCGCCTGATCGAGGTGCCCCTGCCCGACGAGGAGGGCCGGGAGAAGATCTTCCGGATCCACACCCGGAACATGTCCGTCACCGATGACATCGACTTCGAGGCACTCGCCCGGGACACCGAGGGCATGTCCGGCGCTGACATCCGGGCGATCTGCACGGAGGCCGGGATGTTCGCGATCCGCGACGATCGGGAGACGATCACGCTCCAGGACTTCCAGGAAGCCCGGGAGAAGTTAGAGGCCGACAGCGAGGACGACGAAGTCTCGAAGACCTTCGCCTGATCGGGCGGCGCTTTGAGTCGCTAACGGGCTTGATTTCTGCGGCTGGTTCGATTGCAATCGGGTTTACAATACCAGCATGACGGCGTACGGGATGAGAAAGAGGACGACGAGGATCAGTGCGAGTATCGCGACGTAGCCTGCGCCCATCCCGATCATCGAGACCCACGACTCGTGTTTGAACTGGTCGGCTGAGAGTTCCATACAGGCCGTTGTCAGCCCGCGGTCTTAATTGGTACTGTTTTTCGCCTGAAGGATGTCACCGATACGCCGCGGTTCACCACTGAGATCCGGGTCCGGCTCCACGAGTTTGAGGACCTCGTGGTCGGTCACGTCCCTGAAGTCCGTCCCGGTCGCCTCCTCGATGAGGGCCCGCTCCATGCGGAACTCGGTGGCCTGATAGACGACGTCCACGCCGTCTTTGTCGAAGGATAGAACGGTCATGCCCCGGGCTTGGCCGGAGGTGGCCTTAAGCAGTCCGGGTCGGGGTCCCTCGGGGCCTTTAAGCCCGTGGCAATACACCGAACAGGTGTGTTCGCGACCGATCCGATCGACCGGCTCACGATTCCCGACGGCACCGAGGTGCAGGAACACGACCTGGTCACCGACGGGGACGTCCTCGTCGGCGGGGGCAGCACGGTCGAGTTCGGGCTGCGTGGCCAGAGTCTGGTGGCCGGCGAACGGGTCAGCTTCGACGGCGACATCGAGATGGAGGGGGACTGCCGGCTGGACATGTGGTGTGACGTGGACGGCAACGTGCTGGTCGGCGAGGACGCCTACCTGGGCGAACGGGTCTCGGTCACCGGCCGCCTGGTTGTCGGCGGAGATTTGGACATCGGCGACGACGTCGACATCGAGGAGGGTTTCGAGGCCAACGGCTGGATCGTGATCCGCAACCCCATGCCGACGGTCGTCTTCTTCATGGTCTATCTCACCCATTTGCTCCGGATCGGTGACACCGAGGAGGCCCAGTCGCTCCTCGAAGAGCTGAGTGCCGATCCCGACGCCGATCCGGTTCGAATTCCCCACAACGCGACGGTGAGCGACGACGTCTGGCGCGTGTCGACCCCGGCGACGGTGGGCGATGACTGTCGAATTCACGGGAACATTCGTGCCGAAGACCTCACGGTCGGAATGAACAACGACGTCTTCGGCAGTCTCCGGGCTCGTGGCGACATCGTCGTCGGGGAGGGAACCACCGTCCACGGCGATGTAACGACCCGAAACGGTGACATCACGATCGAACCGGAAGCGACGGTCCTGGGGGACGTCTCGGGAACCGACGTGCACCTCCATCGGGAGGCGGACGTGGACGGCACCATCCGGGCCCGCGGGGCCATGCAACTGGACGGCGAGACCGAACGCGAGCCCGAGTAACACCGACGGACCGAAAGGTAGTTTCTGCTGGTGACAGTAGGGCCCCTATGCTCTCGCTGGCCCTTGCCGGGAAGCCAAACGCCGGCAAGTCCACCTTCTACACGGCCGCCACCATGGCCGAGGTCGACGTGGCGAACTATCCCTTTACCACGATCGACGCGAATCGAGGGATCTCACACGTCCGGACCCGCTGTCCCTGTCTCGATCTGGACGACCGCTGTGGCAACGACACCTGTCACGACGGCAAACGCTACGTGCCGGTCGAACTGCTGGACGTGGCTGGCCTGGTCCCGGGTGCTCACGAGGGGCGTGGACTGGGCAATCAGTTCCTCGACGAATTGACCGACGCCGACGCCATTCTGAACGTCGTCGACGCCTCCGGCGGGACGAACGCCGAGGGCGAACCGGTCGAAGTGGGAAGCCACGACCCGCTCGAAGACGTGGATTTCATCGAGCGCGAGATGGACCTCTGGCTGGCCTCGATCGTCGATCGAAACTGGGAGTCGATCCAGCGCCAATCGCGATCGCCGGGCTTTGACATCGACGAAGCCCTGACCGAGATGCTCACTGGTTTTGGCGCGACGACCGCTGACGTGGCTGCGAGCCTCCGCGAACTGGAGTACCCCGAAGACCCGGTCAAGTGGGAAGACGAACAGCGTGAAACCCTGGCCCGGGAGATCCGGGCCCGCACAAAGCCGATCGTCGTCGTCGCGAACAAAATCGACGTGGCCCCGCCGGAGAACGTGGAGGCACTCTTGAATCTCGATCGGCCCGTCGTTCCCGCGACCGCCGAGGGCGAGGTGGCCCTCCGTCGCGGCGTCGAACAGGGCGTCATCGACTACGACCCGGGCGACGAGGACTTCGAGGTCCGGTCCGAACTTCCCGAGGGAACCCAATCGACCCTGGATGCGCTTACCGAGACGATGACCGAATGGGACGGAACCGGCGTCCAGGCGGCCCTGAACACGGCCGTCTATGACTTGCTCGACCACCGGACCGTCTATCCGGTCCAGGACCAGACGCACTGGACCGACGCCAAAGGGAACGTGTTGCCAGACGCCTTCCTCTTGCCCTCGGGCTCGACGCCGACGGACCTCGCGTACGCGGTTCACTCGGACATCGGCGATGGATATCTGCATGCCATCGACGCGCGGTCGAATCGCGAAATCGGGGACGAGTACGTGCTCGAAGAGGGCGACGTAATCAAGATCGTCAGTACGGCGAACTGACGAGGACCCGACAGCTTGGCCCGGGTTTTATCGTACCGGCCCAAAAATCGCAGCCTGAATGGGACTGTTTGGTGTTCCCTCCCGTCACAATCTCCTCGGCCCGATCGGTCTGCTCGTCACCGGCTGGCTGCTCTGGCTGTTTATCGGCGCATGGGCAATTACTCCCTCCAGCGTGCTCCCCCTGGTGATGGACGCGTTCGCTATCAAAGAGACCGCTGCGTCCTGGGTCATCACGGCCCCGCAGATTGCAGCGCTTCTCGCCGGCCTGCCGGTCGGGATGCTTCTGGACCGATTCAACCGGGGTCGCAGTGTGCTCCTCTCGGTGCTCCTCTTGCTCGTCGTCGGGCTGGTCAACACCGTGTTTGCAGCCCGGGGGCAGTATTTCGCACTCCTCGGATCACGTGTACTGGGTGGATTCGGCCTGGTCACGATCTGGATCGCCCAGACGGCGATGATTACCCAGGCCTTTCCCGCCCATCGGGAAGCGACGGCGGTCGGCCTGTTCGTCACGGGCTATCCAGCCGGCTACGCCTTCGGGCAGTTCACCGGACCGCTGATCGCCAGTGTACTCGACTGGACGGCCACGTTCGGTGTCTATGCCGTCGTTGGCTTTGCCTTCGGCCTCGCGTTCTGGCTGATCGATCGCGGGATCGATACTACAGCCGCCGGAACCGATTCGCCGACGCGGTCTGACCTCCGGCGGGCAGTCACGAACCGGGGTGTGTGGGGTGTCGGTCTCCTCTCGATGCTCTCCTACATGATCTATATGATCTTCAACAGCTGGATGCCGACCTACCTGGCGAGTAGTTTCGAGATCAGTCTGGCCCGAAGTGGGCTCTACACCGCCCTCTTTCCCGCTATCGGCATTCTGGCCAGACCGGGCGGTGGCTATCTCTCGGAACGGGTTTTCGGCGGTCGCTCGCGCCCGGTGATCGGGATTTCCTTGTTCGGGGCTGGTATCGTCGCCGCGATAATGGGCGTGAGTTCTACGCTTACCCTCATGGTCGCTGGCCTGGTCGCCGCCGGGTTCATCGTCCAACTCCAGTTCGGATTGCTCTACACGCTGGTCCAGCGCTATGTGCCCCGAAAAGTCGGCGGAACAGCGGTCTCAGTGGTTAGTGCCGTCGGTTGGCTAGGTACTTTCGTCGGCCCGCCGATCGTCGGTGCCGTCATCGAAGGCACTGGCACCTACATCGCGGTATTTGGGGCCACCGTCGCGCTCTCCGTCGGTGGCTTGCTCACGGTAGTCGCGCTGAGCGAACCGGCAGTCCGATGATCAGGCGACTGTGTCTGTTGCGGCGGCCATGATCTCCAGAGCCTCCTCGATCGTCTCCAGATCGGTCGCATAGGAGATCCGTGCATAGCCCGCTCCCTGCTCGCCGAAGGCTTCGCCGGGAACCACGACGACCCCGCGGTCGAGAACCTCCTCCACCCAGCCATCCGGTACTTTTGGCATGGCATAAAAGGCCCCGCGCGGTTCGGGCACGGAGAGTCCCATCGATTCCAGCCCGTCGAGTAACACGTCTCGTCGCTCTCGGAACGCCGCGACCATTTCCTCGACTGGCTCCTGTGGGCCGGTAAGGGCGGCTTCGGCGGCGTACTGCGCCGGTGCGCTCGCACAGGCCTGAATATACTGGTGGACCCGGAGCATGCGCTCGATCCGGCGTTCGCTCGCCACAACCCAGCCGAGCCGCCAGCCAGTCATGGAGTAGGTCTTCGAGGCGGCGTTGATCAGAATCACGTTGTCCGACTCGGCGAACTCCATCGGCGAGCGGTGTTCACCCTCGAAAAGCACCTGCTCGTAGACCTCATCGGAGATGACCAGGACGTCGTGTTCGTCCGCGATGCGGGCGAACTCCCGCATGTCCTCCGGGGGACTCACGGCGCCGGTCGGGTTGGCCGGGCTGTTGATTATCACGGCGGCGGTATCCGGGGTGATCCGTTCCTCGACGGCTGCCGGCGAGAGCGTGAGATCATCTCGCAGCGGCACTGGAACCGGGTTCCCGCCCGCGAGTTTCGTGAGTGCGGAGTAGGAGACAAATCCCGGGTCCGGATGGAGAACCGACTCGCCCGCGTCGACGTGGGCCTCGAGTGCCAGATGCAGCGCTTCGCTCCCCCCTGCAGTCGCGATGATCTGCTCGCGACCGAGTTCGAGGTCGTTGTCACGGGCGTGTTTCTCGCGGATCGCGTCCCGCAGGGACTCGGTGCCGTAGTTCGAGGTGTAGGCGTCGGCCGCCCCCGACTCGATCGCCGCGGTCGCGGCCTCGCGTGCATGCTCGGGGGTTGGAAAGTCCGGCTGTCCGAGCCCGAGATTGATCGCGTCACCGCCCGCTGCCTCGAAGACTTCCCGGATGCCGCTGATCGACACCGACTCGACCCGGCCTGAGAACTCGACCATGTGTACTCCCGCGATCAGTCGCCTGTTAAGTGTACGGATCTCCGCTACTGGTACATCCGGAGGGGCTGCGCCTGGGTGCTCTCCTCCTCGCTGGCCTGTTGCATCCGTTTCGCCAGGGTCTCTTTCTGTTCCCGGATGTCTTCGGCCCGTTCGACGAGATCCTCGGTCGGGACTGACACGTCCGCGATCGGTTCGATTCCGCGAGTGATGAGCGTCTGGGCAGCGGCTGGATCGGGGAACTGCGGGTCGCTCTCGACGATCAGTCCACAGGCGTCCACGTCCGTGTGGCTGGTTCGGTTCATCAAGGCCCCGGTCGGGCCGCCGATGGCGCCCCGTTCGTCCGGCGGGTCGATGTCGTGGGCCGTGAGGTGGGTCTCGGCCTCGCCAGACGCCACACCGAACAGGGACGGTTGGACCGTCGGATCGGTCTCCTCCTGGGGCAGCCCACTGAGAAAGAGTGGCAGCGCGTCAACCTCGACGACCCAGTCCACGAGGATCTCGGCAAATCCGGGCGCGGCCTGCCGAGAGACCGGAATGTCACTCTGCAACGCGAGGAGATCGCGTTCCTCGTCTGCGTAGAGCCGGACTGGCGAGGTCACCTCGTGGTTCCCGTCCCCGTAAATGGCGATTTTCGGCAGTCCGTCACAGTCGACATAGCCCACTTCGTCCATGTCCAATTCCTCGATCAAATGGTCGGTCGCGATCTTTCCAACCAGTCCCACTCCTGGTAATCCCTCGATCAGCGTCGGTCGATCGAGGTCCAGCGCCTGGTCAAATACAACAGTTCCCATACTGGTAATTCGCTCGCCACGTGAATCAATCTTCGGCCGAGCCGAGGGGTTCGAAACGTCTTAACCCGAGCATGCCGAAACCCGGTCGAATGGAACCCCTGCAGCGCTACGAGCCACTCATACCGGACTTCGACGGCTTCCTCGACGCCCTGCACGAGCCACTCCCGACGACGGTGCGGGTGAACACCATCAGGGCGACGCCCGAACGGGTTGTTCAAGCGCTGCAGGATGAGGGAATCGAGACGACACGGCGGGCCCACGACGAGACGCTCCTCGAGGTCGACACGGACAAGCCCGGGAACACCTGGCCGTACGTCCACGGCTGGATTCACGGCCAGGAGGAAGTTTCGACGCTGCCGCCCCGTATTCTCGACCCGCAGCCGGGAGAGACCGTCTGGGCGGCGGCGGCCGCTCCCGGTGGGAAGGCCACCCAGCTCGCGGCGCTGATGAACGATCAGGGACTCGTGATCGGAAACGACGACAACCTGGGCCGACTGTCGGCGCTCAGGGCCAACGCCGACCGGTTGGGCGTCACCTCGATGGCCGTGACCAACCAGGACGCCCGGAACTACTCGTTCAATCCACTCGGCCTCGAATCGGTAGATCGAGCCCTGGTCGACGCACCTTGCACCTGTGAGGGTACCGTCAGGAAAAACCCGGATGCACTGGATGAGGCCGGCCCGGGAGCCAGTCGCGGGCTCGCGAACATCCAGCGGGACATCCTCGAACGGGCTGTGCAGGCTACCAGGCCGGGCGGCACCGTCGTCTACTCGACCTGCACGTTCGCCCCCGAGGAGAACGAGGCGGTCGTGGACGCCATTCTGGACTCGACCGACGCGGCGGCCATCGATTTCGAGAGTCCACTCCCGGCAGAACCCGGCGTGACCGCCTGGGAGGGAGCCGAGTACGACCCTGCGGTCACAAAGACAAAGCGGTATTACCCCCACCAGACGGACACCGGCGGGTTCTACGTCGCCAAACTGGCGGTGAAATCATGAGCCAGGACAACCGGAGTGACACCTTCGAACGGTTGCCCGAAACGGCCGACACGCGGGTGGTCGAGGGACGACCGACCCGGGAGGAAGTCTGTGACTACTGGGCAGACCGGTTCGGTGTTCCCAAAGCGACCTTCGACGGCTACTCGTTCTGGGAGAAGGGCGCGGGTCGGATCTGGGTGCTCAACCACGATCTTTCGGGCCCGGTCCAGATCGAGGCGCTGGGACTGCCGATCCTTCGGACCCGCCAGGAATTCTGGAAGCCGACCACGGATGCCACGCTCCGATTCGGCTCGCATGCGACGGCGAACGTGCTCGAACTCGACCGCGACGCGGCAACGCGATTTCTCGCCGGCGAGGACCTGGAGTTGGACTGGGACGGTGACTGGGGCTATCTGATCGTGACCCACCAGATCGCCGGGGAAAGCGAACCCATCGGCGTCGGCCGCTACACCTACGGCACCCTCCAGTCGATGATCCCGAAGGGACGGCGCCGCACGTTCTGACGTGAAGAAACCTATTTCCGGGGCTCGCTCGAAGCGCCACCGATGGAGCGACGGACCTTCCTGCGAGGGATTGGGGTGGCCACACTGGGAGTAACAGCGGGCTGTCTCGGTGAGGACGACTCGGAATTCATGCTCCGGGTTGTCGATCAGAAATTCGGTGCCGGCGAAGACGGGGCGCTGACGGTGTGGGTCACCGTCTCGAATCCCGGAAACGAGGCGCAGACGGGGACGGTCTACGTCCGTGGCGAATTGGAGGGAGATTCGTTCGTTCGGGTGCGTGAAGTCGAACTCGACGCCCACGAGACGACCGAGCTCACCATCGTCTTCGAGATTGCCTACGACGAGGTCGGCTCGTTCAACTTCGATTCGAGCGTGGAACCGCCGGAATCCCAGTAGCGACGGATCTTCATATTTAAACGCTCCCAGCGGCTTCACTCTCCCATGAGCGAGACCGAGGAATCCCCGGAGGAGCCCACCGTCGAGGACGGGGAGAATTCGACCGAAACGGAATCTCTTGCGGGCGAGGACCTTATCGCAGCAGTCGCATCCCACGACGAGGAACTGGCCGAGTCAGTTGGGGACCTGGTCGACCGGGTAGCCGATCTGGAAGACGAATTGGAAACAGTCGAATCGGAACTGGAGACTGCCGAGGAACGACTCGAACACACCAGAGCGGATTTCAAGAACTACAAGGAGCGCGCCAAGCGTCGCCAGGAGGAGATCAAAGAGCGGGCGACCGAAGATCTAGTCGAACGGCTGCTGGAAGTGCGAGACAACCTCGGGCGCGCACTCGACGAGGAGTCCGGCGACACCGAGTCGCTCCGTGAAGGAGTCGATCTGACCCGAAAGCAGTTCGATCGGGTGCTGGCCGAAGAGAACGTCGAACGGATCGAACCGGCGGTCGGCGCGGACGTCGACGCCCAGCGTCACGAGGTCATGATGCGAGTCGAGAGCGAGGCCCCGGCAGACACCGTGGCCTCGGTCTATCGACCCGGCTACGAGATGGCCGGGAAGATCCTCCGCCCGGCCCAGGTTACCGTCTCCGAGGGAAGCGAAGCTGAAGCAGCCGGGGACGGAGAATCGTCGGCCTAGTTGCAGTCCCTGATTTTGTGCCCACTTCGAGCTGATCTCGCCGGCGTGCTGCAACAGCGGTGAGATTGCGGTCCGCTTATAACCTGTGACCGCGCCTGTAGCCAAATCCCAAAAACCGCACGAAGGCGTCGAGGTGGATTTCCCAGCGGTCGAATCGCACTAGCAAGGCTTAAAGGTGAACGGAAGTATACACCCATCCAAGATGGCTAGTGAGAAGATTCTCGGTATCGACCTCGGGACCACGAACAGCGCGTTTGCAATCATGGAAGGTGGCGATCCGGAGATCATCGTCAACGGGGAGGGCGACCGAACGACCCCGTCGGTCGTCGCCTTCGACGACGGCGAGAAGATCGTCGGCAAGGCGGCCAAGAACCAGGCCGTTCAGAACCCGGAGAACACCGTTCAGTCGATCAAGCGCCACATGGGTGAGGACTACAGCGTGGAGCTGGAGGGCGAGGAGTACACGCCCGAGCAGGTCTCCGCGATGATCCTCCAGAAGATCAAACGCGACGCCGAGGAGTACCTCGACCAGGAAGTGAACAAGGCCGTCATCACGGTCCCGGCGTACTTCAACGACAAGCAGCGCCAGGCGACCAAGGACGCCGGCGAGATCGCCGGGCTCGAAGTGGAGCGGATCGTCAACGAGCCCACGGCCGCGAGTATGGCCTACGGGCTCGACGACGAATCCGAGCAGACGGTTCTCGTGTTCGACCTCGGTGGTGGCACCTTCGACGTTTCGATTCTGGAACTCGGTGGCGGCATCTACGAGGTCGTCGCGACCAACGGGGACAACTCCCTCGGCGGTGACGACTGGGACGAGACGATCATCGATTGGCTCGCCAACGACTTCGAGAAGGAACACGGCATCGACCTGCGCGAGGACCGCCAGGCCCTCCAGCGGCTCAAAGACGCCGCCGAAGAGGCCAAGATCGAACTGACTTCCCGCAAGGAGACCACGATCAACCTGCCGTTCATCACGGCAACAGACGACGGCCCGGTCCACCTGGAGAAAGACCTCACGCGAGCGAAGTTCGAGTCGCTCACACAGGACCTCCTCGAGCGGACCGTCGACCCGACCGAGCAGGCCCTCGAAGACGCTGGCCTCTCGAAGAGCGACGTGGACGAGGTCATTCTCGTCGGCGGATCCACCCGCATGCCGCAGGTCCAGGAGAAGGTCGAAGAACTAACCGGAAAGGAGCCCAAGAAGAACGTCAACCCGGACGAGGCCGTCGCGCTGGGCGCGGCGATTCAGGGTGGCGTGTTGGCCGGCGACGTCGAGGACATCGTCCTGCTCGACGTGACCCCCCTCTCGCTGGGTGTCGAGGTCAAAGGCGGCCTCTTCGAGCGGCTCATCGAGAAGAACACGACGATCCCGACCGAGGAGTCCAAGATCTTCACGACTGCCGCCGCCAACCAGACCTCGGTCCAGATCCGGGTCTTCCAGGGCGAGCGTGAAATCGCCGAGGAGAACGAACTGCTCGGGGAGTTCATGCTCTCGGGCATCCCGCCCGCTCCCGCGGGCACCCCGCAGATCGAGGTCACGTTCTCGATCGACTCGGACGGCATCGTCAACGTCTCCGCCGAGGACCAGGGCTCGGGCAGCAAAGAGGAGATTACCATCGAGGGCGGTGTCGGCCTCTCGGATGACGAGATCGAGGAGATGAAATCCGAGGCCGAGGCACACGCCGAAGAAGACCGCAAGCGTCGCGAGCGGATCGAAGCTCGCAACGAGGCCGAAGGGGCCGTCCAGCGGGCCGAGACCCTCCTCGAAGAGAACGAGGAGATGGTGGATGCGGACCTCGAAGAGGACATTCGCGTCGAGATCGAGACCGTCGAGGAAGTCCTCGAAGACGAGGACGCCACGACTGAGGAACTCCAGGAGGCCACCGAAGCCCTGACCGAGGCCCTTCAGGAGATCGGCAAGCAGGCCTACCAGCAGCAACAGGCCGGCGCGGCCGGTGCCGGTCCCGGGGCGGGCGCGGCTGGGGCCGGACCTGGCGCAGCCGGGGCGGGCCCGGGTGCCGCGGGGGCTGCTGACGCCACTGACGAGGAGTACGTCGACGCCGACTTCGAGGACGTCGACGAGGACGACGAGTAGCCACCCAACCCACCCTTAATTCGGTCGTGTCCCGATGCAACAAGACCAAGTACGTGACTCCGCTACCGACAGCGAGGAGATGAGTGAGGACTTCTACTCGCTGCTCGGGGTCTCCCGCGACGCGAGCGAGGACGAGATCAAACGCGCCTATCGCCAAAAGGCGGCGAAGAACCATCCCGACGTCAGCGACGACGAGAACGCCGAGGAGAAGTTCAAGAAGCTCCAGAAGGCAAAGGAGGTCCTCACCGACGAGGAGAAGCGTCGCATGTACGACCAGCTCGGCCACGACCAGTTCATGCAGGCCGACAAGCAGGGCGCCACCGACAGCGGTGGTCGTGGCGGTCGCCAGCGAGCCGGCGGGGACCCCTTTGGCGGCATGGGCGGCATGGGCGACATCTTCGATCAGTTCTTCGGCGGTGGCCGCGGTCGGTCACGCCAGAACCGTCCATCCAAGGGAAAGGATCTCCGGACGTCGGTGACGATCAGCCTCGAAGAAGCCTACGAGGGCGTCACAAAGCAAGTCACCATCAACCGTCCGGAGACCTGTGATGCCTGTGACGGTCGTGGGCATCCCCCCGACGCCGAACTACGTACCTGCCCGGAGTGCAACGGTCGTGGCCAGGTCAGACAGGTGCAGCAGACCGCGCTCGGCCGGGTCCAGCAGGCTCGCACGTGTCCGCGCTGTGACGGACAGGGCGAGATCCCTGATGAGGTCTGTTCTGAATGTGGCGGGGACGGCACCGTCCGCAACCGCGCGACGCTCTCGGTTGACGTCCCGGCCGGTATCAAAAGCGGCCAGACACTGCGGATGAACGGCGAAGGTGCACCCGGTGATCGCGGGGCGCCGAATGGCGATCTCCTGATCGAGGTCGGCGTCGAGGACCACCCTGACTTCGAACGGGACGGTGATGACCTCCACATGGAACAGCCGATCTCGTTCCCCCAGGCGGTCTTCGGCGACACCATCCAGATCGAGACCCTGGGCGGTCGCGTGGAGGTCGACGTGCCAAAGGGGACCCAGAGCGGCGAGACCCTGCGGCTTCGAGACGAGGGAATGCCCCACCTTCGGGGCCGTGGCCACGGCGACCTGTACGTTCACCTTCAGATCGTCACGCCCGAGGACCTGACCGAAGAGCAGAAAACGGCACTCAAGCAGTTCGCTGAGGCCGGCGGGGAGTCCGTCGAAGTCGGGGACGGCTTTCTGGACCGACTTCGCAACTCCCTGTGAGCGGCCCACAAACCATTTTGCCCGTGCAGGCCATGTGTAAACCATGCACATCCGGGACGCGAAAAACCACGAGGAAGTCTGGCTCCTCGATCAGTTGGCTGCGTTTAACTTCGAGGACCCGGCTTTTCGCTCCCGTGATTATGTCATCGCCATCGACGAACGAACTGGCGAGAAGACCGGATTCGGGCGGCTTCGCGTTCATCGAACCGCGGACGGAGAGCGGTGTGAACTCACCTGTATCGGAGTCCGTAAAGCGTGGCGGGGCCAGGGTATCGGTGCCCATATCGTCGAGCGACTGATCGAGATGGCCCGGGATCAGGGCTTCGAATCGGTGTACGCGCTCACCCCGGCCCCCGAATACCTCTTTCAATTCGGCTTCGAAACAGTCGATAACACACTCCCGCCCATACTCGAAGAACGGCTCGAATCGATGCGTACGCGCCATCCCGATGCCGCCGCGACACACATCGTCGTCGAGGAATTTTCGGTGCCCCCACGACTCAAACGCCGGTTCGAAGACGGGAACGAGGATGATGGGGTCGATGAGCGACCCGAAGATTTCGGGGTCGACCCCGAGACGGCGACCTACAAGTACGACGTCGACCGTACATAGCGGTGACGTGTGCTGGTTTCACCCGGGCCGGTCCCGCGAGTTTTTTAGGAGGGGGCCGTGGATTGAAAGACAACCATGCCCACTGAGTCCTTCGACGTTGTCGTCGTCGGTGGGGGAACGGCCGGTACCTTCGCCGCGGCGACGGTCGCGGATGCGGGCCTCGATGTCGTTCTCCTGGAGCGCAAGCCGGAGTCGGAAGCCGGACATATCGCTTGCGGTGACGCCATCAAGGGCAAATCTACCTTCCCTGATGTCATCGACCGGGACTATCTCAAGGAGGAGGCCTTCACGAACGAGAACATCCAGTACGCTCGGTTCGAGAACCCACAGACCGAGGAGGTCCTGGAAATCCCATTCGACGAGGCCGGTGCAGTCGTCGACCGGCGACGCTATGGTGAGGTCCTCCTCGAAGAGGTCGACCGACTGGGGGTCGATATGCGGTATGACACTGTCGTCCAGGACGTGCGACAGGACGGCGAGCAGGTCATCGGGGTCACGGCGACGAAAAACAGCACGACAACGGAGTACGACGCCAGCGTTGTAATCGACGCCGCAGGTGCGATGTCGATTCTTCAGGACCAGGCTGACTTTTCCGAGACGACCTTCGATACCAAGGTAAACTACCAGCAGTTTTGCTCGGCCTACCGGGAGATCATCGAGGTCGAGGAGCCTGTCGAGTACGAGGACTCGATCGTCTTCATGCCGACCGAGGAGTTGGGCTATCTCTGGTACTTCCCGCGCACGGAGACCACGATCAACGCCGGGCTGGGCTTCCAGATGAACAAACCGCCCATGCAACTCGTCGACGTTCTCAAAGAAGACCTTTCGAACCGCTCGGAGTTCGAGAACGCAACAGTCATCGACAAGCTGGGGGCCGCCCTGCCCACCCGCCGCCCCTACGACTCCGCGGTCGCGCCGGGCTACGCGGCGGTCGGTGACGCTGCGGCCCACGTCAATCCCGCAACTGGTGGTGGCATTCCCGGCGCGGCCAAGGCCGGTCACTGGGCCGCCGAGGCAGCCATCGAGGCGATCGAGGACGGCGACGTGAGCGAATCGGCCCTCTGGGAATACAACCAGCGGGTGATGACGGACTTCGGCAAGCGCTTTGCCGCGATCGACCTCTACAACATCTGGGCCGGAACGTACTCCGTGGAGGAACTGACAAGTATCGTTACGGCACTCCCCGGGCAGGCGCTCATCGACGCGCTGGGGACCGGCGCGGCCGGTATGTCTCTCGGGCTCAAACTGGAGACGCTCGGTCGCACCTTCGGCCACTGGCGAACGCTTTACAGCCTCTATCAAGTGCATCAGGAGGCCCAATCCCTCAAGGAGGTCTACGAGGACTATCCAGATTCGCCCGCGGACTTCGATCGCTGGCAGTCCCGACGCGACGAGATCTACGATCGGGTCTATGACATAACGGGCGCTGATCCGAAATACTGAGTTCGGTTCGGCGGCCACAATTTCTTTCCCCGTCGCCGCCGTTTCGTTCACCGATGACAGCACCAGCGACGGTGAACGGAATGCCCCGACTCGGCATCGGTACCTGGGAGAACACCGACCCTGATGAGTGTACCAACGCCGTCAAGACGGCTCTGGAAATGGGCTATCGACACGTCGATACCGCCCAGATCTACGGGAACGAGGCGGAAGTCGGGCGCGGCATCGCGCAGGCAGACGTGGACCGGGAGTCGATCTTCCTGGCAACGAAGGTCTGGATCGACAGCCTCGAACCCGAGGCCGTCCGCACGACCACCGAGGAGAGTCTCGAAAAACTCGGGGTCGATTACGTCGACCTGCTCTATGTCCACTGGCCGGCGGACACTTACGACCCAAAAGAAACCCTCCCGGCGTTCCAGCAACTGGTTGAGGACGGACTCACCGAACGCATTGGTGTGAGCAACTTCGAGCCCGAGCATCTGGAGACCGCGAGTTCGGTCCTGGGGGCGGATCCCTTCGCCAACCAGGTCGAGATGCACCCGCTGCTCCCGCAGGCCGAACTTCGCGAGGCGGTCGCGGAGATGGACACCGAGATCGTGGCCTACTCACCGCTTGCCAGGGGCGCAGTATTTGACGTCCCGGAAATCACCGCGGTGGCGGACAAACACGACGTGAGCGAGGCCCAGGTCAGCCTGGCCTGGCTCCGCGAGAAGGGAGTCACCGCAATTCCCAAAGCCACCTCGGAAGATCACATCGCTGACAACTGGGCGAGTCGTACACTCGAACTCGACGCGGACGACATCGAGAAAATCGACGGCATCGACCGAACCGACCGCCAGGTCGATCCGGACTTTGCGCCCTGGTAAGCACACTCGGTTCCTGCGTTCCGTCGACCGTTACATGTAACCCAGATCGCGGAGCCGTTCCATGAGGTCCTCCTTGTCCTGGGCCCGGCCGGCACGCTCGGTCGTGCCTTCGAGGTCCTGGAGCCAGGCCGGTTCCTGATCGGACTTCTTGGTGCTCACCTGACTGCCGAGCGAGCGGAAGCCTTCGAAGTACTTCGGCGAGACCGGGATGTCTTCCTGGGTGACCCCGTCGGGCAGGTCATCGAAGCCTTGGGGGACGTAGCCGTCCTCGGGATATGCAGCCACGGTCTCCGGGACCACGTAATACCAGAAGGCCTCCCAGACGTCTCCTTCGTCGAACTGCAGGATCGGTTGGATGCGATCGTGCGGGGGGTAGATGTCAGGGTTATGGCGGGGACTGAAGAAGGTCTCGTCGGCCCGAGCCTCCTGTTCGTCCCAGCGGACGCCCGAGATGACACCGTCGATGTCGTACTCCTCGAGGGCGTCGTTGAGTGCGACCGTCTTGAGGAGGTGGTTGCCGACGTAGGTATCAAGCAGGAACGGGAACGTGTCCTCCTCGTATTCCAGGATCTCCCGGACGTGGTGTTGGTTGTGCTCGGAGAGCTCCGAAATCGAAATGTCGTCGCCGGGTTCCAGGTCCTGTTCGGTCACGAGGTCTCCGATGTCCTCGTTTCGTGCGTAGATGACCTCGACGTCCCAGACGCCCGCCCAATGTTCGACGAAGTCGATGAGATCATCGAAGTGCTGGAAGTGATCGATGAACACCGCCGGGGGCATGTCGTAGCCAAGTTCCCGGGCGACTTCTCGCACCAGATAGAGGGTCAGCGTGGAGTCCTTCCCGCCGGTCCACATGATCGCCGGGTTCTCGTACTCCGAGAGCGCCTGTTTGACGACCTCGATCCCCTTCTGGATCTTCGCCTCGACGTCGGGATAGGAGTCTGCATCCTCGCCCTCGCCATCGGTGTAATCCACGTCGACGTAGTCGGGAAATCCGTCGCGCATTGCCGGTTATTTGGCAGCCTCCAGTGATAAAAGAACGGATTCGCTACAGGTCTGGAGCCGGTGCAGCCTTTTGAAGCGCGGTCTCTGCGATGTTCCCGCCGTAGTCCGCACTCCTGGACAGCGAGTCGACGATGAGCCCCAGATGACGAGCCCGTGTCGGGTCGAGTTCTCGCAACTGATCGTCGATGCCACGAGCTCGATCGTCAATCGCTTCGACTTTGGCTCTGGCCTCGTTTGCGAGTTCGGTTGCCGTGTCAGGGTCGTCTGCGAAGAGCGCTTCGAATGCCGTCACGATAATGTCGGTCGCCGCCTCGCACAATTCACCCAGGGAATCAGTGACCTCGGTCGGGACGCTCTGGTCGAGTTCACGAGTGACCTGGCTGATCTTCGCGGCGTGATCGGCGATCCGTTCGAGTTGCCGGGCACTGGAGTGATAATCGAAACATTTCTCCCGAGAGAGGCCGATCTCCCGGGCCATCTCCGGGGACCGCAGCGTGCTCCGGAAGATCCGGGAGACGACATACCAGAGTCGGTCGACGTCGTCGTCTCTTGAAATGACATCCGCAGCCAGATCCAGATCGTGTTCTTGCAGTGCCGTCACCGCGTCTTCAAGCATCGACCGTGAGATAAGATGCATCCGCCGAACGGCGCTGTGGACGGACAGTTCCGCTGAATCGAGGAGGTCCTGGATTACGACCGTGTCCGCAGTCTCCTCTAAGACCTCGAGACCCACGAGCCGCTGGGTCGCCTCACGGATGATCCGTCGTTGAGCCGGAGAAATCCGGTCCGCAGTCAACTCGATCTCGTCGAAGCCGCTCACGTACATCGTCATCACCCCACGCATCAACGCGTCGCCCTCTCGATCCGAGATGTCCAGAACGCCACGAGTTGGCTCGTCGGAAGAGACAGGCGTGAGCAAGAGTGAGCCGTTATCCTGATGGAAGGCCACCTCCTCGCCGGCCGTGATGTCGTGGTCCCGGGCCCATCCCTTCGGGATCGACACCGTGTACGTGGACCCACCCGTCAACTGCACCTTGCGGCGTTCCATACGAAGCGGTTTCACCCACCGACTATAAGTCGTGTGGTTTCTATATAGATGTAGTCGAGACTGGCGGAAACCCGGAGTAAAACCGCAATGACCACCTACATGGGAAGTGCCAAATATTCGCTCATGTGAATTGGACCAACCAGGTTTTCTGAAACTATATAATTTCGAACGTCCTGCCACTATTCTCGCAAAGTCCCCGGTGACGAGATCACCGATCCCTGTTCAGGAGCAGATTCGGGCCCCGGCAATGATATAGCGGTATGAGGTTTATTTCACGCTTCTCGATCACGCTGGTACCCGAAACCCAGCACCCAATCAGAAAGTAGCCACCGGAGAAGCCCGATTCGAACAGAACCGGCAGAATCGAGTTCAGCCGTTTCCGGCACTAGGTTTTCCAAATGCCCGGTCGGGCGACAGTTCAGCGAGGCAAATCCTACCGGATCGGGCAGGGATTCGAAGAAGTCCGTAACGATTCACAGGGGGACCACACCATACACATCCAACCTTGAAGTCTCAGGCATCAGACCTACCGAGAAACGGTCGAAAAGGAGCCGCATGGACCCCCGTCTACGGGTCATCTTGAACACGCGGATACGATGAGGTGAGAATTCGACCCTGGCCAACAAGCCAGTTCAGCGACGTCTGACCAACTGTGAACTCAGTCTTCAAACCCAGTTTCGTTTGCGGATCCAAATTTACCTGCCGAGGAGCCCGAGTCGGACACAGTAACGAAAGCCCAAATTAGATAGTTTCCTGGACAAGATCAGCTCGACTCCACAGACATGGACCGACAAGAAACGAGATGCAACTCGTTAACAATCTCTTTTGATGCAACCTCGAGTTCGATTCCATCTACATTTATATTTAGAAACTTAGAGTGCAACCGGCAAATAGACTTTAGTAATACAAATATACCATAACAACAGGCCCCATTTCTAATGCCCCCGCTCCAAATAAGATAGTTTATTTCGATTCCTGCAACCTATAAGGGGCAGGGAGGCAAATCCCCGACCATGTCCAATTCCGAGCAAGAGACCGACCGATCAGCCGTCACCACCTACGTTCCGGCCTACCAAAAATCAGCGTGGGCCGACCACGCCGACGAGCTGGGGATGACTCAATCTGAATTCGTCCGAACCATGGTTCAGGCGGGCCGTCGCGGGTTCGGTGATACCGAGCCCGATTCAACCCAATCATCGGACGCTAACCCCAGGGGTAACGTCCGGGAAACGGTGCTCCAGGCCCTCGGTTCGAACGGCCCACTCTCCTGGGAGGAACTTCTCGAAACAGTCACCGACGAATTGGAGTCCCAGCTCGAAACAGCCCTCATCGACCTCCAGGAGAACGGACAAATCGGCCATCGCCCGCGGGACGGGACCTACACGCTTCAGGACGAACCATGAGCACTGTCGAGGATCCAATCGCGTACTTCCTCGAGGATATGGCCTACCACGGCCGCTCACAACGGACACGTGACGCCTATGAGCGGGTGTTACGACGATTCGAGGCCAGTCTCGATGATGACCCCGACCTCGGATCGATCTCCCACAGGGACTGTCTCGCCTGGCTCAGCGAGCTACGAGGGGATGCAGCCGAGAGCACCGTGGCGAGTTACGCCTCGTATCTCCACCGTTTTTATGCCTACATGAACGAGGTCGGGGTCTTCGATGAGAACCCGATGACCCTGGTGATGGAGGAACTCGACGAACAGATCACCACCGACCCGAATCGCCGTGACATTTCTGTCCCAGAAATGAAGGCGTTCGTCAAGTCGGTCGGACATCCACTCGATCGGGCACTCATTGTATTACTCCTCAAATCCGGAATTCGGGCCGGAGAGGCGTGTAACCTCGATCTCAGGGATGTCCATATCCCGGATGCACCAGTACCAGCCGGCCCGATTCGCCCGCAACTATCGGGACGTCCGAATTCGCTTTTCGTCTCGCAGCACCCCCAGCGCGGGGACAAGACGAATGGTGAGCGACGTGTTACATCGAACAAGCGCAAACGAGATACCGTCATCCCCATCGACGCTGAGCTTCGCCAGGTACTGATCGACTGGCTGGCCATCCGTCCAGATCCCCGATCGGCCGCCGAACCCCTCTTCGTGAGCACTGAACGAAATTGGGGCCAGCGGCTCACCGGAAACGACATCCATCACCTCGTTACCAGCCACACCAGGGACCAGGGCTGGTACGAATCGGGCGCAGGCGCCGGGGAGAACGTTACTCCCCACTACTTCAGACACTTCTTCACGACACACCTCCGGGATCGAACTGGCGATCGGGGGATCGTCAAATATCTCCGCGGAGACGTCGCGACGGACGTGATCGACACCTACACACACAACTGGGGCGACCGCGTCCGCGAGGTCTACGAGCGGAATATCTACTCGTTGCTCGACGAATCGTGAACAAATAAACCGTATTTCGCTATATAGAATGGAGGGGGTCCGGTGCGACACTGCCAGTTGCCATGCGGACTCACAACTGCCACCAGACTCCCCGTGCGAACGCAGACAGTCTTGACATCTGAGCAGCGAGAATCAATTGATACAAATAACCACATTCGAAACGAGCGGGTAACATGCCAGCGGGGTTAGGACTGATCGACTGGCTCGGCCTTGTAGTCCCGTTTACCCTGTACTTCATCATGCTGTGGGTGTGGTACGTCTGGGAGGGCAAACGCGAAACGCGATTGCGCAAGGAGTTCGAGGAGGCACAGGATGGCTGATCCAATCGCCACCGGGGTGAGCAACTACGTCCTGACCACCTTCGCCGCGTACCTGCTCGTGCTCGTCGGGATCGGGCTGTTCTCGGCGCGGTTCATGGACACCGTCGGCGATTACGTCATTGGCGGTCGCCGCGTCGGCCCAGTGGTCACCGGATTCTCGGAGCGGGCCTCGGAAATGAGCGGGTGGCTCACGCTGGGAGTCCCGGCAGACGCCTATAGTAGCGGTATCATCGCCTTCCTGAACGGTCTCGGGATGATTCCCAGCGACCTGTTCGCCTGGGCGGGCATCGCGAAGAGACTCCGGAAGTATTCCGAGATCGTCGAGGCAGTGACCCTTCCGACCTTCTTCGCCACGCGACTGGGGGACGACTCGGGCGTGGTCAAGGCCGTCTCGGCGATGGTGCTCATCATCTTCGAAGGTGGCTACGTGGGAGCCCAGATCGTTGCCGCAGGAACGCTGCTACAGGTCTTGACGGGGATGGAGATGTGGCTCGGTGTCGTCATCGGCGGGATCATCGTCGTCGGCTACACCTTCCTCGGTGGGTACTTCGCCGTTGCCTGGTCGGATTACTTCCAGGGCGCGATTATCCTGCTCGCGTTCATCGTGCTCCCCATCCTGGCATTCTCCGCTTACGGCTCGCCGTTTGCAGCGCTGGCAGAACTCGACGGGGGAGCATCGCTGACGAGCATCACCGCCGGAGCAAGCGGCTGGGCCGCTCTCTTCGGGATCGTCTCGTATGCCGCGATCGGTTTAGGCGTTCCGGGAAACCCCCACATTATGGTCCGGTTCATGGGAATCGACCGCATCGAAAACGTCAGGAAAGCCGCCCTGGTCGCCCAGCTGTTCATGTTCGTGGCCTATATCGGGGCGGCCCTGGTCGGGCTCTACGCGCTGGTTCAGATCGGAGCCGGCCTCGGAAACCCCGACAACGCCATGCCGCTTTTGACTCTAGAGCTGCTGCCCGGGGTCCTGGCCGGGATCGTGCTCGCGGCCGCGCTCGCGGCGATGATGTCGAGTGGAGACTCACAGCTCCTGGTCGCCACGAGCGCCGTCGTCGAAGACGTCTACCACGGCTTTATCAATCCGGAGGCGAGCCAGGAAAAGCTGGTCCGATACTCCCGGATCGTGACCCTCGCCATCGGAGCCCTCTCGATCGTGTTCGCGTTCATCGCACGTGACACCCCGATCTACACGCTCGTGTTGGACTACGCCTGGGGCGGCCTGGGCGCGTCGCTCGGCCCGCTTTTGATCGCGACCCTGTGGTGGAAGCGACCGACCAAGTGGGGGGCCGTCGCGAGTATGATTACGGGAACGACGACCATGATCCTATGGACACAGTGGACGACGATCCTCGGTGAAGAGACCATCGCCGGGTTCTCACCCTTCCTGGAGGGGCTGCTCACGGTCTACGGCCTGGCCCCGGCTTTTGTCCTGTCTGCGATCGTGCTGGTGGTCGTCTCGCTCCTGACGACACCGCCCGAGCAGGAGAACGTGAGCCGACACTTCACAGCCATGCGACAACCCCTCGAAGCCTTCGTCAGCGAGAACGCGGACGACAGTGACGGAGCCACGGCTCTCCGACCGGACGGCGGAACCCCTGACCCGAAAGCGATCACCGAAATGGACAACGTGCGCGGGCACGTCGAAGCGAGCGAGTACTGGCCCGACCGATGACTCGGGCTTCCGGGACCGGCGTTCCCGAAGACCCGATCGAGCTCGAAATCGTTGAACCGAGCATCGACCGGGAAGCGGTTCAGTCAGCCGGTCGCGTCGGCGCCGTCGCGTACCCGTACCGATTCTACCACGGAACGGCGACCATTTCCCGACCACTCCTGGATGATCGCACGGAGAAGTACGTTGTCGCAGTCGACCGATCTCGACGGCTAACGCTCCGTGCCGACACCGTCCCTGACGACATCGATCGACGGTTCGAAGACGTACTCGTCTTACCGAGTGAAGTGACTGAGGGCCACTGTCGAAACATGGCCGAGGAGGCCGTCTTCGAGTGGGCGATGCGGTCCTCGATGCTCCACGGCAGCCCGGAAATCAGCCTCGAGGGGGCCCGAGATGTCTACAAACTATTCTGGTTGGCCGAGCGCGAGGACGGAGACGTTATCATCGACAGTGTCGATGGCACAGAGCGCTCGTTCGAGGAGTGAACTACCCCTGCCTCAAGGAGCCGCCGAAGGCGGCGAGTAGGCAGGGGTAGTTCACCGCCTGAAATTAGCTAAAAACCGAAGTGCGGGCCGAAAACCCGCCCCGCAGCGGCTCAAAGGCCCCAAAAAAGCATAATACCAAGCGTGGTGACGACTGCCAGAATCGCCTGCAACGGTGCCCCAACCCGGAAGAAGTCCGAAAACTCGTATCCACCAGGACCGAACACCATGAGATTCGTCTGATAGCCAAGCGGGGTTAGAAACGAAGTACTCGCCGCGAAGGTGACCGCGAGGACGAAGGAGAACGGATTCACCCCAATAGCCAGTGCGACGTCAATCGCGATGGGGATAAGAAGCACGACGGTCGCGTTCGGGAGGATGATGTTCGTGAGCAGTGCCGCCAGCACGTAGAAGAGGAGTAACACGGCGACCGGCGGCATCAGACCAGCCAGTTCCGCGACGAGTTGTGCAATCCAGGTTGCACCCCCCGAGTTTTCCAGCGCCATGCCAAGCGGGATCATCCCCGCGAGCAGGAAGATGACGTTCCAGGAGATTGCCTCGTAGGCTTCATCCGGCTCGAGGACACCGGTAACGATCATCGCCACGACACCCCCAAGGGCAGCGATTGCAATAGAGAGCAATCCGAAAGCAGCGATGAGAACGACGCCAGCGATGATGGCCACGGCAACTGGCGCCCGGTTGGCCCGAACCTTGCCGGTAGCCGTCCCCTCGAATTTTCCCGATCCGGCAACGGCCGTCAGGATCAGATTCGTCGTGTCCCGCAGCACATCCACGTTCCCGCTCGCCGTCCGGAAGACGAGCGTGTCCCCGCGTTCGAGAACCAGATCGTCGAACTGCTCGTGGATGATCTCACCGTTTCGCTGCACTGCAAGGATCGTCGCCTTGTAGCGCTCCCGGGCCCCAAGGGAACCCACTGCCTGGCCCACCAGATCCGACCCGTTTGGCACTTTGACCTCCACGAGCGTGCCGATTCCGGCCGGGACGGTTCGATCACGATCCGCGACTGACATCCAGGGGAGTTGCCACAGATCGAGGGTCGGTGCAGCCGCCCTGAGAGTCTCCTGGTCGGCACGAACAATAATAACGTCCCGAGCTTCCAGGACGAAATCCGGGCCCGGAGCTGCATACCGATCCCCGTCCCGAACCACCTCCAGAATCTGCTGATCGGAGTTGATCGGCAGGGATTCTGTGGCTTTCACGATCGTTTGCCCGACGAGCGGAGACCGCTCGCGAATGTAGAGCCGTGAGACGTAGGTCCGCAAATCGAAGAGCTCGATCAAATCGATCGACGGAGCCACCCGGGATGGGAGGAGTCGCTGGCCAATCGTCGACAGATAGACGATTCCGACACCCAGGCCGAGCAATCCGAGGTGCGTGAACTCGAACATGGAAAACGGATGATCGATGAGGCGTGCGGAGATGGTACTCGCAAGAAGAATCGTCGAAGACCCGATGAGCGTGAGTGTCCCACCGAGCATCGCCGCATAGGAGAGTGGCAGGAGCAATTTCGACGGTGAGATTCGATACGTGTCCGCGAGGTCGGTGACCATCGGAATGAGTACAGCCACTACTGGCGTGTTGTTTACCACCCCGGCCAGTCCACCGGCGAGCACAAGTGTCGTCTGGGTCATCCTGGAGGGGCTATCCTGCGCGATCCTGGTGATGAAAGCTCCAAGCCGACGGACGACCCCTGTCCGGTGGACCCCCTCACTGAGCATGTACATCGCCGCGACCGTCACCGTCGCCGTGTTGGCAAAGCCCATGAAGGCCTGCTCCGCGCCGACCCCGGTCCACGGTTCGAGAACGACCAGTGCGACGATGACCGAGAGGGCAGTTACGTCGGGTCTGACATAATCCGTGACGAAAAACAGTATCGCAACGCCCACGAGACCGAAAACGACGAGTACGTCCGTCGTGAGCGTGGGCAGAGCCATGGGGTGAATTCACAGGGACGGAGGATCACGTTTTCGGCCGTTCGATGGCGGTTGGGTTTATGCCACTGCCCGGCCTACCCGAACGTGGATGCCAGACGCCAACGGGTTGTTCGACCCGGACCGGGTCGCCGTGGTCGGCGCGACCGACCGCGAGGGCTCGATCGGCCGTGCGATCATGGAGAACCTCGAGGAGTTCACGGGAACTGTCGTCCCGGTCAACCCCTCGCGGGAGACCGTTCTCGGGTACCCCGTCGCAAATGAGATCGCCGATATAACGGACCCGATCGATCTCGCAGTAGTCGTCGTCCCGCCCGACATCGCCGTCGAGGCGACACGGGAGCTCGGCGAGCAGGGGGTCAAAAACGTCGTCGTGATCACGGCCGGGTTCGGTGAAGCGGGCAGCGAAGGTGCCACGCGGGAACAGGAACTCAAATCGATCGCGGCGACCTACGATATGAACCTCGTGGGGCCGAACAGCCTCGGGGTGATGAGCACGCCGAGCCGAATGAACGCCACGTTTGGGCCCGCAAACGCCCGCCCAGGGAAACTCTCCTTTATGAGCCAGTCGGGGGCGTTCATCACTGCCGTCGTCGACTGGGCAAACGACCAGGGAATCGGATTCAAGGACGTCGTCTCGCTCGGCAACAAGGCCGTCCTCGACGAATCGGATTTCGTGGACATCTGGGACGACGATCCCAAGACCGAGGTCATCCTCGGCTATCTGGAGGGGATCGGCGACGGCCGGGGATTCATCGACGTGGCCCGCGAGGTGACCAAAGAGACCCCGATCGTGCTGGTGAAGTCCGGGCGTACAGAAGCCGGCGCGCAGGCGGCGTCCTCTCATACGGGGACGATTGCCGGCAGCGAGCGGGCCTACGAGGCAGGGCTCGATCAGGCCGGAGTCCTCCGGGCGGAAAACGTCCAGGAACTCTTCGATTACGCCCAGATCCTCGCCGGCCAACCGGTTCCCGACGGAAACGGTGTGGCCGTGATCTCCAATGCTGGTGGGCCCGGGGTCATGACGACCGACGCCATCGGCGATTCGAACCTCGAAATGGCGAGTTTCGACCAGGAAACCCTCGAAGGGCTTCGCGAGGCCCTCCCGGAGGGTGCGAACATCTACAACCCGGTCGACGTGATCGGCGACGCGGACAACGAACGGTTCGAGGCCGCCATCGACCTGGTGCTCGCCGATTCGAACGTCGATGCGGCGATCGTCGTGGCGACCCCGATCGCGGTACTGGATTACGGAAAACTCGCGACGGATATCGGTACCCTGCAGGAGAAACACGACATTCCGGTCGCGACCGCCCTCATGGGCGGGGAACGGATCGACGCCCCCGCACGAACGCTCCGGGAGTCCGGGATTCCGAACTACTTCGATCCCGCCCGGGCGGTCACCAGCCTCGACGCCTTGCTGACCTATCGTGACATTACCCGGATCGAATACGAACAGCCCCAGACTTTCGACGTGGACCGGGAGCGAGTCCAGGAGATCCTCGAGACCGCCGCCCAGCGCTCGAATCGAATCGGCGTCGAGGCGATGGGGATCCTGGATGCCTACGGGATCCCCACCCCCGAGGGAGCGATCGTCGAGACACCCGAAGCCGCTCAGGAAGCCGCCGAATCGATTTCAGGGGACGTCGTCATGAAGATCGTCAGCCCCGACATTTTGCACAAGTCCGACATCGGGGGTGTAAAAGTCGGCGTCAGCGAGGATGGGGTGCGTGACGCATTCGAGGATCTGATCACACGCGCGAAGAACTACCAGCCAGACGCCCAGATCCTGGGCGTCCAGGTCCAGGAGATGGTCGACCTGGAGACCGGAACCGAGACGATTCTCGGCATGAACCGCGACCCGCAGTTCGGTCCCCTCCTCCTCTTCGGGCTCGGCGGGATCTTCGTCGAGGTGCTGGAGGACACGACCGTGCGGGTCGCCCCCGTCAGCCAACGGGAGGCCACTGAGATGCTCGGCGAGATCGATTCAGCGCCGCTCCTTCGTGGGGCGCGAGGTCGCGAGCCGGTGGACGAGCCCGCACTCATCGAGAGTATCCAGCGACTCTCCCAACTCGTGACTGACTTCCCGGCGATCCTGGAACTGGACATCAACCCGCTCGTCGCCAGTCCCGAGGGCGTACAGGCCGTGGACAGCCGACTCACCGTGGACCCTGACAAACTATGAAAACGCTACTGCTTGCATCGACCGAGGACAGCACCGGAAAAACCGCCGTCGCCCTGGCACTGGGCCAACTGGCACAGGCCGAGGACCGCTCGGTCGGCTACATGAAGCCGAAAGGGACCCGCCTCCAGTCGAACGTCGGGAAGACCCTGGACACGGACCCGATGCTCGCCCGCGAGGTACTCGGGATCGACGCCGAGATGCACGAGATGGAGCCGATCGTCTACTCGACGACGTTCATCGAGGGGGCCATTCGCGGCCAGGAGAACCTGGCGGACCTGCACGAGCGGATCGATTCGGCCTTCGAAACCCTGGCGGCGGAGAAAGATCTCATGGTGATCGAGGGCGCGGACGTGTACACCACCGGCGGCATCGTCGACCTCGCGGACGACGACGTCGCAGCACGGCTCGATGCGGACGTGCTCCTGCTCGAACGCTTCGAATCAGCGGGGGACATCGATCACCTCCTCGCGGCGGCCGACCGGATGGGCGACCGGGTCGCCGGGGTCGTCTTCAACGCCGTGCCGGACTCCATGTACGACCTCGTCGAGTCCGACGTGGTGCCGTTCCTGGAGGGACGGGACATTCCCGTCCTCGGCGTCATCCCCCAGAACCGGGAACTGGCCGGGGTCACACTCACCGACCTCACCGACGAACTCGGCGGTTCGGTGCTGACCGGGGCAGACGAGGACGTGTTCATCGAGCGGGTCCTGGTCGGGGCAATGGGCGGGGAGGCCGCCCTCTCACACTTCCGGCGTACGAAGGACGCGGCGGTCGTTACGGGCGGTGACCGGGCGGACATCCAGCGAGCAGCCCTGGAGGCCCCCGGCGTCAACGCCCTCATTCTCACCGGTGGCTTCGAACCGCCGGGAGCGGTCCTCGGCACCGCGAGCGAGCGCAACGTACCGGTTCTCTCGGTCCAGTCGGACACGCTCGCGACGGTCGAGCGCGCCGAGCGCCTGATCCGTGGCGGCCGAGTCCGAGATGCCCGAACAGTGGAGGCGATGACCCAGTTGCTCCACGACCACGTCGACGTGGCGACGCTGCTCGACTGACATCTGTCGGTCAAACAGTTAAGGGGGTCCGGTTTCTCCGTTGGCACATGGACGCAGAACCGCAGGAAATTACGAACCTCGTCGGCAGAGAGGTATACTCGAAGAACGGCGTGTTCGTGGGCGAAGTAGAGGATCTCAGACTCGATCTGGACGCTGAAGTGGTAAACGGGCTCGCGGTCTCGGCGCTGAACCCGACCTTGTTCGAGAGCGAGGAGACCGGTTCCAAAGGCGTCATCGTTCCCTACCGGTGGGTCCGGTCAGTTGGCGACATCGTGCTGATCAGCGACGTGATCGAACGGCTCAAAAACGACGAGGACGAGGAGAACCTGCTCGCCTGATCAGTTTCCGTTACTGTTGTTCTCCTGTTCGACACCCATCGCGTCGAACAGCGTTCGAGTGACGGCTTCTCCCGTCAGCGAGAGGAGTGTCTCGCGGTTTTGCTCGGTGGTCTCCAGGCCGTTGAAAATGCCCAGGGGCACTTCGGCACTCGCCTGCGTAGAGTGGCCGGCCGCTTCCCCGATGTCTGCAAAGGCGTCCTGGAGGACGGAACCGATGTTGAGGCGGATGTCCTTCGATCGCGCGGAGAGGTAGATCGTGTCGTCGATGATACCGAAGACGGCCGTCGTGGTGACGCCTTCGAGGTTGAGGAGTTGCTGTGCCGCTTGTGCGAGGGCGTCCCGTGAGTTGATGAACCCCGCGTTGGAAACCAGATGGCTCCCCTGAACCTCCCGATTAGCAATCGCTTCGGCGAGAACATCCAGGGTCTCCGGGCTCATGTTCGGCGATTCGACCTGTTCGAGGGTGTCGTGATTGGCGAACGGATAGAGGTAGGCCGCCGCGGTGAGGTCCGCTGGGGTCGTATCGCGACGGAAATCCAACGTTTCGGAACGAATGCCGTAGAGAAGTGCCGTCGCAACCGTCTCGCTGACAGTCATGTCGAACTCCTGGAGGTACTTCGTCAGGATCGTCGAGGTGGCGCTGACGTTCGGGCGGACGTCGGCGAACTCGGCATCGAGTTCACCGGCAGCCTCGTAGTGGTCGATGTAAATGTCGACGGGTTCCTCGATCGAGACCGCCCCGGCTTTGGCCTGGTCGACCATCGCGAAGGTGTCATAATCCTCGATATCGACACTATCGTGATGGGTCAACTCGATGTCGAGCAAGTTGACGAAGGCCCGATTCTCCTGGTGGCCAATGTCACCGAAGTAGAGAATGTCGGCCTCGACCCCCAGATGGGTCGCAATGGATTCAAGTGCCGCCGCGCTGGCGATCGAATCCGGATCGGGGTTGTCGTGAGTCAGAATCGCGACCTTCCGATTGGCGGCGGTCAGTACGTCGGCGAGATTCCGGGCCTTGAACTCGAGTTCGCCGGACTCTAAAGCGCGTAGCGCGGCGTCGGCGATCACTGTCGAGGGGTTGATGACCACGTCCGCCCCCAGTTCCGAGAGTTCGTCGCTGGTGACGGGGTCACTCGCGCGGGCGACGATGAATTGGTCCGCATCGTCCTCGCGGATCAGCGAGACGGCTGACTTGTTCGCCTCGACATCCGAGGCGAGAATCAACACCACGTCGAAGTCGGCGACCTCACGTTTGATCTCCGGGTCGCCGATATCGGCTTGCCGGGCCTGCAGGTCCTGGTCGCGGAGGGCCTCGACCCGGGATTGATCCTTGTCGAGGATCAGGACCTCTTTGCCCCGCTCGACGAGTTCTTCGGCCACGGAGTGTCCGACACTCCCACAGCCCAGGATCGCATACGAAGACATCGAAGAGATCGTTCCACGTGTGCTCATTGCAGCCTAATTCCCGGCCATCGGCCTTAATCCCCACGACCGGTCCATCGCGGTCGCGATCCAGAACGTATTTCAACGGGGCTCTCTCAAAAACAGGTGAGGGCCGGTAGCTCAGTCCGGCAGAGCGTCTGACTCTTAATCAGACGGTCGCGTGTTCAAATCGCGCCCGGCCCGCTCTACCCTTGTATTTTTCCGTGGTTTAGTGACACTTATAGGGCCTATGAGGCCGCTGTCAGCGATTTGAGGTGGTCGGCGTGAGCCGAACCGCTGGCGACACCGTTCTGATATGTCGCTACTGCGGTGAGGAGATCGAGGAGCCCAACCAGCAGTGCCCGGCCCTCGACGACGGGAGGTGTTCGCCGTGAGCCTTCGTCACTCGACCTACAACGGGCACAAGAAGGGGACCGTCCTCGAGGCCTGCCCCGCTTGCGGGTACGAGTTCGACGAGAACGAAGACCGCGATCACCACATCTCGACGCACGTCCCATCGGACTTCGGCCTAACCCCACTCGGAGAGACCGCCGAAGGGCAGCAGCCGCTTTTCGATCCCATCGATGAGATTCCGGAGACGGAGGTGAGCAAGGCGTGAGTACGCCATCGTACTACAACGCCACTCGCCGGCCCCTGGAGACTGTGGAGGTCGGTTTCGACGATGTCGAGATTCACGACCAGTTGGTGGTTGAGTTCACTCAAGCGCGTCGAACGACCCCGAAGACCGCCCTAACCGGGCGTGTCGAAGAGCGCCACTGGGGCCAGGACTACGAGGAGATCGTTCTCGAGGACCAGGCAGGCGAAAGGTACGCCGTCGAAGATCATGGCCTCATCTTTCGCGAGCCCGCCCACGTCTTAGTCGGCGAGTCGGCCACGATCAAGGCTGTTCGCGAGGTGGCGCCGTGATCCGGAAGACCTTCTACTGTCCCGAGTGCGGCGAACGGACCCGGCACGTTCATCTCGGGAAGAACGACGTTCTCGCCGATCGCTACGAGTGCGAGGAGTGC
Organism: Halodesulfurarchaeum formicicum; assembly: GCF_001886955.1. Lineage (NCBI taxonomy): Archaea > Methanobacteriati > Methanobacteriota > Halobacteria > Halobacteriales > Halobacteriaceae > Halodesulfurarchaeum > Halodesulfurarchaeum formicicum. The sequence continues at coordinate 932,829 of NZ_CP016804.1, read as the reverse complement.
GCAGATCGGCACACTGGCCCCACACTTCTGCGGAGTGACGTCGAGCATGCTGTCGCGACCGACGGAGGTGAGCGGCAGTAATGGAGACAGTGCAGCCAGGTCCCCACGAATTTAGTGCGAACTTCCTTTACAACGAGCATGGTTTGCAGCCGTATTTTGCGGCTGACCATCTCGTTAAGGAAGGCGACGGGAGCCAGGCTGCACAGTTTACCCTAAACGGCGAGCAGTGGGTTGTTAAGCTGTATTACCAAGACTCGGGAATACTGCATCCCGATCGTCGAGCCCAAGCCGAGCCCAAAAACGTCGACTGGCGGATTGATGAGGTTCGGGAGTTTCGTCTTGCCGTTCGTCGACATCCCGACGAGGACGACGTTGGTGAGCAGAAGGCCAACTTTCACCTTGCTCCTCGCTGGCAGAGAATGAAAGCCGAGACCAAATCTGGCGACATCAAGGAGATCTCGGTTCCGCCTCAGTTTGGGATTGGAATTAACGTGGGAGTCAAAGGCTCGAACATCGATTTCCACCGCTACAAGGAGCTTTTACGAGTCGCCGCTGCGTCGGTCGGCTTCAACTCGTCGTATTTCGATGAGCCTCATCCGTATTCAAACACCCAGGACGCGGAGAAGTACCTCAGGGTCGCCGACGATCAGTCCGGCCCCATACACGCCCGTGATGGGCCAATTGCCCGGATGGGCCACCTACTGGAAAACGATCGCTCGGGCTACCGAAAGGTCGTTCAAAACGATCGATCGCAGCAGGGTAACAACGTCCCAGGGTACTATCACACTGTCACCCTCGGCCCCGAGCGCGTTCGCGAAGCGTTTCCTGACCACGAGTTGCCCGTCGAGGTCAAGCATTACTACACAAGAAACCCGGAGAGCTTTTCGGACTCTCACCCACTGAGTAACCCGAAGCTGGGCGCATCGTATCAGGTGAATCGGTGGGATGAAAAGATCGGTGTGACCGACGAGGAACTCACCCAGCTCGAGCGCGAACTCGATCGGATTGTGTTGTCAGTTGCTGCCGATGCCGGGCTCGACATCGCACCCCAAGAAGGAGACGGGCCTTTCGTCGAAGACGCCTACTGGGAGATCGAAACATCCGAGGCCGGTGCCAATCCGATCGATCTCGACCTTACCCGTATTCGCCAGGAAAGCGAGAGCGTCACCGTGCGTCAGCTGGCTGATGGCTTGTCTCCGGTGCAGTGGGAGACTTTAGAGACAGCCGTTTCAGACGGTGGCGTTGTTTCCCCTGCAGACGTCGCCGAGGAACACGATCGGCACATCAACAGTGTCTATCGGGCGCTGGCCGAGATCGACGACCTCCTCGATCGAGCGTACAATCAGATCGCGCTCAAGAACGAGCACGTTGCCGAGCTGGTTCTCGATGCTGTTCAGCGGGCGAAGCAGACGAACGAACGAGCGTTCGACGCAGTTGCATCCGCGAAGGAAGCTGCCGATCGCGGCCTCGAGGCCGGTCAGAGTGCATTCGTTGCCTGGGCGGCGAAACACGGCATCGACGTTCAGAACCGCGACGAAGCCCGACTCGTGTTGCGGATGGAAGGTTTGTCGAATGAGGAGCAGCGTCGGAAGATCCGCCAGGGCTTCGAACTCTGGACTGAGGCGAACAACGACCCCATTGAATACCTGAACGCGAAGATCGACCTCGGTCCGCGAATGGCATCGACGGCTCGCTACTACATTGAAGCCTGATCGCGAGTAGAGGCATCGCCGCCGATCCCGGCCTGTTTTTCAAGCTCACTTGGGCATTTTGGGCAGTTAGTACAACCTGAGTTTAGTTACCAGCTCCTTTTTGGGTAGCTACCAGTTCGAGAGGTTGCTCCAACTGGTTTTGAACCCTCACCCGAGGGGTTAGGTATCCCGTTAGACGTGTGGCTAAGGCCACGGTCTCAAAACACTCCGTACCGCTAGCGCAAAATTTCCACCCGAAACAGATGAAACGGAGGTCTTCATTACGTGCGCCGGCGCCTCGTGCGCGCTGTGTGAGCACCTGCGTGATCGCGCTATCGAACGCGGGGGCTCGTGTGTGCGCCCGTCAGCGCATAATGCTCTGCTGGGCGAGCATACACTCGGGCGTGTGCGCCCGGCCCCGGCCGGGGTCGTGCGCACCCGGCCCTGGGTGTTGGTGTGTGCGTGTAGATACGTATGTCCAGGTGTGCCCGAACCGCCCGGGCAGTCAGAACAGGCCCCGGAGGAGCTGCTCGACCATCACCAGTCCCTCGTCGAGCGCCCACTTCACGACAGCGCCAACGTCACCCATGAACGTCGAGAGGTGGAGGTCGGCGTATCCGAGAGCTGCCGCAGCGCCGAAGCTCACGAGGATCAGCACCGCGTACGTCACTGCCCGTCCGAGGACCGACGTGGCTCGTCGACCGGCTCGAGCGCCCCGGAAGAGATACCATGCGATCACGAACAGCATGGCCCACGTTCCGAGCTCGACGCCGAACGATTCGAGGAAGTCGAAGAACATGGCTATTTGTCTTTCCCGCTGAGTTGAAGCGTCACGCGAGTATCAGGCGAGCGGCGCGTCTGAATCCAGCCGTAGATTAAGTAGGCCCCGCCTCCGATCAAGACGATCCAGAACAGAGGCGAGACCGTCTCGAAGCCCTCCGAGATCGGACCCAGCAGCACACCCGGCTGTAGGGTTTCGAGCAGGTACGTGACCGTCACGACTGCCGCCACGCCCATCAGCCAGGTCGGAATCGATTCCGAAGTGCGCTGGTCGAGATACCAGATCCCCAGGAGTGCGCCCACGCCTGCGATGATCGTGAGCAGCTCTCCGAAGGGTGCCGCTCCGGAACTTACCGCGGAGGTCGCGACCTGGAGGAGTGGCTCTGGCGTCGCGAACTCCATCGCGACGAGTGCGATGATGACCAGCCCGCCGATCACGATCGTCCTCGAGGTCGAGTCTCCGGTTCGGGAGGTCGTCGACTGGAGGGTCGGCAGCGACGGGAGCGACAGTGAACGGTCGATGACCGGGATCGAGAGGCTGGAAGACCGGCCACGGCTGATTCGCGAACCGCCGACACTTCTGACGACCAGGAACAGCCCACCGAGTGCCGCCACGACCGCGAGCAGGATCATTACGGGATCAGTCCCGGACTGCTCAGTCTCGACCGGGCCGACTGGCTGCTGAACGCTCGTACTTTCGGCGATGCCGATGATGTAGGTGGCTGCTTGGTCGATCGTTTCGAGATAGACCGGACTCTCGGCCGTGTCCGTGTCGATTTGCCGATCGTAGTCGCCGTCGACTCGACGCAGCTCGTAGGTCTCGCCGGAGACTGTATCGGCGTATTCGAGCGTCACCATGTCGCCCTCAGATTCACCGGGGCCGATCTCGAAGCGGGGCTCGCTTCCGGAGTTCACCGAGATCGCGACGTCGTTTTCCGGTTCGGCCCAGAGCGGAGCCTGTCGGAGTGTGGCTGTCGATCCAACGCCTGCCTCCGGGAATCTCACCGTTTGCGATCCAGAGGCATCGATCAGCGAGGTGTCGTTCGCCTCAGACCAAGACTTCTCTTCGGCGTAGATCACACGATCGTCGTCGGCGCCCGAGACCAACATCTCGAACTCGGGTCGGTGCTCGGTGATCTCGATCTTCGAGTTCAGATCATCCGCTACCGGCGTGGGCTCCAAGACCTCGATCGCCCCGTTATCGACGGCCACTTTCGTCGCGGTTACCCGAACGTCGACCGTGTCGTTGGCCTGCATGTCCGGCAGCGAGATCTCGCCAGTCGTGTTCTCGACGACCCAGTTATCCGCCGCCTGCCAGTCGCCGCCGTTGAGGCTATACTCGGCCTCTCGGATCGAGATTGCCGTGTCGGCGAAGGGGATGGTCAGCGTCGGGTCTTTCCGGTCCGAGGAGTAGGTCTTCGAGACCGAGTACCGCTCGCTGAATTTCTCGGCCTCGTAGCTCACGTTCTGGATATCGCGAGCGTCGTGGGAGATCTCGGCCTCGACCTGCATCGCTGGGGCGTCCGCCGAGAGCTCCGGCATCGAGACATTGAGGGTGTTCGTTCCCTCCTGGAGGGCGGATTGATCTATCGTTTTGGTGACTGTCTCGCCATCGGCCAGCGTGCCGGTGTGATTCGCCCAGTTGCCGGTGTTCAGTTCAACACCGACGTCTTGCGTGTCGGTGTACTCGGTATAGGTGAGTGAGTAATCCACCGTTCCGCCCGTCAGATTAAGCATCACCTCGTTCTCTCCAGTAGAGAGATCAAGTGCGCCGGTTGCCGTTTCTCCATCTGATAAATGTGATTCCGAAACGGTGTTGTTTGGCCCAGACACAGATACATCAACGGATGGGTGGACTAACTTCGCCGAAGGAACCCCAATGCCGTCGTAATGACTAGAGTAAAATTTTGATGAACCGGAAAGATCATTGCGCAAAAGAACTTCCGTATCAGATGGAGATTGGGAACTAATAAGCTCAAAATTCACCGTCAAAGTAGTCGGTGTGCCAGACGCTTCATACGGATTCTGAAACTCTAAATAGTACCAACCTGGATCCAATCCATCAGAGGATAAGGTTGCCTCTGTTGACACTTGTGTACCGTCCGAGAAATCTCCGTCAGTTGGTTCTTCCGCCACAGATACATTGAAAGTTGGGGATTCGGATGCAGTATTTTCGCCCAAGTTTAGCCATATTCCATCAACCCGAGAGAAACCATTCTCATTATCTATTTGAACCTCTCCATGTCTATCATACCCGTCGTGGGTCTTACCGACCAAATGATTTTGTAGGTCATCTCCCCCACCCGTATACTCGCTAATATTGATGTCATGGCCTGTTAATTCCAATTTAGGTAGTCCGTCAACTTCCCCCGTGGGAGTTTGGTCACTGCTTACCGAAACCGTGACCGTCTGATTCGAGGAGAACGACCCGGATTTCGTATCGTTCTCCGTGCTCGTCTTGCCCGTCAAGTTTACCGTCACATCCGAAGCGGAGTCGAGGCTCTCAAGAGGGTACTGAACCTGGGAATTGTCAGTAAACGTATCCCCAATCTGAACCTCGCCGCCCCAAGTGACTGCGTTATCTGAGAAGTGCGGGACATCGATAAGAACCCAGCCGTCCTCTTCGCGGGTCGGTTGGCGGTACTCCTCGCCAGACTCGGAGTTCTGGATGTTCACGAAGCTGGGGATCTCGCCGAGTGCTGCCTCGAGGTCGCCCGCCTCGATCGCGACGGTTCGGCCCTCGTGGTGCCGATCGTCTGAGAGCACAAGCGAAGGCGTCGTGTCTTCTTCACAGTCGACGTTCGGGTTTTTGTCCGCAGCCTGGCCGGGATTGTCGCAGATCGCTTCGTGGGCGACATCCGGGAGTGGCGTCCCCGATCCGACTGCATGAGCCTGGGACTCCGTGACGATCGAGACCTCGGTCGAGTCGGCGTGGGCGTCAGTGTAGACCGTCAGGTCCTCCGCGGAGAGCGGTCCCGTGGAGGATCGCACGTCTTGGATGTTTTCGCCCGAGATCCCGACCATCCCGCTCGGGGCGGCCGCGGCGCTGCCGGCGAGCGCGACCGAGCCCGCGACGACTGAGAGGACCAGCAGCGCCGAGAGGAAAATCGCTCGGGCTTTCATAGCCACACCTCCGGCAGGTGGCCGATAGCTTCGGGAACGATCGTTCCTGCCGCCTGGCCGGCCATCTCTCGGACGAAGTCGCCCGTGCTGTCCATGACCTGGTTTGTGTTCTGCACCATTGCCTGCACCATCTCCTGGGCCATATTCCGCGCTCGCTCAAGGCCCTGCTTCGCCGCCTCGGGCGCGTTCGAGATGGCCTTTCCAAGAGCCTCGCCAGGGCCGCTCGACACATCAGACATCGCAATCACCTCGTGCCCGCGAGCGCTCCCACGCACACGGGGGCACCCCCGCCTGTGTGAGTCGAGATACGCGCGCGTGTGAGGGTCGAGAGTTTCCGGAGCTCGACCGGCGGTTTTCCGGCTCTGAACCCCAGGGTCGATGCGGCCGATCGTGGTCGAAGTTTTTTCTTTTTTCTTTTGTTTTCATGATCGATTTGTTCGTAGAGTTCATTTCGACCCCCCGAGAGCTCGCTGCCAGTCGAGAAAGTCGATCGAAACCTCTGCGTCCAGCTCGATTTTTCCCTTCAAATCCATCCAAGTCACCGTCGCGAAGTTCGGCGCCTTCCAGATCTCGGCGCCATCCTCGATCTTCCGCCGCGAGGTGATGTCGGCCTCGAGCGGACACCGACGATCACCCGGGAGTTTCCGGCCGAGTGGTGGGGAATTCCCCGGCATGGTCACTCGCCAGCGAATTTTTTGGCGAGCGAATTTGTGGATCTCCGAGAGGGCGTGTGCCTGATAGGCGAAGGTCACACCCTTCTTCCGAGCGTCGGCGTACTTGTCCCGGAACCAGCGGATCTTCTGGTAGTGCTGGTGAACGTCCTTCGAGGCGTCAGCATCCAGGATGTTGCCCGCCTCGTCGAGATTGATGAACGTCGGGTGGGGGAACGTGTCGCCGCTGATCCGGTGGGCGATGAACGCAAACCACCACTGGTCGGCGTCAGTCGGCTCATCCGGGCCGTCCTCGCCTTTCGGAGTTACCTGGCGGTAGTTCCAGTAGTTGAAGTGTGAGACTTCCTCGGCACCGCGATGAAGCGGGTCGGGGAACACCACGTAGAACTGACCAGGTATCAGCTGGTCGGTGAGGTCCTGGATGGACTCGTAGCGAATCACATCACGGGCGATCGTCTCGATATCCACCTCGAAGGGCTGAATCGAGACATCCTCCGGGACGATCCGGACACGAGTGTCCAGGCCTGCAGGGATTGCCAGCGTCGCAAATGGCGCGAAGGGCAGCCATTCAGTCCGCTCGTTCGTCCCGGACTCGTCGACTGTCTCCGCCCAGATCACCGTCTCGTTGTTGACCTCCATCCGCCAGGCTGCGAGCGAGAGCGCGAGCGAACTCTTCCCGCCGCCCGGTTCGCCGTGCATAAGGAAGTCCGTCCCCTTGACTGCCCGGATCGCCTGGGCTCGTGAGGGGTCGTCGGCCAGCCACTCGAACACCTTCGCCCGTTCAGGGTGGTAGCGTTCGAGCGCCTCGTGAGACGGGTGTGGGTCCCGGAAGTCGTAGTCGACTTCGCCGGCGAGCTGCCGGAGAAGCGTTCGGTCGCGATCCGTGGTGTAGAGCAGCGGATCGACGAACGCCTGCGGGAAACGCGCCACGCTGGCGCCATGCCGATCGGCCTTCGCGAGCCACTTGTGGAACGGCGGGTAGCTGTACCGTTTGCGGATGTGCTGCCCGTCGTTATGGTTCTGGGCTTCCGGATCGCCGATCGCCTGGGCCGAGGTCTCGTGTGGCTCGGTGACTCGCTCGAGTTGCTTGCGGATCTCGTCTTGGCTGTCCGCTTGCGTGCCGATCACGCTCATCGTCCCACCTCCCACGAGGGGGCATCGCCGATCTCATCGCCAGCTGTATCGGCTTCCTCGCCAGCCCGGCCCGCCAGGTCACGCACCCCACGATTGAACGCGGGGAGGAGGAGTTTCGCAGCCAGCCACTCGCGAGCCCGCGTGTGAGTGTCGTCCGTTCGAGTGAGCATCGCGGTATTCGAGGTCTCCGGGAGCACGTCTGCCGCCACGCCCTCGGTGTAGAGCCGAGTCGCGAATCCACCAGGGAGATCCGGCTGGACGGGCTCGCCGTGGGTCGCCAACTGAAGGCGTTCGCCCCAGTTGAGAACGTCCGCCGGTTCGTCGAAGCCATCGAGGAACGCCTCGAGGACTCCTGCCTGGTCGCGATCGATCTCGTCGATCGCCGGGCGCATCGCGATATACCGCATCCGGCTCACGTCTTGGGCCTCTTTTGTCTCGCCGACGTAGCTGCCAGCATCCTTTCGGAGCTGTCTGAGTGCCCGGTGGAACGCCGGGAGCACCGACCACGCCCAGAAGTACCGCCGCACTTCCTGGCTATCGTAGGCCGTGTCGGGCGCGGCATGATCGGCGAGCAGCGCCTCGAGGAACGGCCCTCGATCGTGGCCTGGCGTCGGTGGGAACTCCTCGGCGATCTGTTGATACCGACGCTGGGGGATCTCGCCACGGGTTCGGACTGTCAGGCGCTGGAACCAGGCCAACGCCTCGCGAGGTGAGTCAAAGCCCGCTTCGAGCTCGGTGCGCATCTCCTGCACGTCGATCCGGAGTTTCCGGAGCGACGGGCGTCGGGACTGTTGCACGTCGGTCTTACTCATCGGTATCGTCCTCCGTTTCGTCCGTTTCCCGTTCGGGGAGTGGGTCGATCAGGTCGCCGCTGCGGTCGACATCCTCGGAGAACATCTCCTCGATCAGGGTGGAGTCCTGCTCCTGGAGCGCCTCTTGGACATCTTTCTCCGAGCGGGCCTGGAGCGAGACGATCGTGTCGCGAGCGTCCTCGATCGTGTCTGCGTCTTCGGCCTCGACGCTGAGGTACAGCATCGACGCCCAGGCGGAGCGTAGGTGTGCGGGTGCGGGCTCGACCCGGGCGTGCCCATCCTGCGGGCGGACAGTCGCGACTGCCACGGCACCGAGGAACGCCAGCATCCCGATTCCACCCCCGAAGGTGGCCGACGCCATCTGGGCGACAGCCAGGAGGACGGCGCCACCCACGAGAACCGTGAGCCAGTCGCCTCGAGTCTCCGGTTCGGGGAGTTCCAGGCCCCAGCCTTCCGGCTGATAGTCCAAGATCTCCTCGGCGTCCGGATGCACCCAGACCATCTCGTCGATCGGCGAGTCCGTCAGCTCCATCCGGGTCTTGAGTTCCTCGGAGCGTTCGAGGCGAGCTGCCCCGCCGAAGATCCGGGCCAGGAAGGGGATCAGCCCGTCTCGAACCACTGCTGTCGAGCCGTCGGGCATCTTGACGGTCTTCTCCTCGCGTTCCTCGAGGTCGATGATGTCGACGGCCTCCTCACCACTTGGCGAGGTGGCTTTGTCGAGGACTGGCCGGAAGAACGCCGTGTGCGAGACGTTCGTCGTGTAGGTTTCGAGCATCACGATTCCGACGATCGCGACGACCAGCGCCGCCAGGATTCGTGGGGCGTTCACCAGGATTTCCGTCACGCTGGAGAACTGCGTCGCCAGGATCAGTGCCGAGCCGATCGCCAGCGTGAAAGCCCATTTCACGTAGCCCCAGCCCGGTCCTTTTCCCGCCCGCCGTAGCGCTCCGGCCACCAGGCTGCCAACGAGGAACACACCGACGATGATCGGGAGGACGAACTCGAAGCTCGCTCGGGTCAGGTAATCGCCCTCTGTTTGAATCCCGGCTGCCTGACTGGTCGCGACTGATTCATGCGTGAACGTCCATCGCAGGTCGTCTTCGTGACCTTCCGCCCAGACCGTCACCTGGCGGGGTTCCTGGGACTTCCGGAGGGAGATCTCCTGCATCGCCCAACCTTTCTCGAAGCTGACCTCGTGCGTGTCGACGACGAGGTCCTTCACATAGGGTTCTGCGACCGTTTCGTTGCCCTGCTGAACCTCCCGCTCGCCCTCACGCCAGTACGCGACTTTGACCGTCATTTCCTCGCTGGCTTCGTCCTGGAGGATCGTCCGCAGGTAGATCGCGTTCCGTTCGACGGTCTCTCCTGGAGATAGGAATTTCCAGTCGTCGTCTTCCGAGTCGCCAGGATTTGCGAGCATGGCGTCGGCCGGCCAGTGAATAGCCCAGTACATACGGCCATCTGCGGATCTGACTGAGTCCGGGCTGTTCGGGAGTTGCGTGCCACCGCTTTTCAGCTCCGATAGTGTGTAGTCTTGTTCGTCGACGTCCTGGGCGACGGCCGGGACCGCCAGCATCGAGCCGAGCAGCAGGACCGCGAACAGCGCTGCGATGAACGTTCGTGCCTTCATGATTGATAGCGAATGTAGTAGGCCATGGCCGCGATGAACAGGGTCACCCCGACCCACTGCATCGGCTCCAGGCTGGGAATCAGCGAGGCGACTGTGCCACCGGCATCTCCGCCGAGCTGTACGTAGCCGATGAAGACCGTGAACAGGTAGCCCAACTCGCCCGCATACGGTCCCAGGGCTTCCAACATGCCAGAAGCGACCGCGAAGGCACCTGTCAGGGCCAGCACGCCGATTCCGATGATAAGCTCCGTCCAGCTGGAGATCGAACGCTTGGCCGTTTGCTGCGTTCGATTAATAGCGGTCTTCGCATTTGATACCTCACGACGATGCTGGAGGTACCAGTAGGCAAACAGGCCAACGACGATCAGCACGGCGAGCCACCAGTTGGCCTTTGCGACTGTGATCGGGTCCTCGACGTACTCCCAGATCGCCCACACTGCCAGCACCATCGCGAAGGCCTGGATGATGCTTGCGGTCGACCCGGCGAGCCCCTTTGCAGAAACCGATTTTCTCCGAGCTGCGGATTCTCCGATCAGCGACAAGCCCGAGAGGACCGCTGCTGCCGGGATTAGGACCTTCAAATCGAGGTTGAAGGACTGCCAGCCGATTACAGTCACCGCCAGGAAGACAGCGGCCGAGAGGGTTACGCGACGGTCCATGACTCACCCCCGTCTGTGATTCCCGGCCTCGAGGACCGGGCTCGATACGGTCGTGTCGTGTTATGCTCTGTCATTTTTCAGTCGTTGTCGGAGTCGGTTGATGAGATGGACGAGGTACAGGATCGCGATCACGACCAGGAGATCAGTCACGAGAGCCTGGTCGAGCCATCCCACGTCCGGGGCGATTCGTGCCAGTACAGCCATCGCGGGGTATAGGAGATCGACCGAGCCCATCACCAGGTCGAAGCTTCCGAAGATCAGGTCGGCGCCGTTCAGCGTCACGTCTGCCAGCACGCCCAAGGCGCCCCCGCCGAGCAGCCCGTCTTTCCAGTCGTTCATAGTTTCCTCACGAATGGGATGCTGTCGACCGGGAGGTACGTCTCGAGGAAGCCCCAGATCATGTACAGCAGCGTGATCGCGATTAGTGCCGGAATTAGCCAGACCCCCACCAACACGATCGGGGCGAAGACGCCGGCTGGTTCTGCTACCTCAACGGCCATCTGCCCGATATCGCGCCACAGTTCTTGCAGTGCGTCTCCGGGCATCCCGAAGGCCGTCAGTACCGGCTCGATGATCGCCACCTGGGGGATGTTCGCGAGCGTCGTCCAGAGCGACTCGATGTAGCCGAGCACCTGGCTCCAGAGGTCGAAGATCCAGCCGACGACGACCGTCGCGAGGAACGCTCGCGGGTCAGTGAGGATCTGGGGCGGATCGCTGATCCATCCGGGAACCCCACTGATCGCGCCCCATGTGGTTTCAGTATCTTCGGCCATCAGAGTCCCTCCCTTACGCGATCGACCATCCAGTTCACCGCGATGAAGAACACCGCGAGCACGACGACACCGAGAATCCAGTCAAACGGCCCCGCTATCGGGAACTGGTCGGCGACGACTGCCCAAGCTTGCTCGATGGTTCCAGCTGGAACAGTAAAGCCCAGGCCGAGGGTTTCCCCCAACCAGGTCAACGCACTCTCGAGGAGCGTCGCCGGAACCGTGAGAAGCTCGAACAGGAAGTTCGTCAGGCCATCGAGCGCTACCAGGACGTAACTCGAAACCAGCGTCCCGGCGAGAGCTGCCCACTTGATGGAATCCCCGTCGACGTACTCGGCGCTATCCACCACGGGCGATCACCTCCTTGAGCGGGGCGATCATGGTGGCTACCTCCACGGGAGCAGGTTGTCGATGATCGGAATGTCGGGGTCCAGGACGGTCCACACATAGAATCCGAACACGATCGAGGCCACGCCCACGGCCCAGGTTCCTGGTCCGAAGAACGCCCAGTCCCCCTGTGTGAGCGAGAATGCCGTGAAATCTGCCGTCTCATTTAGGATCGTGATCGGGCTCTGGAAGAAGGCCGCGACGAAGTCCCGGAAGTCAGCCATGACTCCCAGCACCCTGGCGAGGCCGTCCGAGAAGGCCTCCGAGATCGTGATTGCGATCCCGAAAATCGCCAGGATCAGGGCTGAAATACCCTGGCTCGTCGCTTCGGCAGGGTTGAGGCCCTGAGCCCGCTCGATCCAGTCTTCAGCGGCCATCGACGATCACCTCGACCCGCCGATGAATCCCAGGCTCGACAGGCCTAGGTAGCCCACGATCGCCGAGATCGCCATGCCGGGCAGGCTGAACAGGTAGTCCAGCGGGCCGCTCGACTCACCGTCGATCGGGCCAGCTGCCGCCTCGTCTTCCGCGCTGGAACGCTCATCCTCGGTGTATAGGATGTCCATGTAAATCGCATCGAAATCCCCCGGCTGGATGGCCGTGGAGAGTTCGATCTCCTCGTCGAGCGACGCATCGCCGTAGGCCGAAGTCCGGTCCGTCAGGGAAACCTCGTCGTCGTCGATCTCGGCGAGTTCGACCATGTCACTCTGTCCGGTCGCGAGTCCGGCCTCGACAAACCGCGACGCGGGGAACAGCACTTCATCGTAGAGGCCTTCGAGCGTCCAGTCCAGGTCGTAGGCCGTTAGCTCCTCGAAGTTGTAGACCATCTGGAGCCGATACGGGTGGTCGTAGCGCTCCGCTTCTGACCACTCGTACTCGACATGATCGTCCGGGAGTTTGCTCGCGACCAGCTCGATGTCGTACTCGACGTCGGCGATGGCCGCGGATGCGAGGGGCTCGTTGATCGTGTCCAGGCCGGTGATCGAGAAGGAGCCAGTCGGCTCCGTGATCTCCTGGGTGTCGAGTTCGTCGTCTGCGTTGGTGAACTCCTCAGTTCCGAAAACCCACTCGCTCTCGCGCTCGAGGTTGAAGCCGTAGATCGACAGGTCTGCGTTGGCCTCGGCGACCTCGATCTCGACTTCCGAGAGGTTGTTAAACGTCCCATCGCCGTTGTCCGTCTGCGGCAGGTCGCCGAGACGGGCCTGGTAGACCCCGCTCTCGACCGTGGTCGTCGCGATCGTGCCGTCGTTGGCCGTGTCACCGGCCGGATCGATGATGGCCTCGCGAACGTCGCCGTCCTCGTCGATGAATCGGAACGTGACGACCACGCCCGACTCGACTGTATTCGCGTCGAAGACCAGCTGGAAAAGCTTGCGATCCTCGCCGCTCGTGATGTCGACGTAGGAGCTGTCGAAGGTCGCCACGGCGGTATCGCCCGATCCCTGGCTCGATGTCGAGACGTGGAGTGCCGGGCCGTCTGCCGGGCTGGTGTCGTCTTCGACAGTCATCGAGCCGGCGGTGTTGGCCTCGTCGACGGTCCAGTGAGTTGCATCGAGGGCCGTGACGGCTTCTTCGTCGCCGTCTGCGTTCTCGAACGTCTCCTCGCGAGGGAACGCCTGGTAGTCCTCAGCGTCGAAAGCCGACGCCATGAGGGTGATCGGGTTGTGCGGCGTGTCTTCCTCGTCGCGGGGTGCGATCTCCGCGCCGTAGTTCGAGAGCGAGTCGCGCTCGCCGGAGTCGTCGGTGAAGTCCAGCGGAGCGAAGTCCGATTCGTGATTGGCGACTGTTACCGCCGCCTTGATGAACGGCGCCTGCACGTAGTCGCCGTCGACGTCGAGGCCGGAAACGGCACCGACCGAGCCGGCTCCCGCGCCGATCGCGACCGCTGTCGCCGTGGCAGCTGCGCCGGCTTTCATGACGCCGCGCCGGGTCATCATCTGCTGGTCGATCTCTGTGCTGTTGCTGTCGGGGTTCGTAGACATATTCTGAGTCGTTGAGTTCTCAGTTTTCGCCTGAGAGACGGCGGTGTTATCTGACGGTACCCAGGTCTGCCGGAGATCGCGAACGTATCGCCGAAATTCCTCAGTCGCGACGATGCCCTCGAGGTCTGGAAGGTCGTCGCGGTCGGTCACAAGCAATCCCTCCGACGGCCAGTGTCCCAGGGGTTTGTTTTCATGCGTGTTTGGGAGCGGCTGCGACTCCGCGGCCGGCAGTCCAAGATTTCAGCAGTGCCGCTCACGTACTCAAAAGCCACTTACAGGAGGTTTAAACGCGGAAAAACAGATTGTTTTCAGCTTGTTACCAGCTTGTTGCTATCAATATATAGGCAGTTCTAGAATGTTGATATATGCCACAAGCCCTCGAAAAATCGGGCCGGATGTTGGCGGCCGGGCATCGCTCGCTGCGAGACCTTAGCCGGGGCGATCCCGGGATCTCCATGCCTCGCGAGGCTATGCGAGATCTGGGTCTCCTCGAGGACGGTGAGGTCGACACTACTCAGCAGGTCTTCGTGACCGTTTACGACGACGGCCGCGTCGTGATCGATCTGCAGGTGACTGGCGATGAGTGAGGAAGTTGACGGAGGTATCGTGGAGGCCGAGGAGGCGATGTTCGATGAGTGACCCTACCGTCTCTGACAGCGATGTGGTGACTCGTCACCGAGCGAAGTGCGAGAGCTGTGGCCGTGAGGAGACTGCTGGCGGCTCAATGGAGGAGTACGATCGCCTCGAAAACGAGTTCGCCGATCACATCGACGATGGAACCGCTTGCCACGGATTCTCAATTTGGGCGGTATACAAGGACGGAGGTGAGGAACGTGTCATCTGACGCTCCAGACGATGCGGGAGTTGAACGCAAGGAGACCCACGTCGCCCTCTGTTCAGGCGGAAAGGATTCGGTTGCAGCGACCCACGCAGCGATGACCTTCGGACCTGCCGAGGAGGTGGTATTCCTGCACACCCGAACGGACCCCGAAGACGCCTACAGTGCGATCGACGCGACGATCGACTGGTTACGAGACTGGTGCGACTCAAACGACTGGCCGTTTCGGGTCGTTGACGCGCCCGTTTCTTACGAGGAGATCGTCGAGGAGCATGGTTACCCGGGCCCGTCACAGCACGGACTTATGTACCGCCGACTCAAGGACCGGCCGATCGACGAGCGGCGCAAACAGGCTGAAGGGGTCCTACACTGCTGGACCGGGATTCGCAAGTTCGAGAGCGACCAGCGGATGGCCGTTGCCGAGCCCGAGGGCGAACGTGGCGACGGTCGATGGTACTGGCGGAGCCCGCTCGTCGACTGGACTGACGATCGCGTCGAGGACTATCTCGACGCCTTCGATTTGGAACCCGCGCCGGTCGTGCAAGAGATGGGTCGGTCGGTTGACTGCTGGTGCGGAGCCTTTGGAGACCGTTCCGAGCTGATTGACCTGGAGGCTGCGGGCTTTGAGGAACATGCCGAGTGGCTCCGGTCGTTGGAGACGCCGGAGGACGCTCCGAGAGAGCAACAAAAGTGGGGCGGCTACAACTGGGACAAGTCGGATTGGGCCGCTGAGGACGATCTACAGAAGACACTTTGCAGCCACTGCGGCCTGGCGGCTGACGGAGGTGTCACAGATGCCGAGTGACGAACAAGCCCGCGAAGACGGTGATGCGGGTCTTTTGCATTGGGTGAACGACATTCACCAGGGAGACGTCGTCGAGACGCTCCAGGAGATGCCGGAATCCTCGGTGCACACCGTCGTCACGTCGCCCCCGTACTACGGCCTCCGAGACTACGGCGTCGAGGAGCAGATCGGCCTCGAAGACTCTCTTGACGAGTACGTCGCCACGATCGTCGATTTCGCCGACGAGCTGCGGCGGGTCCTTCGGGACGATGGATCCTGGTGGCTCAACCTCGGTGACACCTACGCGGGCTCGTGGGGCGCTCAGTCAAAGGACGAGACGTCGAACAACATCCCTCAGCACGACCACCCGAACAAGAACCCAGCACGGAACGCGACCCTGCGCCGAAAGTCGAAGATGCTCGTGCCTCACCGCGTCGCGATCGCCCTCGAGGACGAGGGTTGGATCGTTCGCTCAGACGCGGTCTGGACGAAGCCGAACCCGATGCCGCACCCAGTCAAAGACCGGCTTCGCGAGGACAAGGAGTTCGTCTTCCACCTGACGCCCGAACCGGATTACTGGTTCGACCTGGACGCGATCCGGGAGCCTCATGCTGAGAGTTCACTCGATCGGACCGAGTCCTCGTTTGAAGCGTCTGGCCGGGGAAGTGAAACCGCTCCTCGCGAGGACGATCCGGAGCACATCGGAACGGAACCCGAGGATGCACTGCATCCAGAGGGAAAGAATCCGGGAGACATCTTCGACGTCTCGGTTAAACCGTTCCCGGAGGCACACTTCGCCGTCTACCCGCCCGAACTTATCGAGACACCCATCAAGGCTTCGGCGCCGCCGAAGGTTTGCGCTGATTGTGGGGCGCCCTACGAACGGGCCACTGCCGACGTTCCGGTCTGGGAGCGTGATCGCGAGGAGATCGAGCGCGAGCAGCTCCGGAGGGCACTGGTGCGGTTCGACGAGTCAGACCTAACCGAGGAGCATCTCGAGGCCGTTCGGTCGAAGGGCTTCTCCGATGCGGCCGCAGGGAAGCAACAGACCGGCGCCGGTCGCAACACCGACGACGTCGAGCAACTCGCCGAGGAGGCAAAAGAGGTCCTCGGCGGTTACTTCCGCGAGTTCACCATGACATCGTCAGATGTGGGGGAGTTCGAGCAGGCCTGCGACTGTGAAACTGACGAGACCGAGCCGGGGATCGTTCTCGATCCGTTCGCTGGCGCGGGGACGACGCCCCTCGTCGCGAAGCGGCTGGGCCGCCGGTTCATCGGTATCGAACTGAATCCGGATTACGTGGCGATTGCCCAGCGACGGGTGGGCATCGACGTCGACGAGCCCAGACGTCTCCTGGAGGAGGACGAAACGTCTCTGGTGGCCTTCGCAGACGGAGGTGGAGAGGCGTGACGACACCTGACGATTTGGACATGGTCCAGTGTGAAAACTGCGGAGATATGGTTTCGCCCGAGAACTGCGAAACCTGGGATGCGTCCGCTGAGGACCAATACTATCCCGACTTCAAACACGTTTGCCCGGGGTGTCAGCTATGACTCGGAATGAACAACTTGCCCGCGCACTCTGTCACCGGAGAAGCCGATCTCGACGTGACCGCTCCCGGTTTTTCTCGACGAGAATCGAGATCCCCGATATGCACACGAGCACTCGAGCGGCCGTGTGTACGAGCGGGGGGTCGCGGTCGCGATCGGGACCCACCCGGATGCGGGTGCGTTCTCGGGGGTATATGAACTTTATATACGGGAGTGGTGTTCAGTCAGTCGAGTTTTGCCACTCTCAGGAGGTCGTGTGAACGATGCTGGGAATCATTCCCAGAAATAGAGTGCTGATATTACAACGAGGAACCCGGTTGGAGCTGCTAGTTTCAGTGCCAAGGACCAAGAATCAATGAATGAGAATAGTGTTGAGTACATTGGATCGCCCGGTCCGATATTTGGACCAGCACTCAGAATTACTGAAGCGGCGTATATTCCAACGAACAGTATGATTGCGGTTGCCACCATTCCGACGAGCACCTTTGCAGGATTGCTCATATTTGATTTGGTCAAAGCCTTATCGTTTAAAGAACTCGATAAAACCAACAAGAAACTATGAGAATACGCACTGACGGCGATTACAGCCATCGCGAGGACGTGATCGACAGCGCTGCGGAGCGGCTCGACGTGAACAAGACCCGGGCCGTGCTACTGAGTGCGGATGCAGTGGGGTCGCTCCTTGAGGAGCTGGAAGACGTACTCGGTCACGAGGAGATCTCGCCGAAGGTCGCCCAAGAGATCGCGGAGCAGGTCGAGACGCGGCACTGGTCGCTTGAGTACGAGCCCCACGAGTTCCAGTTCAAGCAGCGGTAGAAAAAGAGAAAACTACGCCATATTGGGGCCGGTCATCCGTATTTTTGAAATAGGCAAACTGCTGAATTCAAAGTGTGTATTTGGCACGATTGAGGGGTGTTCCCTTACCTTAATAACTCAACAGGGTTAAGGGACACATCGAGCGTGAAGCTCGTCGAATCCTTCAATCGCCGTCTTTGCCTTCTGCTTCAAATCGCCGTTCCATTTTAGCGGTTGTCCATAATTATGTGCCAATTCGTTTCGTGCTCCACGAGTTTGCTGAAGCTTTGTATATAGGGAGCCGTTGATAACCTCGGAGGCGAATAGTAAATCTTCTCGATGCGATTGATTCATATCTTCCATAACGTAGTCTAGTGATTCCTGGGTTTGGGCCCCTGAATTGAATATCTCAGACCAGATGAGCTTCGCAGAATGTTCCTCAATTATTGCGTGGGCTACCAAGAAAAAGTTCAGAATCTTGTCTCGAGTGTTCTGTGCAATTGCTCCGGCCGCGTTTTGTACTTCGCTGTTAATTTCATCGAACCGCTCTTCAAGTGTCGGGTCTGGACGGTAGTATGCTACTGCAGGAGACATTGTAAGACTTGCTTCGTTCACTACGCTTTCAACGGATTATATGGTTCTGGAGTGCTCCCGGATTATAACCCAATAACCGATCGTGTAGCTCAATCGCTTGGGGTTCCGTCATTGTAGTTATCATATCTGCAACCACCCTGGCTCTTTGATTTTTTTCCTTCGAAAATTCACCTGCACGCTGGCTGTCCTCCCCTAGCCATGAGCGGTACGGTTCAGGAATCGCAGATTGATCCAGGTCATCCATGGCCGTTTCGGATAGGAGTTCCTCAAAGAGATTTTTGATGATCTTCTTTTGGCCCCTTTGTTGAGCCATTAAGGAGGAGTCTTTAATCACATAGTAATCTGTTAGTTGACGTAATAGCCAAATTTGTTCTTCAGCTTCCTGTGAAATCTGGAGATGATAGCCATTAGGTCCCCATTCAATTTTTAGTAACTCTGGCTTTTGCGTTGCATTCCCACTAATATACCTTCCGATTAGCATAGATGTAAAACCATCCACAGTTCTTCGTTCAGTGGGAGTCCCGTTGAAAGGAGAAAACATCAAAGACCCATCCACGGTGTATTGTCCCACTCTGTTCCCCAACATTCTGAAAAACTGTTTGACCGAGGTATACACTAATTCACGTTTTTTTGAATCAAGATATGAGGCAAACTCATTAATTGCTGGTTTCGGGCCAGTATAGCCCTTTTTAGCCTCTCTGAGTAATTGATCAAGAGGTATTAGGCCGGCTTTGTAAAAATCAGTTACATCGTGGATTGCATAAGTTAAGTCATCAGCATAATCCATGATTTCTGCGGAAAGCGACCTTTCTCTCCCGCTTGGAGTAGTCTCCCGGGCAAATTCAAATGCGGCCTTTTCTGTAGGGTAATAGCCCCATTTTTCCTTTTCAGATTTTCTGTTATCATTCTCACCCCATGGATATTTCAGCATCCCATTTAGAGTTGATCTCGTTAGGCCCAGACCCATTCCATCAATTCCATCATCATTAGGAGAATGATTCCCGTCAGCAAGTCTTGTCACAATCCGGAAGGACTGAGCATTGCCCTCATAACCAATGTCTCCGTTTGTGCTGTCATTCAGCAGTTCGTTAAGGAGATCCTCTGAAATATGCCCAAAAGGGGGATGGCCTATATCGTGTGCCAAACAAGCCGCTTCAACTGAAGGCGGAAATAGAATTTCGTTGAGGGGATATCTTGGAGATGTATTTGTCGTGAGTTCATCGTCGTTAATAAAGCCCTTCTCTCGCCTTCGCAGCGCCAATTCTGCAATTCTTCGTCCCACCTGACCAACTTTGAGAGAGTGCGAAAGACGGTCATGATATAAGTAAGACTCACCGGATCTTGCCACCTGAGTAACATCTTTTAGTCTTCGAAAAGCCCTAGTATATTTCACCCGATCCAAATCCCGTTCAAAAGGAGCTCTTCCCCATTCTTGAAAAGGACCTGATATATAATCCCCTATGTGAATACTATACAATCGATCACTTTCTTTTGGAGACCCCGCCATTAAATGTCTCCAAATTAGGCTGTTGCCTTAGTGGCGTAATAGCTCCAATCCCCAGTCTCTGCAAGCCGCTGAGTCTGAAGTAGATTCCGAACTGCATCCTCAATCATAGGCTCAGGTATTCCCTCAAGACGATCATTTAGCTCTTCAAATGTGAGCCTTCTACCACTAGAAAGTTCAGTAATTATTTGTTGCTCCACTTTTTCGATATCCTCGTCATCCCATTCTTCCCTGACCTGGCTCATAGGTATGAGTTAGCCCCCTTGGAACTTAATACACTAGGCAATCCGAATTTGGCTGACTTTTCTCCAAAGATATTCCCGCTTTGATACGGGTCCTGTGATTCCTTTTCCGTACTCCAGTGAGGGGGCCCAAATTTCCGTCCCAGATTCTGGCAGTGATTGCAAAATCCATTCAGTTTCCACGATTTTTGGGTGTACTTAGTTGCAAAATCACTCGAATCAATTATCGAATTCCAGTCTTTTTGAAATTCTTAATAGGTGATAGGTTTCAGCAGAGTCGCGAATTCAGCAATCGGATTCTGAATCGGGAGGGGCCTAATGAGTGCCGAGGCCGACTTTCTATCCATACATTTCGGGAAAGAAGTGAACGAACGTCATAGAATCTCGTCTGCTGCCCTCTGAGAAAGGACAGTCGTCATTAGAGGTCGAATAGAGTACGCTCTGAGGCGTCACATAGGCCTATTATTGCTTTACTACTTGGATAAATAACTGACTGATTTCCTCTTCGGAAACCGTTAATGTGGATATCAACTCTCGTTTTTCACTTCCACCCCGCTGAGGGAACCCTTATTCCATATGGTGCCCTTGTTGTGATTCACGAACAGAATATGTCCCTCGAACGAACTGATATCCGTACCAACACGCCTCGTCTCATCGAACACATCCGCGACAACTACGACGTTAGCCGCCCACCGACCATCGTTGAGCCGATTCAGAACTCGCAGGACGAGTACGCCAACCAGATGGACGCAGGTACGCTCGATGAGGGGCGGACGCTGCGCATCACGTTCCGCGTCAACGTCGACGAACGGTACGCGGAGATTACCGACAACGCCGGCGGCATGTCCCGCGAGGTGATGGCCGATGTCGTCCCCGAGATCGACACCACCTCGTCCCAGAAGTCCGGTGGCGGGAACGTTGGGTCCGAGGGCCGCGGCCTGTTCGCCGTCGCTGCCAGTACCGAGAAGCTGTACATCGAGACGCTGAACACTGACGGCGAGCGCCTCGCCACCATCCTCTTTCCGGAGGACGGCACCACACTCCCCGAGCCCGTGCCGCCCCGGGAGATCGCGGACGACCCCGAGGAGGACGTCATCCAGGACGCGCCGCAACTCGCCGGCCCGGAGGGGACGCTGCTGAAGTTGGTCGGCCTCGAACAGAGCGCGCTCGACACGCTCTCCGACTGGGATGAGGTCGAACGCGTGCTGGCCGAGCTGTTCACGCCGTTGTTCAGCCGCGACGACGTCGAGTTCGTCTACCTCGTGGAGGAGGACGGCGAAGTCCAGCGCCATACGCCGGACTTCCCGACGCTCGACGAACTGATGGACGAGGAACTGAAGCGGATCGATGAGCATGAGTTCACCATCGGCGACGACAAGTACGTCCTCAAGGACGTCGTGTTCGGCCGGGCTGCCGGCGACTACCCCTGGGACGGCATCGCTTTCTTCAAGGGTAACGACTACTTCGACGGCCCGGTCATGATGGTCGACAGCTACGAACCGCACGTCTCCTCCATCTACAACGACGACCCGGAGATGATCGCCTGGTGTCGGATCGATGACTGCGCCGAACTCGAAGACCCGTCCCACCAGAAGCTCAACATCCGGAACCGGCAGACTGGTCTTCGGAGCGTCACCCAGCAGGTCCACGCCAACCACTTCGCGGAGGAGAGCGCCTCCGACGAACAGGAAATCAACCGGCTCCTGCGCGACACCGTCAACCAGGCCGTCGACAGCCTGAACGACGAGTACTTCCAAGACTTCGTCAACCTCGCAGAGCACGGCGCACTCACCATCGACGAGGGCGGCAGCGAGGACCAGCTACGGTCCGACGACGACGGCTCGCTGCTCAAGCTGAACCCGGAGGAGTACCCCGAGTCAGTTGGCGACATCCCCATCGAGACGCGCGTGTACCCGCCCGAGACGCCCAGCGTCGACGAGTACGTCATCCATGACATCACCGTCCGGGGCGATGAACTCGACACGGCCCTGCATCTGGACGACGAGATACCGGTCTCGGCCATCCCGGACGAGATCCAGACCGCCGACTTCACTTGGGAGGCCGAGACGCCGGGCTGGTACCATATCACGGCCTCCATCTCCGGCGTCCCGGAAGACACCGACCCCGCGGACTGGACGCCGACCGACGACGACGTCATCGACGAGGGCCTGAGCATCCTGCCGGTCGACGTCGAGCCCCGCGGGAACCAGCCGCCGCAGGGTAACGGCCAGGGGGGCAGCGGCCCCGGCGGCGACAGCGACGGTGACGGCGACGACACCGGCGAAGACGGGGACTCGAACGAGTCCGCGACCATTTTCAAGGAGATCAACGAGATCGCCGACCAGGACAGCCACATCTTCGCCGAGGCGTTCGTCGAGGGCGGCGGTGGGTTCACAGTGAACCTGAACAAGGCGCACCCGAAGTGGCGGGAGATCTACGAGACCGCGAGCCGCGAGGAGCAACGGAAGGAACAGCACCAGGAGTTCGGGTCTAAGAAGATCGCCCGCGCCATCATCGAGGAACTAAAATTCGTCCAGCTGGAGGAAGCCGCCGAGGACGCCGACACACGGAACGACCTGCTAGACGAGGCGTTTGACATCCGGCAGGAGCATGAGGAGATCTACGCCGAACTGGAGAGCCACGTCGAGGAGATCGTCGTCGGGTAGAAGCTAATGACTAACTTCGTCGGTAGCGAACCGATGCATAACCACTGGAGGAACACCCCCACATCATGAGCACAAAGGACACCACCGAACTCATCTCGTTCGTCTACGACAAGGTGGCCGAAGAGGAAGTCTGGGAGGTAAAGATCGTTGAACGCCGCGTCCGGAGAGACACCGAGAAGCAGCTCGCGCTGAACCGGAGCAAAGATTTCTACGACGAGAGCGAGGAAGAGAACGAAGCCCGTATCGAGTTCACGGACGTCTTCGGCGACTTCCTGATCGCGGTCGATGATATCTCGGAGGAATACGAACTGGGGAGCGTTGAGTGGCATTGGGAGGTCGGACGACTCCTTCACGAACGGGACGTGGTGAGCGAACTGAAACACGATTCACACCAGGCGCTCGGTGAGCTCATCCCGCGTGACGATGTCGATGGTGATACGCTCCTCACCGCGAACAACATCTACGAGCTGTTTCCCGACCGGGATCTACCCGAGACCGGCCGCGTCACGATGCTCGGGAAGCTGAAGTACAACGCCGACTCCGTTGAGGATGCCCGGAGCGTGTTGGAGAACGCGCAGCAAGTCGGGTTCGTCCCGATGAACCGGGAGATCCGTGTCTGGAAGGACGTGAAGCCGAACCCAGAACTGGACGAGGTGGCGGCGCAGGTCAACCGCCGCTTCCCAACGTACGAGGACCCAAGCTCGAAGGTGAAGTTCGTAAGGCACGCGTACCATCTGTGTCGGGTCAACGACGAGAACATACCAGAAGACGCCCAGATAGAGGCAGCGCTCAAAGAGCAAGAAGGATAGACGGATGCCAGGACCGCCACGAGTCAACGTATCGGCTTGCTTCGTCGAGTGGGTCGTCGACTGGCCCCGTGGCGGCAAAACCATTATGTCGCCTCGCTTCGTCGAACGGAATGTCGAAGTCACTAAGTACGAGGACGGACCCAGGATTATACAATGAGTGATGATGCATCTGGCGACTCTTCACTTTCCTACGATGATGTGGTTAGCGAGGCACTAGCGGAACGCGACCTTGATGACGAGATTGACGCTCTCAGCGACATTTTATCCGAGAACCTTCTTGGCGACCGGAAGGCGCTTATCGAGAAGCAGATGCAGCTGGGCGGGTTCGAGGGGTCAGTCTCTAGTGCATCCGACGTCCATGATATCGAGTCAGTATTCCAGGAGCACCCCGAGCAGGCGAAGGGGTTACTGGAGGAGCTGCAGGAGTTCTTCGATGAACTCCGGCGGGAGCCACCGTCTCTCGATGAACTGAAGACGGCGCAGGGACCGATCGGAACAAAACCGGACGGCGCGGAACTTACCGTCCACCAGGCGGACGCGACCAAGATCGAGCCGGACGTAGACGCTGACCACGAGCACGCGATCGATGTCGCACCGAACAGCGTTGATCTGATCATCACGTCGCCACCGTACTGGCAGAAACGTGACTACGGGGTCGAGGACCAGCTGGGACAGGAGGACTCGGCACAGGAGTACGTCGAGGACCTCGTGGCCGCGCTCGACAAGTGGCGGGAGTTCCTCCGGCCGGGCGGCTCGATCTTCCTGAACGTCGGGGATACGTACAAGCGCCGCAGCATCACCGGCATCCCGGGGATGTTCGTGCAGGAAGCTCGGAACGACGGCTGGACCATCCGGAACGAGATCGTCTGGGAGAAAAAGAACGGTATCCCGTCTTCAGCGAAGGATCGACTGGCGAACCGACATGAAGCCATCTTCCATCTGACCAACGATCACGACTACTTCTACGACCTGTACGGGTACTCGAAGGCGTACGGCAATGGATCGAACGGTGGCGATGTCTGGGAGATCGCGCACGACCGGAACACCGGCGACCACCTGGCGCCGTTCCCGACCGACCTCGTCCGCCGGATTATCACGCTCGCCTGCCCGCCAGCCGTCTGTCCGGAGTGCGGCCACACCGCCGACCGGGAGCTGGAGCGCGACCCGATCAACCTCGACACGTCCCGGACACAGGCCAGGCGGGCGCTGGAGATCTACAAGGTGGCCAAAAACCGGGATAACTTCGAGGCGTACGAAGACGAGGACGGCGAGTACCGCTGGCGACTGACCTCCGGTGACGACACCATCACGGAGAGCGAGGAGGTGTACGATTCGGAACGTGCTGCCGAGGAGGCCATCGATGATGTTCAGCTGGAGAAGAAGCACCTCAACGCGATCCAGAAGGTCGGCATCTCCGATGCCGGGAAGGCGAAGGAATTCCAGGACGGCGCCGGTCGGAACGCCGAGGACGTGCAGGAGCTGGCTGACAACGCGAAGAAGGTCCTCGGCGGGTATTTCCGGGAGTTCACGTTCCCGAAGCCGACGACAAAGGGATGGACGGACTGCGACTGCGAGGTCGACAAGCTACCGGGCCTCGTGATGGACCCGTTTGCGGGGTCTGGGACCACGCTCGAAGCCGCGGACGAGCTCGGTTACCGGGCCGTCGGCGTGGACCTAGACGACTCCCACTTCGATGGATAGTCATCCCATGAGACCATGACAGAATACGTATTGACCGAAGAGGCGGTCCGCGACTGCATCGACGAGCTGGTGGAGCTACCAGTCCACCGCCACTTCCCGGGGTACTTGTGCTTGGTCCGCGAAGCTGGACAGGAGGGGCGGACGACGGGCCTGGAGTTCGAGTACAACGAGTTCTTCGACGCGTTTTTTCGTGTTGCTGACGGCGATAAGCCGTACTTTGTCCCGTTCAAAGAGGCAGATGACCCGAACTGGCCGACGCTCCGGTTCAATGAGAACGTCGCCGGGACGTACGCGCCATCCTCCCTGCGCGACACCTCTCCGCTCCGGGATGTGGCGAACGTCGACGGATCAGGACACGGGGCAACGTGGTCGCTTGTCGATGAACATTGGATACCGGCATGTACCCATTTCTGCAATAGTACGCGGATCCCGGTTGAGGCGTTGGCCGGGTTCCTATTCCGAGACTACACGTTCAGCGCCCACGCACCGGACGGGAACACACTGGTCGATGCGTTCTGCGAGGAGTTTTATTACGGGCGTGCGTCGGACGAGTTCCAGCACCTGTACGAGATGGGCGCGGTAGACCTCGGTTCAGAAGATTTCAGAGAGCATGAGTGACCAGAGTCGACTCGGCGACCAGAATCGTATCCGGTCTGTGGGGAAGGTCCGGCGGCTGTCGCTGGACGATCTCGGTATCCCGCTGACCGATGAGAGCGAGAGCCGTGCGGAGAAACTGCTGGAGGCGGCCGAGGATGTCGCCCCGAACACTGTCGGCGACGGCCCGGACCGCGGTGCTGCGGTGTTGACAGCAGGTGGTGCGATCTATGCAGCGGCCCGGATCGAGACGCCGGACCAGCGGCAGACCAGCCACGAGCTGGAGCTAGCGGTGAAAACGGCGCTGTCGGACGGTGCCGGCAGTATCATCGAGGGGACTGTCGTGTCAGAGGAGGAGCCGGTGTCGGTGTGCGGTGATTGTCGCGAGCTCGTAGCGGCGTTTGGGACCGGGGACACGCTCATCCGCGGCGTAGTCAATAGCGAGGAGGTGTTCGCGGCGACGGTCGGGGAGCTGCTGCCGGACGAACAGAGTTGCAGAACGAAGTGACGGATCTCCTCACCGTCGACTGACAGACAAACCGAGAGACTTGATACACTCAAGATATTCCTGCCTTGCCTCGTCCCGCGAGACACGAGTATACACGTCCATGGTTCGGTTATTGGCGTCACCTCTGATGTACTGCAAGATGTGGTCACTCATCTCCTCTTGACGCATTAGGGTCGTGAATACCGTCCGGAACGTGTGAGGCGTGAACTTGCGGTGAAAGCGCGTCTCGCCTTCTTCCATCACGCCTGCCCTGACCGCAGCGTCACGAACAGCCCGCTGCACCTGTGTCGTCTGGACACGATTGCCCTGGATGCTCAGGAACAGGTACTCGGAGTCGTTGTCCGGGCGAACGAGGCGATACCGCTTGATGGCGTGTTTCACTTCCTCGTCCACAGGGACGACCGTCTGACTCCCACCCTTGCGCTCTCGCAGACGAATGAATCCGTCGTCGAGCATCAGGTCATCCTGTTCGATTTCGAGTGCCTCACGAATCCGGCAACCCGTCTTTGCGAGAATGACGGCGATTGCCTTGTTCCGCGGGTCGGCGATGTTGTGGACGATTTTCTTCGCGCTCTCCCACGTCGCACAATCGGGACGCTCGCGGTACTTCTGCGGGATTTCTTCGAGGACGACCGCTGCGGGATTGCCGGTGATATTCTCGAACCGCGTGCGCTTCATCGTCCACCCGTAGAACGACGACAGCGATTCGAGGTATCTACGCTTCGTGTTCTGCGAGAGGTCACGAGCAGCGAGCTTCCCGACGTAGTCCTCGATGTGGCGCACCTCGACATCTTCGGGCGCGAGGTCGGGGAACTCCTCGTGAAAGAACGATTTCAGCGTTCGGGAGTAGGCGTTGAGCGTTCGACGACTGCGACCCATCGCCTGCTTACGTTCGATGAAGTCGTTGACCGCGTCGTGCTCGTTCTCGTAAATCTTCTCGCGGGTCGTGCCCGTCATGCCTCAACCACCTCCGCATCAGCGTCGTCGTGAGCGAGTCGCCAGCCGTAGCCCTGCTTGTATTCGACCTTGTTCTCTTCCGCGAGGTCGAACAGTTGCTCCTCGACGGCGTCTTTGACGATTCCCGTGAGGACGCCGCTCCCAGTAACTTCCTTGAGAATGCTTTCGAACTCCTGGTAGCGGTCGGTGAGGAACGCGGTGACGAACTCCTCGTGTTCGATATCGATCTCACCCGGTTCGGAGTTCTGCGCGTTTTCGAGGTCGTCCTGTAACTGCTCGACTTGCAGTTGGAGTTCCTCGACCTTCGACTCGTTCTGACTGTACGCGAGGAACCCCTCTTGACGGGCAGCGCGGGCCTCTTGTATCAGTTCGTAGATATACTTCGACCGACTCCCGTATCCCTGCTCTTCTGCCTCTTCCATCCACTCTTCGGCGTGCTTGCGACTGGGGTACAACGCGACATAGGCCGTCTCTTCGGACAATCCGACCTCGGTCTCCCACTCGGTCTGCTGTGGCTCTTCATCACTCATAGTGTCTCACAACAGACAATTACGACTGGATGCACCTAGGCCTATGGATAGATTGTGAGTCGTGAGTGCCGAGGCCACCTTTTATCCATACATCTGCGAGGAGAAGTGAACGTTAGAGAATCGCGTCTGTTACCTTGAGAGAATGACAGTCGTAATCAAAAGGCGAATAGAGTACACTGTTTCTGTTGTAATCCTCAAATGGGGATATGTTCTTGGAGCCATGCTGAATCCAGAGCTCGTATTTTGCACAGGTTTTTTGGTATGAAGTAATCTCGCGAATCCTAAACTTGGTATAAATATGCCTCGGTGTTCTGATATTCTTCTGGACAACCACCCGTTTCCCAGCCCTGCCCTGTTGTCTCGATATATGCGTATTTCCTCCCATCTAATTCCCAATAGGCATATAACAGACACCGGAACCAACTATCTGTGATAGAAAGTCGGAATGAATGTGTGGCTCTTATCAGTTCTAACCAGGTTATACAATCGGTAAATCCTTCTCGAGAACAAACGTCGTTTAGACTGTCCAATGTCACGGCGCCAAATACTTCTGGTTCTCTTTGTCGGAGGAATGGTTCTCGTCGCGGGATGCTCGGGTACGCCAGCGACTGACTCGACCCAGTCACCGACGACTGAAGCACCAACGACGGAGGAAACACAGACCCTGACAAGTTCGGGAGGGAATGGAACACTCACGGTCTACGTTCTGAATGTCGGCCAAGGAGCGAGTATTCTAGTAGTTGGGCCAACCGGAGAGACCCTTTTAGTTGACTCAGGTGATTGGCGAGCCGAGGGTGAAACTGTGCTCAATACGCTCGACCAGCTTGGAATCGAGCGAATCGACTACCTGGTGACCTCTCACCCGGATGCAGACCACATCGGTGGCCATGCCGAGATAATCAACCATCTCGAAACCGAGGGAGAGGGGGTTGGCGTCGTGTATGATCCCGGCATTACCTCGACCTCGCAGACCTATCAGGACTACCTGGACGCGATCGAGGCACACGATGTCACTCTCTACAAATCCTTCGCTGGCGATACAATTCCTCTGGAGGATGCAACCGTCCAGATTCTTGGCCCACCTGAGGGCTACGTGGACAACGAAGATCGAAACGAGAACAGTCTCGTCCTCCACATCGCCCATGGCGGAACGAGTGTGCTGATTCCGGGTGATGCCGAATCCGACAGTGAATCGTATCTCGTCGACGAGTACGGCGAGCAGCTGAATTCTACGGTACTGGTTCCAGGTCATCACGGGAGTGCATCGAGTTCGACCGAATCGTTCCTGGAATCAGTAGACCCTCGTATCGCGACGATCACCAGCGCATACGACTCCCAATACGGTCATCCAAACGAGCAAACCCTTCAGCGGCTGGCCGCCCAAGAGGTTCGTACCTATTGGACGGGGACGCATGGTACGACCAAACTGACTTCAAATGGAACCCATCTCCGAGTCGCAACGGAGTATGACGGTCCGACAGAGCCACTCCAGCTTCGGGATGGAGAGGGCACCACAGCCGGCCCCTATTCGACGCTGACCGATCGGTTTGTGCTTGACGTCTCGTCTGGCGGCGAATCGAAGATCATCGCGGATGGTGGCGAAACCGAATCTACGACGACGGAGTCGGGAAGCGGCTCTACAGGAGAGCTAGCAGTTGCCACAATTCACGCGGATGCTGAAGGCGACGACCGAGAAAACCTGAATGATGAATACGTGGTTTTCTCGAACACAGGAGATTCAAGTCTCGATCTGTCCGGCTGGACAGTCACCGATGAAGTCGGGACCACGTACACCGTTCCGGAAGGAGTTACACTCGATCCGGGTACCGATCTTACGCTTCGGACTGGAAGCGGCGATGACACAGAGTCCGAACTCTACTGGGGTTCCGAATCGGCAATCTGGAACAACGGCGGGGATACAGTCATAGTTCGTGATGACAATGGATCAATCATAACCGAGGAGAGCTACAATGGGTGAGGAATTCACGGGTGTCGTTGACCGATTTGAGGGGGATCAAGCTGTGATACTCCTCGAAGCAGATGGTGAAACAGTGGACGAAGTCGTGCTGCCACGAACGGATCTTCCTGGTGATGGAGACAGGGTGGACGCCATCCTTCGGATAGTGCGTGAGGGGGATGAAATACGAGAAATCGAGTTTGACGCCGAAGAATCCAAGCGGCGCAAAGAGTCTGTAAACGATCAGTTCGACCGGCTTTCAGAACGACCGGATTAAGTTCGAACCGACAGATTCCTTCCGGTGCTGGACATCGATTCGGTGACTTGGAGATGAGTAGCGCAGAAAGGGCCTCGGAGATTTCTTTCGGTTGGAGTGATGTTGCGATTGATTTTTCAATCCTGCTGGCACTCCCGCTCGCGATACTTGGGCTCCAATATTCAGCTATCATTCCAACCAAGTGGATCGTCCTGGACCTCAGCTCTCCATCAGTTATTGCAATTTATGGACGTCTCTTTGGGCATATTTCCGCGGCCCATCTCTGGGCCAATGTGAGTTGGTTAGTGGTCACGGGTCTCGCTCTCTATGGGTATGCAGTGTGGACAGTTGATGTTCGGTCGTATCGTATCGTGATGGTCGCCGGTATGCTTGGGACGCCCATAGTTACCGCGTCAGGGCTATGGCTGATTTATTCAAACATAGGAGAATTGCCAGTCATAGCCGGCGCGTCCGATCTTCCATTGGCCCTCTTAGGCGCTACGATCAGTCTGTATCTGCGAGATATAAGACAACTACTCGTTGGGACGAGCAGAGCGACCTCCTTTCACATTTGGTATGGGGTATACCTTTTAGCACTTCTCGCCTCGATAGCAATTTCAACCCTTACAATCGGTCTGGGACCTGTATCGGAGACTGGCCATTTGCTTGGGTTCTTGGTGGGTTTGATCCTTGGCGGATTCGTGTAGCTGGAAATTACACAATCTTGGCACATGGAATTTCGACGCCTCAAAAAAGTGGGTAAGGGCATACACCAGTCGGGTGGTCAGGCCCGACTCATCATTACCTGGGAACGCCGGGTACTTATTGATAGCAACGGTCAGTCGTCGAACTCAAGATCTTCGGCTTTGAGTTCGCCTGCAAGGTAGTCGAGGCCCTTCTGAGTGATCTCATAGTAGCCCCGTTGTTCGTGAACCTTATTCAGAAGTCCTTCTGATTCGAGTTTTCGCATTCGGTTTCGAATGTGTGTTCTTGAAAAATCAAGATGGTAAGACACCACCGAAGGAGGTAGTGCAAGAAGGTTTTCCTCGAAGAACTCAAGTATCATATTGTCGGCGTTGGTCATCCACGACACCCTCGGACGCATAACTGATCTGTCTCAACACTCATGTAAATTCACACCGAAAGATTTGATGCCGAACTCCAAATAAGTTGGTGTAGTTACTGATACGAGTAAGTATAAGTGGGATGCACCTAGAAGGTGGTAGTAGCGAGGGCATACACGACTGGTCGTCGTGCGGTGATCGGTCGTTAGAAGTTGCGGGTCCCGCTGATACAGCAGCGGACCCGCGCGGGCTCTCGTGACACAAGCACGATAGCCATGTATGAGTACGCGCGACGGGATGAAAAATTCCCGCATGCCGATGGCGAACAGGATCGGAAGACAGTCCGGAAGTGGTCGAAACGAACGCTCGATGGATTTGCCGAGCGACTGAGCCGTTTCGGGTTTGCGGTCCGGAAGTTCCGGAAGGGCCTATTGGCGAGTTATTCCCGTGCCGTCCCTCGATTCGAGGCACCGATGAATCACGTCGCTACCGACGGTGATCTCGCATGAGCGTGTGGGAGTCACCCGACGAGGCCACCTGGTGCCCGCAGTGCCAGCGCGAGCGTATCAACTGCGCGCACATGCACGAGGAACAAGCCGTCGCGACGGACGGCGGCCAGGACCTCGGCCGTCACTGGGATTGCGAGGATCATCTCGAGGCCGCTTTGGAGAAGACCGAGAGCAGCGCGGTCCGGAAACACATCCGCGAGGCGCTTCAGATGCCCGCGATCCAGCGAGACGAGGTGGAGCGATGAGTATCTCTACTGACCCGCTCGCGATCACCTACGACGACCCCGTCGAGGACCTCTGCCAACGCATTACGGAGTTTCTCGGGCTGGAAATGTACGACTACACCCGTCTGGATGCGAGTGTCGTCAAACCCATGGCCGATCGACTCGGTGTCGATTCCTCCGGGTACCGTCGGGAAGTGGTGATTCGGATTCGACGCGTTCACCCAGAACTCGACGAGTCCCGGTCGTTGCCCGAATTTTCCATTCCCGAGCTTCGCGAGCTGTACGCCAGCCTCGAACGGGATGAGACATTCGATGAGTGAGGCCGAGCTCACCGAGTCGGAGATCGAGAAGATCGAATCCGATCCGTATCTCACCGTCGAGGATGTCCAGGAGTGGCGCAGCGAGGGCGAGGCATGAGTCTGGGGAACGATCCCGACCCGGTCGGGCCGCAGACCGAGCCCGAACCCTACGACTGCCGGTTCTGTGACCGGAAAACCTACGACGCCCGGCGGATCTGCCCGGACTGTCGTCACGAGGAGGTTCAAGAATATGAGTGATTCCGGCCCGCCCACCTGCTGGCGGTGTGGGTTCCGGCCGCTCGTGAATCCAGGAGAGAACCTGCACTCCCTGGTTGTGACCCTCGACGGCGAGACCTGGCCCGATCTTCACGTCTGCGAGGACTGCGCCAAAGAGCTCTCCGCAGAACTCGGGGCGTTGCACCTGTACGACGAGGTGACCGAGGCGTGAGTCGGGAGCGACCCTCACCCGAGGAACTCGCTCCGGAGGACGCGATCGAGCGATACCTTCGTCGTCGACGGCCCGATTCGACCGACCGGAGTATTCAGGGCTGGAAGTACCGGCTCAAGCTGTTCCGCGAGTGGCTCGACGAGGTCGGGATCGAGCAGGTCGGCGAGCTTCGTCGCTACGATCTCGACGAATACTACGAGCATCGGAGTGCCGAGATCAAGCCAGTCACACTCGAGGGCGAGATGTGGACGCTGCACGGCTTCGTTTCGTTCCTCGAGGACATCGGTGCCGTCGAAGATGGGCTGGCCGACTCGGTCCGGATTCCGGACCTTGACCCGGAAGATCGATCCAGCGACATCAAGCTACACGCGGACGCGGCGCTCGCGCTGTTAGATTACTACCGGAGCAACGAGACGCTGTACGGAACGCGACGGCATGCGTTTTTCGAGCTTCTCTGGCATACCGGCGCCAGGCAGGGCGGCATCCGGGGGCTCGATCTCCAGGACGTCGAGCTGGAAGACGACCCGACGGTGAACTTTCGACACCGACCGGGGAGTGGGACTCCATTGAAGAACAAACGAGCGGGCGAACGGCCTGTCGGGATCTCCGAGACCGTCGCCGACGTGCTTCGGACCTACGTTCGAGTCCACCGGCACAAGAAGGTCGACGACCATCAGAGATCGCCGTTTCTCACGACGACTCGAGGAAGACCATCTCCTCAGACGCTTCGGGCCTGGAGTTACCGGGTCACGATTCCCTGCGAGCATCAGCCGTGTCCCCACAGTCGATCACGGGACACCTGCCCGTTCGTCGACTACCACAAGGCTTCGCAGTGTCCATCGAGCCGGTCACCGCATCAGATTCGGACGGGCGCGATCACCTGGATGCTGAACCGGGGTTGGCCGCCAGAAGACGTCGCTGCGCGGGTGAACGCATCGGTTGAGACCATCGAACAGCACTACGACAAAGCCGACCTCGATCAGCGGCGGAAACGACAGCGCCAGCGGATGGAAAAGCGCCGTCGCCCCCTGCTCGATCAGCTCCAAAACAAGGAGGAAAACCAATGACAACTGACGTTCAAATCGCCCGAAGGCTTCCGAATAATAGAATCGCGCCCGGCCCGCTTTTGTGACGAACGACGGTGAGGAGCAACGCGGCAAGCGATTTGAACGCAGAGCGGAGCTTCGCTCCGACCGTGTGTTCACGATCGAACCGACCCGTCTGGATAACTCGCTGCGTATTCAAGGTGCTTGGGAACGCCAGAGCGGCACCCGGACCGTGATGACACTCCCCCGGGGTTCGTTTTCCTCGAACTCCAGCGACCCGTTCGATTGGGTGACGATGTGTTTGACGAGCCATAATCCCAGGCCGCTCCCGTGCAGGAGTGCGGTTCGCTCGGCGTCGCCTTCGATTATCTGCCGTTCCATTTTGGGAATTCCAGGGCCCTGATCTTTGATGTGAATGGAAAGATGATCCCCGTCCCGCTCTGTCGCTACCGTCACCACCGGTCGCTCGTCGTCGTGATGTTTCAGGCCATTTTCCAGCAATTCGCAAAGCGCCTGTTCGATTTGCGGGACTGCCTGGATTGCCGAGTCAAGAGATCCCTCTACGACGACGGTGCCGTTCGGATATTGATCATTGAGTCGCTGCCGGATCTGAGTCACGAGTCGCGAGAGGGAAATCTTCGCTGGTGTCTTCGACTCCGAGAGAATTTCGACGATCTGTCGTTCCTTCTTCGCTAACTCCACCAACCCGGTGCCAGTATCAATGATCCGCTCTGCAAGCTGGGACACATCCGCTTCGGGGTCCGCTCGGATCTGCTCGGCGTTGCCGAGTATCACGGTCATGTCGTTGTTCAGATTGTGTCTGAGAAGCCGGTCAATGACTCGGAGGTGTTCCTCTCGGGTTTTCAGATCCGTGACGTCCCGGCAGATCGCTATCGTGCCGTCTAACTCCCCGTCGAGATCGTAGTGGGGATAGCGCGTCGTGCTAAAGACGCGCTCGCCCGTCTCCGGTAGCGATACCTGCATCTCGTACTCCATGGCTGCTTCATGCTTCAGAACCCGGTCTTTCTGCCTCGATATCTCGGTTGCATCCGCCGGTTCCATAAATGCGAATTCGTCTCGGCCGAGGAGTTCCTCCTTCGGAAGATCGGCGTGGCGAACGACCGCCGGATTGATCACCTCGAATTTCCCGTCGAGACCCTGCAACATGATCGGATCGTCGATCTGCTGGACGATTTCCGCGAAGGTTTGCCGTTCCTCCTCGGTTTCCTTGGCGTGGAGATAGAGCCCGATATCGTCGGCCAGGTCGGTGAGCAACTGGATCTCCTCGTCACTCGCGGGTTCGTCCGGGGGAAAGTGAACGGTCAAGACGCCATACGTGTACTCGTCGTGGGCGACTTCGATACCATAGCCCTCGTGAGGGGGCCCTGGCTCGACATGCTGCTGAAAGGGCCCAGTGGTAACGTCTTTAATGTGATATACCCCAGCGTCCGTCACCGCTTTGACGTACCTATCAGTGTGGAACTGTCCGACGGCCACTCGGTCCAGTTCGGAGCCGGATTCACACCGGAAGTCCACCGCGCCCGCGTCCAGTTCGGCAAAAAACGTGCAGCCGAACCGGTCACTCGACGCGATGCTGTCAAGGATCTGTGGAAGAACCTCCTCCCGCGGCCCCATTCTCGCGATGAGTTGATTTACCTCCGAGGAAATTCGCCGCACCTCGGAAAGCTGTCGTATCTCTTCGGCGTTCGCCTTTTGCTCGCTGATGTCCGTCTGGATCGCCACGTATCCCTCGATATCTCCGTCCTGATCTGTCACCGGTGCAATCGTCTGATGCGCATGATACGTGTCACCACCCTTCGTTTTGTTGCGGACTTCCTCTTCCCAGATCGCCCCCTCGGTCACAGTGTTCCAGAGGGCCTCGTAGTAGTCCTCGGACATCTCGCCGGACTTGAGGATGCGTGGATTCCGCCCGATCGCGTCCGTCGGTGAGTAGCCCGTAATGTCCTCGAAGGCCGCGTTCGCGTACGTGATGTCGCCGTCCGGATCAGTCATATACACGGCATGTCCGGCGGCGTCCACGGCTTGCTTGAACTTGCGGAGTTTCTGTTCTCGCTTTTCCCGTTCCGAAATGTCACGGATCGAGGCGAACACGCCGGTTATCTCCTCGGTCTGACCTTCACGAAGGGGGTAATAGTGGACGCTCAGTGTTCGAGGGTCGCCGTTCCGGTCGGGCTGTACGCGATCGTATGCCACAGACTCACCATCCAGGGCCTGCTGGAGGTAAGTTTCAGCCGTCTCGTAGATGTCCTCCCCCAGAATCTCACGAAGATGCGTGCCGGCGATGTCGTCGCTCACCCCGAGAAGGTTCCGATACTGTTCGTTCGCAAAGACTACCGCTCCCTCCCGATCCAGCGCAACGAGCATGTCACTCGACCCCTCGACCGCGGCTTCGTACCGTTTCAGTTCGCGTTGTCGTTCCAGGCGCTCCGAGACGTCCCGAATGATCGCGATGTAACCCTGCCCGGCGCCGAACTCGTCTCGGAGACGTGAGACCCGAGTTTCGCCGGGAAACACCGCCCCGGATTTGGTTTCGTACGAAACTGCCGGCACGACACCGGAATCGTCTACTTGCCCCTCGAATTCTGCGACCAGATCCTGGTACTCGCGGGCCGTTTCAAAAATTCGGTGGACGGGTTGGCCCTCGATCTCCGAGAACTGGTAGTCGAACAAGTCGGTAAACGCCTGGTTGCAATTGACTATCTCACGATCAGTATTGACGACGACGATCGCATCGCGGATGCTCTCGAAGAGTCGCCGAAACTTGGTCTGGACGGTCTGAAATTCGCTTTGCAGAGCCAGCGACTGGTCGCGGCGTGTGAGAAGATTGTCCAGCCGGCGTTCGAGGGTTGCCTTCCCGACTGGCGCCTGAATGGATTCGTCCACGAGGGCCACGCCGTCGGCCCCGGATTCGAAGGGGTCCACGTCGATGGACGAGGATGGACGCTGGATCAACAGCGTCGGGAGAAAGGCCGGATCGGCACTGGATTTTTGGTCCCGAAGGGCCTCGGAATACGTCGGCAACTTGGCGATGTCGACGACGTAGCAATCAGCCGACTGGAGTGTCTCATCGACGATGACTTCGTACCGATCTCGCAGGAGGTGGGTCAACGCTTGCTCGTCGCCCCGCTCGTTGACCACCAGTTGAATCGTTGCCCGGCTTTCGTTACTGCCGCCGTCGTCACTCATTGTCCGTGACGTGTGTTGGTCGTCCCTGTAGGATTCCCTGCACGTCGTCGAACGGGGACTCGATGACGACACCCTCGTCCTCGACGATCGAAAACCGGTGAAACCGCCTGTCGAAACTCCCCAATCGCTTCTTCAACACGCCGATCGTCCGGTGCAACTCGCCTTGCAACTCGATGTAGGAGAGAAAGAGAATGTTGTCCGCCAGATAGCTGGTGTTTTCGCTCGTCGGGTTGTGATTGCCGGTGAGCTGTTGGTTCTCGTCCGTAATGACCACGGACACCCCCTTGTTCTTCAGTTCGCGAGTGAGTGCGTGGAGCCGACGGACCAGCCGCTGTTTGTCCCCTTGCAGAGAGATCTTGAACCCGGACAACCCGTCGATCAACACCATGTTGGCGTCCATCTCGGCGACGTCCTGCAGCACGATTCTGGTGAATTCCTCGGCCGACAGAACGAGTGGCTCGATTTCTTTGAGGCGGAACTCGTCCTGTTCGAGGTACTCCGACACCGGAATGCCGAGATTGTCGGCGCGATACCTGAATTGGTCGACTGACTCCTCGAAGAGATAGCCGAGCGCGTTGCCCTCACTTCTGAGCGCGCCTTCGAGCAACTGGGCGCCGATCGTGGATTTGCCGATGCCTGTCGGCCCGCTAACGAACGTGATGGACCCCTGTTCCAACCCGCCCTCGAGCAGCCCGTCCAGTCCGTCGTGGCCGGTGGAGTTCAGTTGCGGTTCGAAGGTCCGCTCGCTATGGTCCGGAATCAGCTGGGGAAACACTTCGACACCGTGATCTCGGATTTCCAGGCCGTGGGTGCCGTCACGCTGGCCGATTCC
This sequence comes from Halodesulfurarchaeum formicicum, assembly GCF_001886955.1. Taxonomy (NCBI): domain Archaea; kingdom Methanobacteriati; phylum Methanobacteriota; class Halobacteria; order Halobacteriales; family Halobacteriaceae; genus Halodesulfurarchaeum; species Halodesulfurarchaeum formicicum. The sequence continues at coordinate 895,275 of NZ_CP016804.1, read as the reverse complement.
CCGGTGTTTCTGGATCCCAATTCGTCGTTCGCCCTCATCCAGGTGAAGCGAGATGATCCCGTCACTCAGGGATGCGATATCAGTTTGGACTGTCCCACCCCGGTTCAGATCGGAGCGGATCGTCCGGGTGACGAGGATGGTAATGTCCCGGTCTTTCAGAAATCGAATGAACGACTGGAGGCGTTTCCGGTACTGATACTCGTCACGCTCCACGTACTGCAACTGCGTGATCGGATCGAGCAACACCCGCGAGGGGTCCGTTTCCTTGATGACGGCGTGGATGTCCTCGGTGAACCGCTCGGCATCGATCTCGCTCGTCTCGACCAGGTCGTAAGCGACGTCATCCGCGAAAAAATCAGTCCCGGGGCCGATATCGAGAAACTCCGCGTCCCCGATCTCCAGACCCACCTGGTGTGAATTGGCGAGGATATCGCGTTGGGACTCCTCGCCGTGAATGTAGACGACGGTCTCGTCGTTTTCAAGGCCTGCTTCGAGGAAATGCTGTCCGATCAGCGTTTTTCCCGAGCCGGATACGCCCTGAACAAGATAGACACGGCCGCGTTGATACCCACCTCGTAGCAAATCGTCGAGTTCCGGGATGCCCGAGTGGATCAACTCGACGCTGCGTTGGGTATTGTTACCATTCATTAGTTTGCTTGTTTCGTTTAGATCATTGACAATTGGCGACCGATACCTCGTTGTTTCAACTAGTGAGTGGTATTCCACAGCTTTAGGTGTTACCTGATATACCAAGGAGTTTTGTTATACTGACGGCCGAAATTAATAATCAGAATTCATTTTGGAACCGTCGAAAGGCCGTAGCTTTCCATGCCTTTTTCGGTGCCGGCTGCCCCGATCGAGTGTCAGTAAACCAGAAAGAGCTGGGCAAAAAAGTCGGATGGAACCACCATCCGTCGGTCGTCTTCTTCGAAACGGGCAAGCGAGCGGCCTGTCGAGATCTCCGAGACAGCTGCGGCATACCTGCCCTCATTGAGTATCACAAGGCTTCGTAGTGGCCATCGAGCCGGTCACCCCACCAGATTCGGACCGGTGGGATCACCTGGGGGTTGAACCCCGCTGGCCGCTGGAAGACGTCGCTACGCGCGTGAATCCCTCGATTGAAACTAACGAACCGCACTCCGACAAAGTCCACCTCGACCAGCGACGGCAACGACTCCGCCATCGCATTGAAAAGCGGCGTCGGCCGTTGCTCGATCAGCTCCAAAACAACGCGTAATCTTAAGCCGATCGACAGTAACTACCCGGTAGGGAATGGCGATCGAACTCAGCGAGGCCTTCGTCCGACTCGTCGGCCACTCCCCAGTGATTCAGGCGCTCGCTGGCGGCCTCGTCATCGCGTTCATGAACCTGCTCGGGGCCTCGCTCGTTCTCGTCTGGCGGAACCCCTCCGAGAGAGCACTCGACGGAATGTTGGGATTCGCGGCCGGCGTGATGCTCGCTGCGGCGTTCACCAGCCTCATCATCCCGGGAATCGAGCAGTACTCCGGTGGGAACCCGATTCCGACACTCATTGGAGTGGGCCTCGGTGCACTCTTCCTCGATCGGGCGGACAAACTTGTTCCCCACGCACACTACCTGCTGACCGGACGACCACGATCGGACGCGGCGAAACAGGGCCAGACACATCCCATCTCCGAGGATCGACTGTCCGGGTTGGTGCTTTTCATTCTGGCGATTACGCTGCACAACATGCCCGAAGGACTGGCCGTGGGAGTGGGATTCGGGGCCGCTGGGGGAGCGGTCGACCAACTCGGTGGCGCGCTGTCCCTGATGTTCGCGATCGGGTTGCAGAACATCCCCGAAGGACTGGCCGTATCGGTCGCTGCGATCAACGCCGGCCTGGATCGGCGACTCTACGCAGCGATAGCGGGAATTCGTGCCGGAGCGGTGGAGATTCCACTCGCGGTGCTTGGAGCCCTCGCCGTCTCGACTGTCGAGCCCCTGCTCCCCTACGCCATGGGCTTTGCCGCGGGCGCGATGCTGTTCGTGATCTCCGATGAAATCATCCCCGAGACACACCGGAGCGGGTACGAACGTGTGGCGACCCTCGGACTGCTGGCCGGCGTCATCATCATGATCTATCTGGACATCGCACTGGCAGGGTGAGTTTTGGGGACTACACTTAGACCCAGGCGCGGAACGCGCAGAAGCGAGAAAACCCAACGTTTCGATGAATCCGACTGAAATCCCGTCGACCGCCACGTACTGGGATAGAACGGCGACAACCGATTTCCAAATCGGGACCAATCCGTTTGAAATCGAGTTCAGGGCGTTCCCCCCTTTTGTGTCCCAGTCGAATACGCTCAGTCGCGATGATCGAAGCAGACCCACTTACGATCTTGACGGTCGCGACCGACGCGGGACAGACGCTGCTGCAGGCCGGCCCGCCGAGTGACCTGCCCGCACAGGTGCCCGACTTCGTCACTGAATTGCTGGACACAGTTCGAAACTCGACGGGCGAGGATGGACTGGGTGAGACCATCAGCGAACTGACCCCTGGCGGAAGTGAACATGCTGGCGCGGCGGGCCAGGGTGCTGGCGCTGGTGCTGAAAATGCCTCGAAGTAAGTAACAAAAACGGATCGGACCGAACGAGCAGCAACGCGTTCACGGTTCCGAGTTTCGGCAGGTCCCACCGGTCACGTATTTTGGGAATCTTGAAGACCAACAGGCCAGAATCGGTCAGTCAACAGTATGCACACGAAAGCGTCGTACCACGATCGGACCCATTCCGTATGAAAGACGCAAACCTCCTGGCTGACGTTCTGGTGCCGATCCTGTTTTTCCTGGGGGCCATCGTCTTCACCGGCGGCTGGCTGGAAACAGGGCAGATCACGTTCGCCGTCGTCGCGCTCCTGCTCGTGCTCGTCTCGATATACGGGGTCTACCGGCTCGGAAAGCTGTACCTCAACTGAGAGCGGGCAAACTCAGTCCCGCTGAGGCTTGTAGTTCGGCGCCTCGTCGGTAATCATCACGTCGTGGGGGTGGCTCTCCTGCTGGCCGGCCTGTGAGACCCGGACGAATCGAGCCTTCTCCTTCAGGTCGGTCACGCTGTGAGCCCCGGCATAGCCCATCCCGGACTGGATGCCGCCGACGAGCTGGTGGAGTTCGTTCGCAAGCGGGCCCTTGTACGGGGTCGCGGCTTCGACACCTTCCGGCACGTAGTCGTCCTCGTCCTCTGTCTCCTCTTTGAGATAGCGTTCGCCACCGCCGGACTGCATCGCACCAACACTGCCCATGCCGCGGTACTGCTTGTACTTCTTGCCCTGGATCGTAATCACCCGGCCGGGCGCTTCGTCGGTTCCAGCGAAGTACGATCCCAGCATCACTGCATCGGCCCCTGCTGCGAGTGCCTTGGCGGCGTCCCCGGAGTACCGAATACCGCCGTCGGCGATCACCGGCACGTCCTCCTCGGCGGCGACATCTGCTACCTCGGCGACGGCAGTGACCTGGGGCATTCCGGCCCCGCTAACCACCCGCGTGGTACAGATGCTCCCCGGGCCGATCCCGACCTTGAGGCCATCAGCGAAGTCCACGATGTCACGGGCGGCCTCTTCGGTCCCGATGTTACCGACGATGACATCGGCGTCGACCATGTCCTTGATCTCGCGCGCGCTGTCGACGACGTTGAGGTTGTGCGCGTGAGCGGTGTCGATGAAAATGGCGTCGGCTCCGGCCTCGTCCACGGCCACGGCTCGATCCTGTTCGAACGGACCGACGGCTACACCGACCCGAAGCCGGCCCTGATCGTCACGAACAGCCTGTTCGTGTTCGCGCCGGGCGAGGATCCCCTGCATCGTGACCAGGCCGACCAGGCGATCGTCCTCGTCCACGATGGGGACCCGCTCGATCTTGTGCTCGTACATGAGCTCCAGCGCTTCCCGCGGGGTAACATCAGCGCCGGCCGTGATGACCTCGTCGGTCATGGCCTCGCGAACCGCGTCGTAGTCCCCGACTTCCAGGTACGGACGGATGTCCGTCCCGGAGATGATGCCAAGCACCGAGTCGTCCTCGTCGACGACCGGGGCGCCGCTCACGCCCTCGGCACTCATCATCGCATCGACCTCGCTGACCGTCTGGTCGGGGGCAGCCGTGACGACGTTCTCGCGGCGGATGATGGTCTCGTCCGCTCGCTTGACCTGCTCGACCTCCGCGACGGCCTGTTCAGTGCTCATGTTCTGGTGGAGCACGCCGAGCCCACCCTCTCGAGCCATCCCGATCGCCATTTCGGCCTCGGTGACGGTGTCCATCGCCGCCGAGAGAATGGGAATCTGGAGTTCGATGTTCTTCGAGACCCTGGTGCTCACGTCTGCCTCGTCGGGCTCGACACGACTCTCGGCCGGTCGCAACAGTACGTCGTCGAACGTGAGTGCCTCCGGGACCTGCAGCTTCTCGGTGAACGTCCCTGCCGGGGGAGAATCCTTCGCCATGTAGTACGCAACAACTGCTGGGTCAAAAGGGTTGCGAGAAACGAAAACCGAACGCCGTGCGCACCGTGTGCCCGCCTCTCACGCTATATTTATGAGGGAACCCGACCGACATACGTGTATGGACCCCGTCAGTTCCATTGCCGAATGCATCGCCGGCGAACAGCCTCTCGCCACCGGCGACAACACATTTTTCGGCAAACAGAATGTGAACGCGGGGAATTCGGTCTGGCTCATGCGGGCCGACGGTCGCAGGCATCACCGCATACATCGCCAGCACCCACATGGTTACGGGCACCCAGCCTAGTCGATGAGTAGCTCTCGCCACCCGATCGCGCTTCGCCTGGAGCAGCAGGTGGGCGGTGCCACCAAGCTCCTGGCGACGGTCATGCTCCTCCCGCTCATCGACGGGATCTTCCCGGCGCTCGTCCTGGCAGACGCGCTCTCGAGTACGGTTGGGATCCTCCAGGTTGGATTGCTGGTCTTCGGTGGCAGTGCCACCGTGGCCGTCGTCCTCGTCGAGATGGAGGCCGATCCGATCCAGCAGTCAAAGGAGGTCCTCATGGTCGGGATCCCGTTGATCCTGATCGCGGGCCTGGAAGCCGCGATGGCCCCGACTATCGCGAGTATCATCGACGTGGTCATCTTCGAGCGCTTTGCGGCCATCGTCATCGTGGCGATCGCCGCGAAGACCGCCAGTTCGACCATCGGGGAATATCTGCCGCGCGCGAGTGTGATCATCGGCCTGGGTGCCATCGCCAGCCTCAACCCCGGAGCCTTCTCCGTCGCGGTCACGACGGATCTCGAACTCGTGGCCCGGGCGATGGCCGCCGGTGGCACGGGCGTCGGCTTCGCCCTGCTCCTGGTCCTGCTTCGCCCGCGGATCGAGCACATGGTCGATATCGACCGCTTCCGCTTCGGCAGCGCGGTCGCACTGGGGACACTCGCGCTCTCGATCATCGGGCTCGTGCCCACCGAAGCCCCGCTGCCGGTGTTCGCCATGGCCGCGCTCCTGGCGATCGACCCGACGGACGAGTCCGAGGAGTCCGCAACCGAGACGCTCACGCCCCGGACCCCGACCTCGACCGACGGCGGATCGGACGGTGTCACGACCACCGACGAGGAGACCAAGGATCAGTACGGCTACCCGGGGGAGGGCGAGGAAGATCGGGCCCCCTGGGTTTGACTCGAATCGTAACGCCCTTTAGCCGTACCCGACAATCAGGGGGTACGGGGCTGTGGCCAAGCCAGGAATGGCGACTGACTCCAGAGGTTTGCCGACGACGACACTCCAGACTGGTATACCGAGCGTTCGACTGGCCCTCGTTCGCGATGACGACCCTCTGGAGTGCCGAGGCGTACCGGGGATATCAGTCGATCGGGGGTTCAAATCCCTCCGGCCCCACTCCCTTCACTCCCGAGGCGCAACGGCGCCGAGCGAGAGGTCAATTCTGTGTGGGTTGCGGATTTGAACCAGAGCGGAGCTTTGCTCCGACCGTGGTTCAAATCCCTCCGGCCCCACTCCCTTCTTCGTACTCCCCAAATCGCCATTCTGAGTAATGGCGGCTTCATCTGGTGGGACGAAAATGGAGGAGTTAGCATATTTTCCGAAGGATTTGGTTCCGAAATGGTTCCAAGTTGACCATGAGTCTGACAAATGTCTGCTTGTAGTATCCGGGAAGGCTAAAAGAGGAGTCTGACCGTGCCAGGGATTTTTCAGGAACTGGCGACTAGCCTTCAATGTGCCTCAGAGATACCGATACGTCGTCCTGAGTGTTTTTGTCGGGTTGCTCGTCGTCACTGCCGGCTGTTCGGGGCCCCTTAGTGACACTGACACGAGTCGGGAGCTGAAACTCGTCAACCAGGATAATACGGATCACGCGGTCGTCGTGGAAATCTCGGATGAGACTGGACTCGTCTACTCTGACGGACGAACTATTGAGGCAGAAACCGATCTCAATTTGGCAGAGTTTAACCAAACTGGCGAATTTGATGTCAAAGTGACCGTCGACGGAAATTCCACCACCATAACCCACACCTTCGAGTCAACCGACGACGCGATCCACGTGACAAATATCGGGATTTCCAATGACGGAACGGTCCGGGTCGGGTGAGCCAGCGCAGCGAACGCAAAACCGACCCCGAGCACGTAGAGCAACCCGCCGCCGTCGATCTCGAGGTCATACCTCGGCGTGAGACCACTGCCCACTCAGTTTTTGGTCCCGGAATTGGAAGTGAGTACAGGAAATCCACGCCCCTCGACTGGTCAGGTGCTACGGGACCAGCAAGGTGACTCGGGTGGGTGGTGGCGGTAGTGTGGGCGGCGGGCCGGATCCCCCTCTCCCCGTACCCTGAAGGCTCCCCCTTGGTGGGCGGCCTGACCCACCCCCCGGGCGGCCTCCAGGGGCACACGTTACTGAACGCGGCGTGCATATGAATGGTGCCGACAGTCAATTCGAATTAAATTCGAGTAATTGCGGATTAACTCGGATTAATCGAGTGCTTCGAGCAGACACGCGGATTATGCGGCACTTTACCACACAACTCGAAGCATTGGCTCCCCCTCGTGGTACCGTGACCCTCGGAAGGGTTATCCGAGTGTCGGGCCTGTGTTAATTTGCAATGGCAAACGGCACGGTTGATTTCTTCAACGACACGGGCGGTTACGGATTCATCGAGACTGAGGACGCGGACGAAGACGTTTTCTTCCACATGGAGGACGTCGGTGGCCCGGACCTCGAGGAAGGACAGGACGTCGACTTCGACATCGAGCAGGCTCCCAAGGGCCCGCGCGCCACGAACGTCGTTCGGAACTAAGCGATTCGTCCGATTTGGACGAACTACGTTTTCACACCACTCAGCGACTGCGTTCGTTCGTGAACAGGTAGAAGGCCTCCCGGGCTTTCTCCGCACGTTCGTGCTGTCGTCGAGCCGCAGCTACGAGGCCATCGGCGACGGCGTCGTACTCCGAACGAGCACTTCTGCCGAGTTCCTCCCGGCGATCGACGTGTCGGTCGAACGTATCGCCGAGATCGTGGTACGTTAGCACGCCTCTAAGATCGTCCAGTCTCGGTTGCGCGCCGTTGACGAGCTGTTTGGTGACGACGACGAAGGCATCGGAGGCCCGTTTCAGCGACAGTTCGGCCATTTCGGCGTTGCCCCGATCGATCGCCGTCCCGAAGGCAGTTATGGCCGCTGCGATCTGCCGGACGGCCGCCTCGGATCGCTGTAACTCCTCGATGGCGTGATATAGTTCGGCAAAGGCATAGACGAGAACCAGCTTCTCGTAGGGCTCCGATACGTCCGCCGCAGCCCGGGCGGCGATACCGAAGTTTCCGTCCCGGAGCGCCGCCGAAAACCGCTCCGGATATGACTCCAGCATGGATTCGAGACGCGCCCGCTGACGTTTCACGGTGGCCGACGAAGCGGTGATGGTCGGTCCGTCGATCTCCAGGGTCACCGACTGGATTTCGGCCAGCAGTTCACTCAGCTGTTCGGTAGTCCCTGGGTTAGCGTCCGAATTTCCATCGGCCGCCGTCGCCGCTGGGAAATGACGGCCCTTGGCTGCCGCCCGACGCTGTGTCTCGGAAACGGCCGTCTCGACGTTCACCGTGGCAGCCAGCGTCTCCGCGTCGGGGCCGAGCAACTCATCGACGGTCTGCCAGTCCAAAGACCCCTCATCCCAGGGGATTCGGCCCTGATCGACGGCACTGTTGAACGATCCCAGCATCGCCAGCGAACCCGCATGTGAGACGCGGCTCGAACGCTCACTGTCTGTGCTGGCTTTCCGATTCGCGACGATCTCGGTCAGGAGAAGCGCAGCGATACTCTCCTCGTGGCCGTACCCATCGTGGGTGGCGATCGCTTCGAGAGAGCGAACAGTCGATTCCGAAGTTGCCCCCGCGGGAGTCTGTTCTCTGACAGCGACGGCGTAATGAAACGGATCCAGTTTCGTGTGTCCGGACTGTTCGGTCCGGGCGAACGTCGTCTCGATCGTCCAGTCCGGTGATTCCCCCTCAGAGCCGCCACGACGTTTCTGCATCCGTTGGGTGACTGTCAGTTCGAACTGGGAGTGTTCCCCAACCTGGGCACGAAGTTCGATAATACCGCCGACTGCAGATTCGGGGAGAATACAGTTCCGCATGGCGCCAGTCCCGGTAAACTGGACCGAGTCGACGTCCCCGATGGTTTTCGGGACGAGTTCGTCGATGTGGGCGCCGACCCGTCTGCTCAATACGTCCCCAGACCCCCAGCCTCGGCTAGGCATGCAACCACCTGCGGACCGACGACGACCGGAGAGCACAGGCCATGTCGTTGGTTGGACCCGCTACTCCCGCCCCGGCCTTAACTCTTCCAGCCGGTCCAGTGAAAATCCCCCTTACTCGATTTCGAGCTCGCCGCCCGATTCGGCCCCGTCACCGCCGTCCTCGGGCCACTCCAACTCGAACTCCACGCTAAGCTCGCCGGGGCCGTCCACCGGCCCTTCTCGTTCCGCTTTCACTTCGAAGGTGAGGTGGGCCGGCGGATCGGCAGTGTACGAATCGTTGCCCGTCCGGAGGGTTATCGGTTCACCGGCTCGCAACTTCGACGCGACCGCCGAGAGGGCGTCTGCGACCTGTTCGCGGCTCTGGTGCTGTTCGGATTCGAAGCGTACTTCTTCGGGCATACAACTGTGAAGGCGCGCTGGGTAGATAAACCCGCACCCAAGCCGCGTTCCATAATGAACGTTTATGAGGGTCCGTCCGGTATGAATGCCCATGACGAAAACTGACCATGTACTCGTCGCCGGTGGCGGCCGAGTCGGACGCCGTGTCGCGAAACGATTCGCTGACCGGGGACGACCGGTCACCGTCATCGAACGCGATCCGGACGAGGCACACGAGACTAATCGCGATTTCGAACTCGTCGCGGGGGACGCGACCCGGCCCTCGGTTATCGAAGCCGCCCTCCGACCCGACACCGAAACGATCGCCGCGCTGACCGACCGGGAAGACACCAACCTCGCGGTCTGTCTGGTCGCCAAGCAGATCGATCCGGACCTCCGCACGGTGGCCCGGATCGAAGACGAGTGTGGCGATGAATACGCCGACTTCGTCGACCAGGTCTACTTCCCCGAACGCGCGAGCATCAGGGCGGCCGTCAACGCGATCAGTGGAAGCAACGTCCGCACGCTGGAGGACGTGACCGGCGACCTGGAGATCCTGGACATTCAGGTCGGATACGACGCCCCCATCAAGGGCAAGCGGATCTCCGAGATCGAGTTCCCCGAAGGCGTACAGATCATCTCACAGACCAACGGCCACGTCGCCGCTCAGGCCGAGGAGAAGATCGTCGCCGGTCGCCGATATCTGGTGGCTGCCGATAACCCGGTCGTAAACGACGTCCTCGACCTGTTCCAGGGAGCCGAAGAGTAGACTCCTTACGGAGCGTAGCCCGGTGTCGAGTCGATAACTCCCGCCAGGTCGGTCTCCAAAACCGTCTGAAGCTCCCTGACGCCGGGTTTCTCGACGCGGTCCGGTGCGGCGACGACCGTGAGTGTCTGGGTGCCGAGTGGAACGAAGTCCACGTCGAGTTCACTCGCCGCGAACCGGAGCCCCAGACCGACCGTCGCCGTTCCCTGTGCAACCCGTCTGGCCGGACTCCGAACGCCAGTCACGGTTCGGTCGTAGCCGGGAATCCGGTCGGCGAGTTCGGCTTCCGAGACGTCCCGTTCCGCGGCCAAGTCGGCCAGTGCCTCGTCGAGTGCCGAACGCAGGCCGGAGACGGTCGGAAGGTTGTAGAAGGACTCAGCCCCTAGAAGGTCGGCGAGTTCAGAAACGTTCGCCGGATTGCCCGACGGCACGATCAGCCCCCACTCGCGGTCGAACGTTCCCAGCACCTCGCCATCCACCGCTTCGGCGTCGCCGGGGGCCAGCAGGGCGAAATCAGGGATTCCGTCCCGGAACCGTCGCCGCCCCTCGCGGCTGCCATGTGAAAGATAGCGTGGGCCATCGATTCGGTCGAGGAGCCGGGAGAGCAGGGGGTCTGACTCACCGATTCCGAGCACTGAAGGGGGCCGGGTGTCACCCGAAAACAGATCCACGGTGACCGACTGACCACGTTCGAGCAGTTCTGTCTCCGGAGACATCTCTACGACGCCGTCGGCCTCGGTGAGGCTGGTGATCGCGCCGCTGCCCTTGTCGACCGGGTAGACCAACACGGATCCGGACTCGTCTTCGATGACCGCCACCGGAAGCAGGTAAGTCCGGCCCTCCGTGTAGCGCTTGGGTGCCACCATCTCTCCCTCCAGTGTGGGAGCCGATTCGGGAGGCCGGCCTGCCGCCTCGCGGATGGCCGGCGCGACGAACGTCCGGAAGATGCTCAGGGCCGAGACCGGGTTCCCGGGCAGGCCGATGTAAGCCGTGTCGGCGATCTCGCCGACGATCGTCGGGCGACCTGGCTTGACCGCGACGCCGTGCAGATCGAGGCTCCCGTGGTCCTCGACCACCCGATAGAGCACGTCGGCGTCGCTCGCACTGGTCGATCCGGAGGAGAGCACCAGATCACACCGTTCGCCAACGGATTCAAGCGTCTCGTGCATCCGATCGTAGTCGTCAGCGATGTGGGGCACGACTTCCGGCTCGCCACCCGCCGCCCGGACCGCCGCTGCCAGCGCGTACGTGTTGAGATCATAGATCTGGCCGCGCGCGTCGTCTAGGGGCTCACCGGGGCGAACAAGTTCGTTCCCGGTCGAGACGATTCCCACTGTCGGCCGTTCCACGACTGGCACTTCCTCGACGCCGATCGCCGCCAGCAGACCAACGTCCCGGGTCGTGAGTACCGTTCCCGGGCCGATCGCTCGATCGCCTGCGGCCACGTCGTCGCCGCTGTGCATAATGTTATCACCTGGGGCCACGGCGGTCCGGATCTCGATTCGGGGCTCGGCCCCAGACTGCAGCCGCGTCGTTCGCTCCACCGGAATCACCGCATCGGCCCCGGGTGGGACCGGTGCCCCGGTCGCGACGCTTACCACGCCACCAGACTCGACGTCCGTCTTCGGTTTGTCCCCGGCTTCGACCACTCCCAGCAGGTCGGCCACGAACGGATCGCCCTCCGAGGCGTCGAAGGTGTCCGCGGCCTGGACCGCATAGCCGTCCTTCGTCGACCGATCGAATCCCGGGACGTCGATTCCGGCGTCGATGCGCTCAGCTGCGACCCGGCCGTCGGCCTCGATCAGCGGCACTGATTGCGTGCCCGGGTCGATCCCGAGGGCGTCGATCGCCGCGTGCAGTTCAGCCGGCTCGGCCAGATCGCGGAACTGTTTGCGTTCGCTCATGGCAGCGCCTCCCAGAATTCCACCGTCACGGTGTCACCCGCGTCGTATCCCTCGATCGATTCGGGAACCTGGACCCAGCCGTCCGCCAGCGAGACACTCGACAGAATGCTCGCGCCGCTCTCGTGGACCGGTTCGGCGACCGGCCCGTCCTCGCCGTCCTCGACGGTGACCCGGACACAGCTCCGGATTCCAGGTTCGCTGCGGATCTTCCGACTCAGTGTCGCATCGACCCGAGCCGGTTCGTCCGGTTCCGTGTCCGCTGTCCAGTTGAGAATCGGCCGGACGAACTGCCAGGCGTTGACGATGCAGGCCACGGGATAGCCCGGCAACATCAACACCGGCGTCCCCTCGACCTGCCCCAGCGCGACGGGGTGGCCGGGCTTGAGAGCGACACCGTGGACGAGCAACTCACCTAGATCTTCGACGACGGCCGGGAGCAGATCCCGTTTCCCGATCGAAGAGCCGCCAGTCGTCACGATCAAATCGGCATCCAGATCGGCCTCGATGGCCTGGGCGAGCGCTTCTCGGTCGTCGGTCACCACCTCGTGATGGGTGGCATCCCCGCCCCAACGCTCGACCAGCGAGGAGACCATGATCCCGTTGGTTTCGATCGCTTCGCCCGGATCGGGGTCGCTCTCGACGAGTTCCTCCCCGGTCGGAATGACGGCCACGTCGGGGCGCTCCCTGACGGTGACGGTCTCGACCTCGACCGAGCGAAGCAGCGCCAGATCGGACGGTCGAAGGCGGTGCCCGGGGTCGAAGAGGTGCTGGCCGGCCTCCAGGTCCTCGCCCACGTCGCTAACGTTCTGGCCGACCGCCGCGGCCCTGCTGATCTCGACTTCATCACCCACCTCGCGCGCGTACTCGGTCTTGACGACGGCGTCGGCCGGCTCGGCAACCGGGCTTCCAGTGTGGACCCAGGTGGCCCGTTCGGGCCCGGCTGTGTCCGCATCGACTTTCAGCGTCGCGGGTGAGCGGTCGGCCGCACCGAACGTGTCCTCGGCCCGGACCGCATAGCCATCCATGGCCGCGCGCGGAAAGTCCGGCACGTTTCGCGGTGATTCGACGGTTTCGGCGAGAACGCGGCCGTCTGCCGCCTCGAGCGGTACCGTCTCGGTGCCAGTCGAGACTGTCGTCACGTCACGGAGCGTCGAAAGCGCCTCGCGGACCCGCGTTCGCTCGACAAAGCCCGACCCTCGTACTGACTCGGCGTCTCCCATGTGTGAGAGGAATGCGAGCCGGGAGTAAAAACCCGCGTCTCCCGGTCAGTCGAGGAACCGATCGTCGGCGGTCCGGCGGCGTTCGTTCTCGATCGAGTCCTCTAGCCAGCCGATCCGGGCCGACTCGACCCCGTTGAAGTCCGGCACGTAGGGCTTGATGTCGAGCAGCGGCGTGCCGTCGAGCACGTCGATGCCGGAGACGAAGAGCGTTCCATCCGAGACGTTCTCCAGTTCGACGACGCTCATACCGATCGAATTCGGGCGGCGTGGGGCCCGGGTCGCAAAGACGCCATGAGTGGTGTCCTCCATGAACGGCTGGGGCTGGAGGTCATAGGACTCGGCCGCGTGGAACTGATAGAGCAGGACGAGATGGGAGAACCCCTCGATGTCGAGCAGGCCGTCGACGTACGCCTCGTCGAGGTCGACGACGCCCATGGCGTCGGAGAAGGCCCCCTGGATCGGCATGCCCGACTCCTCTGAATACGGGGAGTGAATAGTCCCGATTGGCTGGACGGTCGAACCGGCGGAATGACCGGGATCCTGGGATGAAGCGACGACCCCACCATCAGTCGCAGTTTCAACCACATCGAGGACGGCTGCGAGCCACTCGGCCACGTCGGAGTAATCCCGGGCCGTGATCAGGTTGTCGTCCACAACCCCGGCGTCGTTCACGAAGGTGCCACCGGCGGCCTCGATGTCGTCCTTGATCGACGGGTGACAGGCCAGTCGCCGACCATCGACGACGCCGGCGCTGACGAGCAGTTGCGCGCCGTGACAGACCGACGCGATGGGTTTGCCACGCTCGTCGAATGCCCGGACGATGTCGATGGCCTCGGGGGCCTGCATCCTGATCGCCTCAGAGGAGTACCCGCCAGGGAGAACGAGCAGGTCGTAATCCGCCTGCTCCACCGCCGAAATCGGGAAGTCGGCCTCGAAGTCGACGCCGTGGAGGCCCGTCACCGGCCCCCCGTCGGGGCTGGCGATGTCGACGGAATGCCCCGCCTCCTGGAGGCGGTAGTAGGGGTAGCTGAGCGAGCGATCGCCGAATCGGTCTGCCGCGAGTGCGAGTGCCTGAAGGGTCATGGATGATCCGTGTGAACCGGTTGGGTGGTTGGTTGATCGGTACGAGCGTCCGCACGAATAGTGCGTCGAATGGCGTTGACGTAGGGTTTGAAACTGTCCGTCTGGGGGTCTCTCGGCCGGTCGATGTCGACATCGAGGTCCGTGCCGACCTGCCCCGGTTGGCCCTGAATCACGAGGACCCGATCCGAGAGGCGAACCGCTTCGCCGACAGTGTGAGTCACCAGGACGACTGTCTTCCCGAGATCACGCCAGAGCGAGAGCAGGTCCGCCTGCAGGGACTCACGGGTCGCCACGTCGAGGTCCGAGAACGGCTCGTCGAGCAGGAGGATCTCGGGATCGGGGGCCAGTGCCCGGGCGATACCCACTCGCTTTGCCATCCCGCCACTGAGTTCGTCCGGATAGGCCGCCGCCCGGTCCGTCAACCCGACCATCTGGAGCAGGGTTTGGACCCGCCGGTCGGCCGCCGCGGAACTCGTGTCATCGACTTCCAGCGCAAAGCGGACGTTCTCCGCGACGGTCCGCCAGGGATAGAGCGTCGCCGCCTGGAAGACGAGGCCCCGATCCGGACCTGGGCCAGTGACCATCTCGCCATTCACGAGAATTCGGCCCGACGTGGGCGATTCCAGGCCGGCGATCAGTCTGAGTAGGGTCGTCTTCCCACAGCCAGAGGGGCCGACGATGCTCACGAACTCGCCATCTTCGATCGAGAGATCGACCCCCGAGAGGGCGTGCTGGACGCCGGAATCGGTCTCGTAGTGCTTCGAGACGTTCTCGACGGTGATCGAGGCCCGGCTCACGGTTCGATCACCCCTCTGAGATGCCGAAAGCCAAAATCCGAAGCCAGGTACACGAGGCCCAGTGCCAGCATGTAGGCCATGCTCACGTCCATCGAGAGACTCTGGGCCGTGTGGATGATCCGGTAGCCGATGCCGGGCGCGCCGAAGAGTTCCGCCGCGACGACGATCATCCAACTCCGCCCGATGCTCGTGCGGATACCCGTGAAAATCGACGGGGCGATCCCCGGTACGACGACTTTTCGGAGCATCGTTAGGTCACGTTCGACGCCCAGGCTCTCGCCGACTTCGACCCATTCGGTGGGCAACTCGGCGACGCCGTCGTAGGTGCTCAACAGTGTGATCCAGAACGAGCCGATGGCGACGATGAACGCCGCCCCTGCGTGACCGATGCCGACCCAGACAATTACGAAGCCCATCCACGCGAGCGGTGGGATCGGTCGCAGGAGACTCACGACGGGCGTGACATACTCGTCGAGTTGGGTGGAATACCCCAGGAGAAGCCCCAGCGGGGCCCCCAGTCCCACGCCCATAAACAGGCCGGGGACGTAATGCATCAGGCTCTGAATGAGAACGAGGAACAGCTCCGTCACCGGCACTTCGACACCCAGGGCCGTGAGCGTGGCGGGCGTGGTCAACTCGGTGAGGAAAGCGTGCAAGACGGCGACCGGGGTCGGAAGCAGGTAGCTCGGCATCGTCCCCGCGAGCAGCCACCAGCCGAAGCAAAACGCGGCTGCACCGAGGAGACCACGTCGAACCCGTCGGGGAACCGAAAGCGAGCCCAGATCCACACCGAACGCGACTGTCGGAACACCCTGGAGATCGCGACTAGCCATCGATCAGCCCTCCGATGCGCAAGCGGTCCCAGAGCCGTTCATACGCGTAGTACGTGCCGGTCTTGATCACGTTCGTGGCGATCCCGATCTGCAGGGATGCGGTCGTATCAGTGGTAACGGCGTACGCGACCAGGATCGTCAGCACGATCATGAAAAACCGATAGACGAGTGCCTTCGCGAGGGACTCCCACCAGCAGTGCTGGGGTCCGTCGTACTCGATGTCCGGAAGCCACGATCCCTCGCTCATCCTGATCACGCCACCGCCTGTTCGTAGTAGGAGGTATCGAAGAGGTCAGTCACCTCGAGAACCGAGTCGGTCTTGCCGAGACGCGATGCGTACTCGGCCAGAACCTCGGTCCCGTCCATGACTTCCCGGGGGTCAGTGAGGTACTGGGTGGCCGGTGAATCAAGGGCCTTCCGGGCCGTCGAGACATCCAGCCCATTGTCGCCGCCGTAAACATTACTCATGTACGACGCGGCCTGCTCCCGCTCGTCCCGGATGAACGCCGTCGCTTCGGCGTGTCTGGTGACGAATTCCTCGACGGCCTCGGGATTGTCTGCGGCATACTCGTCGCGCACGACGGTGACGCCGGCCGGCTCACCGGGGATGAACGAGCCGACCTGGGTGACGCGTCGATAGGGGGCGTCGGTCCGCTCCTCGATTAGCGTCGGGGTCGGTTCGGGAATCACCGAACCATCGACCTCGCCCGCGAGGAGTGCCTGTCGGTTCGCACCGGGGCCATCCAGGGGGACCAGCTCGACATCCTCCAGAGACGCCCCACGCACCTCGCTGATCCAGTACCGGGCCGTGATGTCCGAAACGGTCCCTTTGGCGTACGTGCCGAGCTTGAACTTCCGGCCCGTCTCCTGAGCGAACTCGGCGAATCCACCCGAATCGGTCTCGAACAGATCGGCCACGCTCTCCTCGATCAACACCACGAAGGCGTTTTTGGAACTCGCGGAGACGATCGACAGCGGGGTCTCCGAATCCGCAGCGACCAGAGCCGGGATGATTCCGATCATGCCGACGTCGGCCTTCCCGGAAACGAGCAACTGGACGATGCTCTTGCAACTGGCCGTCTCGCGGTCCACGGTAGCAGTCATCGCGTCGAACCAGCCCTTTTGATCCATCACGATGGCCTGGAAGTGTGGTGGGGCCGCGTCGTAGGCGAGTTTCAGGGTGGTGTCTCCCCCAGTGGTCCCACCAGATGTCGTACAGCCAGCGACGGCCGCGCTTCCCACCGCGCCGAGGCCAGCGAGAAATCCACGCCGTTTCATCATACCCGAGTTTCGGCCGTTCTCGCCATAAACGTAACGGATATACGTTCACTTGAACACGTATGTAACTACTTTCAGTAACATTAGGCCGGGGGCGCGGGCCGGTGTGAACGATACAGGGCCCTTCCGCTGGCGAACCGGCAGTTCGACGGCGATCGATATCGTACAAGTTAACCCCAATCACGAGTACGTACACGTATTGTGACGAACACGCAGGTCACCCTGATTCAGATCGACAATTACGGCCCGTGGACAGTCACCCCAGCACCCCGGCGGGAGACCGACCTCCAGACCCTTCAGTCACGCCTGTTCGCCGACCTCTCCCAGCAGATCGGGGCCCACGGCGGGTACGCCTTTTTCACCCGGTTTGACAACATCATCGCGGTGACCAACGGGATGGATGTCCCGGATCACGCACGGATCCAGGAATCCATCGGCAATCGCTATCCGGTCACGATCAGTATGGGGATCGGACTGGGCGAAACGCCGGCCGAAGCGCTCGTCGAGGCGACTACTCGCCTCCAGGAACAGGGAAGCGCCCAGGATCAGGACCGCCGCGAAGTCCTGCTGGGTAGTACCCTCAATCCAACCGAACGCACCGACGAGGACATACAGATCGCGCATTTCGACGTGATCGACGCGACGGGCAAGTACACCGACCAACTCGATGCTTTCTCCACGTTCATTCATATCGAACAGGGGTATGCCACACTCATGCGGCATCTCCACGACGAGTACGGCGGCCTGGCCTTCTTCGTCGGCGGCGACAACGTCATCGCGGTCTGTCCGGAACTCGAAACCCCCGAGTACGAGGCCATCATCGAACACGTCGAATCGACCGCCAACGTGACACTCCAGGTCGGGGTCGGCGCCGGATCGACCGCCCACGACGCCGGCATGGCCGCAAAACACGGGCTCGAAGTCTGTCGCGAAGAGGGGACCCGCGTCGAGGGGTCTCTGGCCGATTGAGTCGGTCGAAACGGCAAGTTAAGGGGCCGTAGCTCCGAGTGGCTCGTATGCCAGCGGGGCGGCTTCCAGGAACCGAACACGAGGAGCGATCCATTATCCTCCACGTAGATATGGACGCCTTCTACGCCGCCTGCGAGCGATTGCAGAATCCCGAACTGGAAGGCAAACCCGTCGTCGTCGGAATGGGCTACGAGCCGGGGGAGACGATTGGCGCAGTCGCAACCGCGAGTTACGAGGCCCGCGAGCACGGCGTCGAGAGCGCCCAGCCGATCTCGAAAGCGCTCGACTTGCTCCCCCGGACCGCCAGGAACCCCGACACGGAGCCGGTCGGGTACTACCGCCCGGTCGATCTGGAGTTTTACGAGGACGTCTCGGCCGACGTGAAGGCGATCCTTCACGAGCTGGCCGACGCCGTCCGGGAGGTCAGCATCGACGAGGCCTACCTGGACGTGACCGATCGAACCGCCTGGGAGGTCGCCGAGGGATTCGGCCGCCACGTCAAACAGCGGATCGCCCGGGAAGTCGGCGTGCCCGCGAGCGTGGGCGTCGCCCCGAATATGAGCGCCGCCAAGATCGCCTCTGATCACGACAAACCGGACGGGCTCACCGTCGTTCCGCCAGCGGAATTGCGTGAATTCCTCGATCCGCTCCCGATCGAGGATCTCCACGGTGTGGGGCCGAAAAGCGCCAGCACGTTTCACGAGATGGGGATCGACACCATCGGCGATCTGGCCGCGGCGGATCTGGAGACGATCACCGATCAGTTCGGCGAACGGGGGCGAGAACTTCACCTCCGGGCCCGGGGAATCGACGAACGAGAGGTCGAGGCCCGTGGCCGGCCCAAGAGCCTCTCCCGGGAGTCCTCGTTCAGCCAGCCAACTGCGGACATCGAGCGGGCACGAGCGCGCATCGACGAACTAGCGGGGGCGGTCGCCACCCGTGCCACCGAAAAAGGCGCGCTCTACCGCACGATCGGGATCAAAGTCATCGAGCCGCCCTACGAGTTGCACACCCGGGAGCGCTCGCTCAGTGGCCCAGTCGACGAACCGCCACTGGTCGCAGAGACCGCCCAGACGCTGTTCGACGAATTCGAAGGGAAATCCGTCCGCAAACTCGGCGTTCGTGTGTCGAATTTGAGCTTCGCGGACAACGACCAGGCCGACCTGGCATCGTGGACGGATCGGACGGCCCACGAGTCGGGGGATTCCTCGACCGAAATCCGCGGGCAGGCACGAATCGAATCCTTCGATCGATCTGAGCCTACTGAATGAGTTCCTGGAGGGCCGTCGCCGGGTCGTCGGCTTTCGCGACGCCACTCGCCAGCAAGACACCGTCAGCACCGAGGTCTGCGGCCGCCTCGACGTCCGCTGCCGTGCTGATCCCGGCCCCACAGTACACATCGATGTCGGGATCGACCGATTCGGCGGCTTCGACGGCGTCGCGGACGATCGCCGGGTCGGCCTGACTGACCGGCGTCCCGGTTCCGATGAGTTCCGGGGGCTCGATGGCGACCGCGTCCGGGCCGAGCGCGGCCACCGCCGCGATCTGATGGGGGTTGTTCGCACAGACGACCGTCTCAAGCCCGGCGCGCTCGGCAGCCGCGATCGCACCGTCGATGTCCGCCAGGGAGAGCCGGCGCTCCGAATGGTTGATGAGCGTTCCGACCGCGCCGTTTCGCGCCAGCCCCTCCGCGAGTGGCTGGCCAGTGTGACTGCCCGATTCGACGGGGCTGGTGTGCTGGGCCCAGGTCTCGGCGCCGGTGTCGGCGACGGCCGCGAGATCTGCTGTCTGGGGCGCAATGGCGACGTCGGTGTCGCTTTCGGCGTCGACGTCGGCTGCTGCGCTGGCTACCTCGACCGGGTCGGCGTCGTAGGCCTTCAGGTTGACGAGGACGAACATACCGGCGGAACTGGTTCGACCGCGAAAAAGATTGCTGGTTGGATCAGTCCTTCCGTTCGACCATGTCACCGAGAGTCAATCCGGAGTCCGCCCCGCCGGAGTCCCAGTCCTCGTCGCTTGCCTCCGCGGCGGCCGTCAGCACAATCCCCAGGTAGCCCTCGAGTTTCGACTGGACGTCGTCGCTGGGGAGGATGTCACCGTGCTCGATCTTCCGGATCAGGCTCACTTTCTCGTTGATCTCATTGGCGAGTTCCTCCTGGGTGAGATCCGCGCCCTCGCGGGCCTTCCGGATGCGGGTGTCGTAATCCTCGGCGAGTTCCTCCATCTCGTCGTAGAGGTCCCGACGGCGACCGCCAGAGCGGCCGGAACTCGTTGATCCGCCCGAACTCGACCCGCTCTTACCCGTCGAGCTGGTCGAGTACTTCGTCGAGGTGCTGCCGGCGTCCTGGGTCGTGACCTCCGTGCCGAACTCGGCACAGTCAGCACAGACCTGCAACTCGGCGCCCTCGATTTTGACCGTCTTCGGACTCGCGGTCTCGGCGCCGCACATCTCGCACTGAACCATACCGTGGCTTACTCGCCACCGGCCTTAAAGGATGCGACCCCGTCACCGGAGCGCGCGCCACGCGCCGTAGAACCGCTGGATGGCGGTCAAATGCCCCACCACGGCAAAGAGCCCGAGCAACAGCGCGACCACCGAGTAGCCCCCGAGTGTCGGCTGGATCGCTGCCAGGACCCCGACGATTCCAACCAGGGCGAGTCTGTCGGCCCGCCCGAGGAGCCCGCCGTATTCGCGTTCGAGCCCCACGGCTTCGATCTGGGTCCCCAGGTAGGAGGTGAGCAACACGCCGGTCACTGCCGCGAATCCCAGCGCGTACTGCCCGATACCACCGGCCAGGCCCGCGACGATCACCACGTCGGCGTACCGGTCCAGGACGTGATCGAGAAGGTCACCAGCCGGGGAGTCTGTCGATAGTTCCCGTGCGAGCGCGCCATCGAGGAGATCAAGCCAGCCGTTGAGCGCGACGAACAGTGCCCCGACGACGTACCAGGCCGGCCTGGCGAGGAGAAAAGCGAGGCCCGCCGCCACCGCCACGGCGAAGGCGATGGCGCTGATACCGTCGGGGGTGAGCCCCACAGCCTTCGACGTGCGAACGAATGGCTCCAGCAGCCGATCCGCGACCGGTCTGAATCGGTCGAGTGTCATAGATAGTCCGTATAATCGACCGTTCCAGCACTCGGTTCGCGGTCGCCCGCGATCACTGCTTCGATGGCCCGAGCCGTCTCCTCGGGGGTCTGGTGGGTCGTCTCGATCTCGTAGACGGCGTTCTCGCCGTGGGCGGTGACTGCCTCCGAGAGAATAACATCAAGGGCTTCGCTTTCCGCGTTCTCCCGGGCCGAGGCCGAGGACTCGCCCCGCTCGCGCAGTCGCTCTTCGAGCGTCTCCGGATCACACCGAAGGACGACGACACGCTCCGCGTCGAAGTGATGGGCCAGGTGGGACTCGACGAGCAGGTCCGTCTTCCCCGCGAGATACTCGTCGATCGCGTCGAAATCAGCCAGCAGGCTGCCACGGTCGTCGTCCGTGCCGTCGTGAAGGCCCTCGGTCCGAATGACCTCGTTGAGGTGCACGATATCGAGGTCGGTCTCGACACGCTTTGTCGCGGTCGTCTTGCCCGTGCCGGGCGTTCCAGTCACGGCCACTCTCATGTGGTTAGGACCTCGTTAAGCGCCGAGACAGCTTGTTTGGTCTCCGATTCAGTTCCAGCGGTGATCCGAACGTACTCGGGCAGGCCGAAACTCGTCAGATCGCGGATGATGATCCCGCGCTCGCGAAGCTCGTCCGCGACAGTCGTCCCGTCTCCAACTTCGACCATGACGAAGTTCCCGTGGCTCTCGTGAACTGGCGCGTCGATCTCTGCGCGCATGTACGCTCGCGCCCACTCCACAGTCTCGACCGTTCGGTCGACGTGCCGGTCGTCTTCCAGAGCCGCCAAGCCAGCGTGACAGGCGATCGAACTCGCTGCGAAGGGCGTGTTCACGCGGGCGTAGGCCGAAGCCCACGCCTCCGGAACGATAGCATAGCCGAGCCTGAGCCCTGCCAGCCCGTACGCCTTCGAGAAGGTTCGTAACACGGCGATGTCGTCCCGGTTCCCCAAAAGGGTGCGTGCACTCGTCCCGGTCGCGAACTCGCCGTACGCCTCGTCGACCACCAGCAGCGTGTCCTCGTCAGTTCGGTCCGCGATTTCCCGAATTGCCGCCACCGAGAACCGACTCCCAGTTGGGTTGTGTGGGCTCGTCAGGTAGACGATCCGTTCGCCGTCGTAGGCGTCCAGCACGGTATCGGGCGTGAGCGAGAAGTCCTCGCCGTCGATCTCGTAGCGATTGACCCGTCCATGGTGAAAGCGAGCGGACATCTCGTAGTAGGCAAATCCTGGGTCGGGAACGAGAACGGCATCTCCAGGTTCGAGCATCGCCCGCGCGAGGTAATCCAGGGCCCCGTCGCCACCAGGCGACAGCCAGATCTGCGGTGGTTCGACAGCCCACTTCTCGGCCAGCACCGCGGTGAGGTCGGTGTGGGCTGATTTGGGGTAGTGGTGGACCGCCGGCGCGAGGTCCTGGATCGCCTCGACCGCGGCCGGACTGGGTCCATGCGGGTTCTCGTTCGAGGCGAGTTTGACGAGTTCGTCGGGCTCTCTCCCCAGTTCGCGGGCGACTTCCTCGATGCCCTGTCCCGCGACGTACTCGGTGTGATCGGAGAGATCCCTGGGTTCCATGCGCGTTCGAAATCGGTCCTGACCCTTAAGAGTGCTCACATCCGGGCTCCCGAAGGCCACCGCAAAGGTAATCAATTACTGCGCTCGGTGGCGGGCGATCAAGACTGCCGAATCACATATGTACTACTGGTATAAATCAACCAAAACAAGCACCTTAGGCCGCCTATTCCTCGTAAACGCTAGAATAACCAATTGGGGAAAGAGTTATTGTGCCTCCAATAATTTGTGTAGTCGGGGGTTAACCATGAGAGGGGAGAGCAAGCAACTGGTCACACGCAGGGGGGGTTATCGAGCACAGACAGTCAGACATCCGTCGGACAGTCGGGCGGGCAATCGGACGTGGCCGGTCGCAAATCCGGCAAGGTCCCACTTACTGCATCTACCACGGACGGAGCGACACAGTTGGGGTACCCTGGTGGTCAGGAAATGACCGTCGCCGAAACAGTCACCGAGGAGACGACGGAAGCACCAGAACTCGACGATCTGACGGCGGACCAGCCACCGCGGTTGGACGAGATTTTCGGCGTGCTACAGAACCAGCGCCGACGGTTAATCCTTCGCTACCTAGACGAGGAGAAGGCACCGACCGATATCGGAACGCTCGCCGAACACGTTGCGGCGGTCGAGAACGACATTACCCGGTCGGAGTTGCACTCGAAGCAACGAAAGCGGGTCTACATCTCGCTGTACCAGAGTCACCTGCCGAAACTCGACTCCGCGGGGGCCGTGGTCTACGATCAGGACCGCGGGACTGTCGAGCAGGGGGCGGACATCGAGGAGTTCCTGTCGGTGCTCAAGCGCGAGGACTCGGTCGAACCCGATTCGAAGTTATTCAGAGCGAGTTCCTCGCTCGCCGGATCGATCCTGCTCGCGGTTATGCTCACCGTCGGGTCGGCCCCATCAGTCGTCGATCCACTCATGTTCCGGCTTCTGGCGGCGGTCTCGATTCTCGTCGTTATCGTTCTCATGGGCATCGCCGTCTTCGACGTGCCGTCCAACTCGGGACTGCTCGGGGCATTGCCCTGGTAGCGAGTTGGGACACTTCTGGCCGCTTGAAAATTGGGGGGCGACTCACCGGTCCCTGGAATCCGCTTCCCAGAGGACTTCGAGTTGCTGGAGGCTTTCCCGGATCTGGTACCGCGTCTCTGGCGCCTCGGCTTCTTCGAGTGCCTGCTCGAGCGAGGACTCGATTTCGTCGAGGGAACGTGTGGTGCTTGGCATTGGTTGGGCCGAAATTGGAATCACCGGGAACCGGTCGGGTCGAAAACCACGACCAACGAACCCGGGTTCGGGCTGGTTCGATTAGCTATTCTGGTCCGAGCTCTCTTCCTCACAGCCACACGCCACGCCGCCACAGACCAACAGCCCGACGGGGTTGTCCCAGCCGGAGCCACCAGCTTCGGCGTTTTCAACCTCGGCAACGAGCGTGTGTTCGCCGGCAGTGATCTCCTTCTCGAAGGTTTCCAGGGCCTTGAAGCCCTTGTCCGGGTCGGAACTCGGGCCAGTGATCTCGCCGAGTTCCTGGTCATCGAGGTAGAACGTTGCAGTGTTGTCCGTGGCGGCGTCGAACTTGAGCTTGCAGGGCCCATCGCCGGCCGGGGTCTCCTGCAGATCCACTTCGAAGTCCGTCTCGAAGGTGTAGGTCCCCTGTGGGTCCTGATCCCCGTTCGCGTCAGTGTTTCCGTCTTCCTCCGGCGGCGCGATCCAGGCACACTCATCGGACGGCTCGATCCATTCTGCATGAGGCGTCTGGACCATAGCCGTACCAGTCTGTGGGCCATCAGTGATCTCCCAGCCACCGTCGCCCGTGTTCAGACCGATGTCACGCGGCGCACAGCCCTGGTTGTGCCGGCATTGCTCGGTGTAAAAGCCCAGGTCGAACTCGAGGGTGTCCCCCTGGATGACGTTTCCGACCGTCTCAGGAATCCACCAGCGAACGCCGATACAGTGCTGTTCATCACCCTCGAAGCAGGTGCGGGAGGCGGCACCGGCCGGAATGTTCCAGCCGTTGAGCCCGTCCCCGCTTAGCACGATCATGCCATCCTCGTACGCGAGTTCCTCCTTCGCCTGCGCGAGGGTAACAGGATCCGTGTGGACGCCATCTCCTTCGCCGAGGATCACAGGCTCTTCATCATTGAGCTCGTTGTTGCAGTCCGATTCCTTCCAGATTTCGAGGTAGAGGTTCTCGGCAAGTTCGCCTTCATCCGGCTCCGGCTCTGGTTCCGGTGTCTCGCCAGGCCCCTGGGCAATGTTCTCCAGGGTCATCCAGAGGTACCCTGGGTTGTCACAGAGGTGCAGGCTGAAGGTGATCTCACCTTCGTCGCCAGGTTTGACGTCGTCGAGTTCGACGAGGTGCTCTTGGTCGCCAAACACACCCTCGGGAAGGTCGTCACCGCTCTCGAGGTCGCTACACTCGAAGTCCATCCCTTCACCGTTCCCCCCGGGGTAGGCGTTGACCAGCTCCGTTCCGTTCGGGCCGGTGTAGGTCTGCCGCCAATCGACTTTGAGGTCGAGTTCGCCGGCCGTGATCGTGTTACCTTCGAATGTTTCCGTATCACTGAACCAGGCGCTCGTTCCCAGTCCCGCCCCAGCGGAGGCGGCACCGATGGTACCCAGTGCGGCGAGTGTCTTTCGCCGCGAAATCTCGAACGAGTTGTTTTCCTCTGACATTGTTCTCACACCCGGGCGGTGTTCCACCCCAGGTGTCCACTCACACCTACAGCGTGGGAGTCCTTTGCAAAGTGCCGAATAACGAAGAATAACGTACCAGTAGCCAGGTTTTGAGGAGCGATAACGGTTTTCGAGATTTGAATCATGGGGAAAATTAGACAACAACGGCGAGATTTGACGTGACCGCCTTGGGTAGGGGATGGGTGGGTTCGATCACGTCCGTACCGTTGTAGTCAACCGCCCGGAAGGGAACGGGTTCGAAAACCACGCTGGGGACAGCGTGGTTTCGGATCGATCAGGCCTCGTTCTCGTTCTCCATGCCCGCACCGTCGTTGTGGCGGGCCTGTTCGGTGTAGAAGCCCAGATCGAATTCGACGGCGTCGGTCTGGATCTCGTTGCCGACTTCGGGTGGCACGTACCACGCGAATCCGACGTAGTGGTTCACACCCGGGACGAACGTGTCACGATCGTCGCTTGCCGGTTCGCCCTCGATCTCATCGAACGGCGTGGCACGATTCCCGTCCAGTGGGATGCCATTGCCGTTACTGAGCGCTGCGAGATCGCCGCCGAGGGTTCCACGGTGGAAGACTTCGCCACAGAACTTGCCCGAAGTCATGTCACCGTAGTCGTAATCGTAGGCCTCGTCCCCCACCTGCATGGGGTAGCTCTCGATGATACTCCCATCAGTCCGGTCGATGGTGACGATCGCGTCGTTCTCACGATCGGAACCGACCAGTTGACCCGTTCCACTCCCACGGATCGCGAGCCCAGTGATGGTCTCGGTGAAGTCACCAATGTTGGCCTCGTCCACTGGCTCAGCGGTCGTGTCACTTGCCGGGTCATCGACCTTGTAGAGGCCGGCTTCGTCAGTCGCAGCCGTCCAGATGTACATCGTGCCGTCCGCGGCGAACACGAGGTCCGCACCCTGGATATCGATCCCGGTGTCGCCCATCGCAGTCATCGACGGGCCAGACGGATCGATCGTGTACAGGTTGTCGTCGTCCTGAGACGCTGCCCAGAGTGTTCCGGATGGGGAATGTCCAGCGAGGACGATTCCACCAGTTGCCCCGTCGACCTCACCCAGATCCTCGAAGGTATCAGAACCGATGTTGTACCGTCCGAGGTGGTGTGAGCTCTTGTCGAAGAAGAGGATGGCATCACCATTGAGCGTCGCCGCGATTGCGTCAGTCTGGTTGAAGTTGCCCGTATCGTCCTCGTAGAGCTCAACTAGCTCGGCGTTACCCCCCGTCAGAGTGACTTCAAAGAGCCTCGTCGGGGTATCCGAACCACTGACACTGTCGGTGAGGTAGAGCGTTTCCTCGCCGCAGTCCTGAATGACGTTGTCCCCGCGCGCGTCGTACCACCAAACAGTCTTGATGGCGTCGGCCAATTCGATGTCCGCTCCGTCCGTGTTGTTTTGCATTGACCCACCAGTCTCATCGTCTGCCTCAGCCTCGGGCTCAGTCGTGCCGTTTTCCCACCATGTGACGTTCCCCGCCTGCATCCACAGGTATCCTGGGTTGTCACACAGATGAAGGCTGAAGGTGAGTTCGCCGAAGTCACCCGGCTTGACGTCGTCCAGGGCGATGAGCGGTTTGTACTCTCCTGCCCCGTCGTCGTACGTATCCCCATTATCAGTCCGAAGAGCGTTCGCAATCTTGGGGTCGAGGTCTTGGGGCGTATCCGCACCCATTGAACAGGGATCGTAGGTCCACAGACCGTCCATCCCTTCGTACTCCATTTCCTGGATCCCGTCTCCGTCTGGGTCGGGGAACGCCTCCAGGGCTGTCGCGTTCATGAACTCACCCAACTCATCACGAGGGACCCACACCTGGGGATCCTCCGGATCGGGCAGCGCAACGTGGTCTCCATCCGCAGGCTCGCTGTAGGAGACGAACTCCCGACCACTACTGCCGTCGTAGTAGTGCTCCTCCCAGTCGACCTTGAGGTCGAGTTCGCCAGCCGTGATCGTGTTACCTTCGAACGTTTCCGTATCACTAAACCAGGCGCTCGTTCCCAGTCCCGCCCCCGCGGAGGCGGCACCGATGGTACCTAACGCGGCGAGTGTCTTCCGCCGCGATATCTCGAACGTGTTGTTTTCCTCTGACATGGTTTGCATCACCCGGGGCCCAAATCGGCCACCGAGTGAACAGGTACACCATGGGAAGCCTCCACCTTTGCAAAGGGCCGAATAACGGCGAATAACGTGCTGGTAGACGCGTTTCGTGGGAGCTAACGACTCGTTAGTCGAGGTTCGAAACAATCGGGAATAGCCAAGAAAAAAGACGTGACCGCCTTGGGTAGGGGATTCGTGGGTTCGATCACGTCCGTGCCGTTGTAGTCAACCGGCCGGAAGGGAACGGGTTCGAAAACCACGCTGGCTACGGCGCAGTTTCGAGTTGATCAGACCCCAGTTCCGTTTTCGTCGGTGCCGTGGTCCCCATCCTGAGTGTCGTTCTCGTCGATGGATTGTCCCGCACCGTCGTTGTGGCGGGCCTGCTCGGTGTAGAAGCCCAGATCGAAGACGGCGCTGTCGGTCTGGATCTCGTTCCCGACCTCCTCACCCGGCAGCTCCCACTCGAAGCCGATGCACTGGGTGGTGGAGTTCTCGAAGGGATCGCGATTCTCGTCATCCGCGGCGTCCTCGAGTTCGTCGAACTCCGTACTGCGGTCGCCGTCGAGCGGAATGCCAAGGCCCCCGTTCTGCGAGAGGGCATCGAGGGCGTCCCGAAGCGGAATTCCGTCGGCGATGATCTCTTCCTCATCCCCGAGTTCGTTGTCACAGTCCGTGTCGTACCAGAGCGTGACTTCGACTTTGTCGAGGAGTTCGACGACGTCTTCCTCTTCGCCCTCTGCCGCGGCCTCGGGTTCGGTCACGCCGTTTTCGGAAGCACTGACGAGCTGGCCGTTCATCCAGATGTAGCCAGGGTTGTCACACAGGTGGAGGCTGAAGGTGACCTCGCCCTCGTCGCCTGGCTTGAGGTCGGCGAACTCGATGAGGTGTTCCTGGTCGGGGTAGAGATCGCTGGTGAAGACGTCCTCCGGAAGTTCCTCACCGCTTTCGATGCCGCATGCACTGTGAAGTGCAATGGGACCTACTGCCTCATCGCCAATCCCGTCTCTAAGGAGGATCTCGTCAGAGCCGTCTCCGAGTCCACTCCCGCCACTCAGAACGACCAGCTCTTCGATTTGGCCCGAACCGAGTTGGTCTCGGTCGGCCGCACCGTTGAAGGAAGGCGAGATTTCGATAGCGAAGTCATCTTCGAAGTAGCCAATTGCTCCCCCGTCTGTCCGATCGGGGCCCCATGCCCAGTCGATCTCCCACTCTTCGTACTGCTCGAATCCTTGATTGAGGTCGCCCTCAGTGTCATCTTTGACCTTCCATTCACCATCTCCGACCAACCAACCGGTGTCCTGGGGAGCCCCCTCTATGGTAAACGAGGCAGCGCTTCCGCCGTCCTCGTTCGTGTATGCATCGTTGACAAAGACGAGGCTGAGATTCCCATCACCATCTTCGTAAAGGAAAATGACGCTCGCATCTTCTCGCTGAATTGCATCGTTTTGGGAGGAGTACTCGACCGCACCTCCAGTCCCGACGTAGTCGTAAAAGTCTTCGACACTCCCCACCCCACTCAACGGTTCGATACAGTACGATTCGCCACCGAAGGTCAGGTAGTATTCACCCTCTTCACAGTCACAACAGCCGGGAATATCAGCCGCATCGAATACTGGATCCACGTCCCCCGCACCGGAGTACCTGACGCCGTTGAGGTCCTGGAGACCATCACCATCAGTATCCGGATACGCGTTGACAGGATGCCATCCGATCTCTCCCGTTTCCGGGTGCGGTCCGTTGTAGGTCTGCTGCCAATCAACTTTCAGGTCGAGGTCGCCGGCCGAGATCGTATTATTCTCGAATGACTCTGTATCGTTGAACCACGCACTCGTTCCCAGTCCCGCCCCCGCGGAGGCGGCACCGATGGTACCTAACGCGGCGAGTGTCTTTCGCCGCGAAATCTCGAACGTGTTGTTGCTGTCTTCCTCTGACATTGTTCTCACACCCGTGATCGTGACCGGGTGTACACACGCGAATATGGCAGGGGAGACCTTTGCAAAGACCTGCGTTAATTGGATAACAGGCGATTATTGGGAATCTGCTCGGCCGTCGCCGAATTCCTTTGACGGATGTATGGATCGAGAAGTGTCCCGTCTCAGCTGATTCAAAAATCGAAACGACGTGTCTCCGTGGTCGAGCGAGTGCGGGTCTGTTCGATGTGTGATTCAACCTTCACAGACAGGAGAAAGCCCACCGGCGGAGTCGAACCGCCGCGGAC
Organism: Halodesulfurarchaeum formicicum; assembly: GCF_001886955.1. Lineage (NCBI taxonomy): Archaea > Methanobacteriati > Methanobacteriota > Halobacteria > Halobacteriales > Halobacteriaceae > Halodesulfurarchaeum > Halodesulfurarchaeum formicicum. The sequence continues at coordinate 865,653 of NZ_CP016804.1, read as the reverse complement.
GCCGGAAGCGCCCGGCCTACCCGGATGGGTCAGAGTGCAGGTCGTGGCTTCCGGTGTCGGTCAGCGGAAGTCGATGCCGACCCAGTCCTCGGTGGTGTAGTCGCTCTGCGAACCTTCGAAGCGGATTGTCCCCTCGACGGTGGCGGTGCTGGAGGCGTCGACGTTCGTCACGGCGAGGTACTCCTTGCCGTCGTTCTCGCTAATCGACGTGGAGACGGGCGAGCCGTTGATCACGACGTCCTCGACGACCGTCGTGACGTCGTTCCCGGAGGCGCTGCTGGCGTTGATTGAGACGTCGATGTAGTCGGGAACGCCGCTCGGCCACTCGGGGTCGCCCGTCGAATCGCCGTTCGCGTCGCCGTCTGTTACGTCGTCGTCTGTCACGGTCACTTCGTTCACGGTCAGCGAAGCAGTCTGCGCTGTAGGATCAATCTCCGCGGTGAACGGAATATCGGTGTTACTCGGGTAGGTATCGCTACCGTACACGTTGGTGTCCTCAACACCGCCGCTGTCGCCGTGGACCTGTATCTCCCCGCGACCGGAGCCACCGCGGGCGAGTGCCTGCATGTTCAGCGCCTTCTCGAACGAAATGTCGCTGAACCCATCACCTGTCGAGACCGTACGCGCTGGCGCACACGGGTTCGTAGTGCCGTCGTTGTGCCGGCACTGTTCGGCGTACATCTGGAGATCGAATTCGAGTGAGTCGCCCTGGATCTCGTTACCGACCTCTTCACCCGGCACCTCCCACTCGAGACAGAGCGAAGGTGTGTCACCCTCGTCTTCGGTCCCCGCGAAGCAGGACTGATCTCCTGGCTCGAAGAAGCTACCCTCCTCAGGAACTCCCGAGCCCCCATCGAGGGGAACACCAGCCTCGATGGCCATCAGGAAGTCCGCAAGCGATCCGGTCCAAATCTCCTGTTCGGTGCTGACGTCGTTCGGTCCCAAGTCGCCACCATCCATCTGGATGTCACAATACCCAACGGTGACATCGATGCTCTGGGCGAGTTCGCCCTGCCACTCACCAGGGTCACCGCCGGTGTCGTCGACGAGTGCCTCGGGTTCGGTGAGGCCGTTCTCGTCGTTGGCGGTCAGTTCGCCACAGAGCCACAGATACGCCGGGTTGGTCTCGATCCGTGGCGAGAGGACAATGCGGCCGTTGTCACCAGGCTTGACGTCTGATAATTCGGCCGTGACCGCCTCACCATCGGCTGTGCCGGAAACCGATCCCGATCCGGCCATTCCCTGGTCCCACCAGGAGTAGTAGTTGACGATGAGGTCCAGAGTTCCCGCCGTGACGATGTTGTTATCGAACGTTTCGGTGTCGTTGAACCAAGCGCTCGTTCCCAGTCCCGCCCCCGCGGAGGCGGCACCGATGGTACCCAGTGCGGCGAGTGTCTTCCGCCGCGAAATCTCGAACGTGTTGTTGTCGTCCTTTGACATTGTTCTCACACCCGGACAGTTTTCGACCCCGGATGTCCACTCGCTCCTACAACGTGGGTGACCTTTGCAAGGAGCCGAATTACTGCAATAACGAGCCAATAGACGGGTTTGGCGGGCTCTAATTGGTCTTCGTCGGAGCTCATAACGAATCAAAAATATCGGCGCGATCTCAACGTGACCAGCTTGGGTAGGGATAGATGAGTTTGGTCACGTCCGAGCTGTTGGGTTCAATCGGTCGAAACGAAAACAGGTTTGAAACCCACGCTGGTTACAGCGTGGTCCGAGATGGGGGAAATCTAGCTGCTATTTCCCTCTGAGACTTGCGTCCCCGACCCGTCGTTGTGGCGGCACTGCTCGGTGTAGAAGCCCAGGTCGAAGACGGCACGATCCGACTGGATCTCGTTGCCCGTATCGGCCGGGACCCACCACTCGAAGCCGATGCACTGGGTCGTGGAGTTCTCGAAGCACTCGCCGTTCTCCTCTTCCCCATTCCCACCGTTCCCGTTGGAGCCGGTGTACTCGGGATCGACACAGAAGCTAATGTGACTGATGTCCTGACCGGTCGGCGTTTCGAGCCATTCTTCGGTCTCCCCACTGCTTAGTTCGGCCTCGGCATCGTCGTCGAAGTTGTCGTTCCCGTTGTCGTTGTCGTAGCTGTAGACGTTGCCGCCAGACTGACCGCCCTTGACAGCGACCTTGCTCATACAGAAGCCGTCCTCCGCTTCGTTGAACTCGCCGTCCGGTGAGGAGTCGGTCCGCCACTGGATCGTCTGGCCCTTCTGGGTGATCTCGATGTCGCCGTAGGTTGTGGTGTAGACGTCCGTGTTGCCGTCACCCGGCAGGTCCTCGGATTCGACCTTGATTACTTCTTCGAGCCCGAATTCCCCACACTTGGGGTTCCCGGAAATCTCGACTTCCTCTTCGTCCACGGTGACCACGTCGCCAGTAGTGTGCTCGGTGTCGAATGTGGATTCCGTGCTGCAGGTTCCCGGACCCACAAGTGGGTTGTCAACCTCACCGTTGGGTTCCGAATCGACGAACTGGGGCTTCAGCGGGAGTCCGGGGTCGGTCCCTGAGAGCAGGTCCAGCGCGGAGCGCAAGGAGAGATTCTCGAAAATGACCGTCTCCTCGCCGTCCGCCTGGTTGTCACAGTCCTCGTCGTACCAGAGGGACGTCTGAACGACGTCGAGCAGTTCGACGAGGTCGTCGATCTCAGCCGGGTCAGCGCCTTCGGGTTCGGTGACGCCGTTCTCATCGGCCTCCAGGAGTTCACCGGTCATCCAGACGTAGCCCGGGTTGTCACACAGGTGGAGACTGAAGGTGACCTCGCCGAAGTCCCCCGGCTTGAGGTCCTCGATCTCGATCATCGGGCGTTCCAGTGCGTCCGGGTCCGGGTAATCCTCACACGCGATGACGTCCCATTGCCCGTCCGTTTCGTCGTTCACTTCATCGTAGGGGCCACCATCGACGAGGTTGTCGCCGTCTTCGTCAGGGTTGGCCTCGACGGCCGTCGCCTGCATGAACGCCGTGACATCCCCCTCAGAAACGGTCGCCCGAGGAAGGGCTCCGGTTGCGGTCATGGGGAAGGCCTGTGACCCATCGGGAACCCGTTCCGCTGCCCCGATCCAGCTGACGAAATCCTCGCCAGCGGACCCATCGTAGTAGTGCTCCTCCCAGTCGACCTTCAGATCGAGTGAGCCAGCGGTCAGTGTGTTGCCCTCGAAGTTCTCCGTGTCGTTGAACCAGGCCGATGTTCCCAGTCCCGCCCCCGCGGAGGCGGCACCGATGGTACCCAGTGCGGCGAGTGTCTTCCGCCGCGAGATCTCGAACGTGTTGGTATCCTCGTTTTCGGTCATGAGTTTCTCCGCTCGGCGGACCCGCCTGCCGAGCAAGCAACTGAATGGTCTCCCCGGAAGACCTTTGCAAAGAACTGGATAAGTCGACTAACGGCCCGGTATTCGGGGTTTGGTGATTGCTAACCCAAAACATGTAACGGGTTGCCGGGTCATCCGAATTGTTCCGTGCCCATCAGCGCGAGGGATTCCAACGCCATCCGTATGACGCGCCTGAATGCTGAGGAGTCACCGAGAGGGAACTCAACAGGGTCGTTCTAGACTTCGTTCGCGCACACGAACCCAGCCACCACAGGGCTTGAAGTTACTGAACTGGTAAAGCGGGAGGTAACCCAAAGCGAAAAGGAGTCATTTCACAGGTAAACGAAGCGATACCAAAGGCCATCCCCGTTGAGGGTAGACACATGCTACGGAGACGGACCAGCGAATCCTGGAGACACGTGGGCCGAATCACCAGTCGCTGGGGGTGGGAGTCGTGAGCGTCGTCGATCACGTCCCCGCGTTCTCGCGGGGCGATGGCCTGCCCGAGCCGGAGATCCACGACGTCCTCAGGAACGAGCGCCGTCGGGCAGCCCTGCAGTTTCTGCGCGAGCGGGCCGGAGAGGCCCACATCAACGAATTGACGACCGCGATCGTGCATCGGGAGGCCGATCAAGAATCCGACACCAAGAGCCTTCGACAGAGTGTCTATAGCTCGTTACACCAGACCCATATTCCGAAACTCGAAGGGGCCGACGTGGTCGCCTACGACGAGGACTCGAACGTCGTTCGACTGACGACGAACTCCAGAGCGGTCGATCGATACCTCCACCTCCGACCGGCCCATGGAGTTTCCTGGGGAGAGTATTATCAGCTATTCGCCGTGACGAGTCTGCTCGTAACACTGCTCGTCGAAATGGAGGTCGCCGTCTTCGCCGCGATCGACCCGCTTCCGGTCCTCACAGTTGCGCTCGTTGTGCTGGCCCTCTCGGTTGGCTATCAGCTCTGGACCCGGCGCTGGATCTACGTCCGAAGTCTCTTCTCCTAGGCCGCCAGTTGGGCACCCGACGCCCGGAGTTCGAACAGCCGCCGATTGCAATCCTCACAGGCACCAACGACGACCTCGATAGTGTCACAGCAGGTTTCGACGGTCTCCTGGCCGAGCGTGACACGGCCATCGCAGTACGGACACCATTCGAGCCAGAGCCGAAGCCCGCCCAGGACGGCTGTGCGCTCGTCGAAGCTGAGGGTTTCCCAGGAACCATAGCGCTGTTCGAGTTCCTGAGCGGCGGCCACGTCGGCGAGAAATACCCCACGAGAATCCCACCGAGCGATCTGCACGTCACTCACGGCTGCAGCCACTCCGTCTTCGCTCGACTCCACGTTGGCCTGGTCGAGTTGCTCGGCTTCGAGCCCACCGATTTGTCCCAACAGCTGGTCGTCCGCCGCTCCGCGGCGTTCCTGAACCCGGGTCCGCCAGGCCTGCTGAAAGTCGGGATCGATGTAGAGATCCTGTGCACCCTCGTGAAGAACACCGGCTTCGAGGAGGACAGATTCGATCGACGGCCCGCGGCCGTCCGTGGCTGTCGGCTCGTGGCCGAACCACCTGAGCACGTTCAAGGGGAGATATCGCTTCGTGAGCGTCGGCGTCCCGGGGATCAGATACCCCCGAAAGTAGATTGAGGCCAACCCGATCACGAATACGAAGGCACCCACCAGTAAATTCGCCGTCGCGATCAGCCCTGCCGCCAGCACGGTTGCGACGAGGTTGAAGACGGTACATTTCGCACAGCGATTCGCTCCCGTATACTGCGAGTTCTGATACTGCGAGTGGAGCGCCATTGAGAAGGCCTACCCCACGATTTACCTTTGTAATCGAGCTACTAAATCAGCAGTCAGTTTGCAGAATCAGGTACAACCGGTCGTTAGGAAAGGACAACCGTCCCGATCGAACGAACGGTCGGACTCCCATAGGTCGCCGTTAACCTGGACAGGAGATCGTTTACTAACAAATTGGGAGCCATACGCCTGGGTAATGCCAACAATTAGGTCCGGTGCCATGGACCCCGACACCGCGTTCTCGCTTCTCAGCAACCAGCGGCGTCGGCACGTGTTGTGTCTCCTGGCCGAGCGCGGCGAGGCGGTCCCACTGAGTGATGTCGCCACCGAGATCGCCTCCAGAATGAACGACGTCGACCCGGACAAGGTCGAGGACGCGGACTATCGAAGTGTCTACGTGGCACTATATCAAAACCACGTGCCACGTCTGGCTGAGGCCGGGGTGGTGGAGTACGACGACACAGCGCGGACGGCCCGGATCGCCAGAAACCAGCGGACATGGGAGCTATTACAGTACGCCGGCGTCGACACCGAGAAAACCTGGGAGTGCGAGTATCTCCTCGCTGGTGTCCTGGCAGTCCTCGCAGCTCCCTTGGGAATGCTTCTTGCGGAGGGGATCGTTCCGGCGTGGTGGATGTATCCCGTCCTCGTGCTGATCGCTGCGCTGGCACTGATCGGCACCGCACAGGCCACCGCCTCCCATCAACCGTCAGTATCGGACTGCCACTCGCTGGTGAACTCGGGTACTTAGCTATTTGGGAAACCGTCAGTTGCGTGGCAATTGCTCGGGCTAGTCGGCGTGTGGGCGTGGCCGATTTGCATTTCGCTTGCGACGGTTATCCTGGTCGGCGGTTGCTGGGCCGACTCAGTTTTCGTCTTCTTCGTCGTCGGAATCGCCCTCTTCGTCCTCTTCTTCGTCGTCGGAGTCGTCCTCTTCTTCGTCTTCTTCGTCGTCGGAGTCGTCCTCTTCTTCGTCTTCTTCGTCGTCGGAGTCGTCCTCTTCTTCGTCTTCTTCGTCGTCGGAGTCGTCCTCTTCTTCGTCTTCTTCGTCGTCGGAGTCGTCCTCTTCTTCGTCTTCTTCGTCGTCGGAGTCGTCCTCTTCTTCGTCTTCCTCATCATCAGCGTCGGCATCGCCGCTTTCCTCACCATCACCATCATCGTCAGTCTCGTCTTCATCGTCATCTGTCTGTGACAGGTCCTGCTCTTCATCCTCGCTGTCCGCAGTCGTCGTGTCATTCTCGTCCGACTCCTGCTCGGACTCCGTACTTTCTGTGGTGGTCTCGTTCTCCACCACATCGGTGTCGTTTTCGACAACGTCGGATTCAGTTGTGGTCTCGTTCTCGACAGTTTCGTTGGTGTCGCTACCGCTCACGTTCGAGTCCTCGACGGTTTCGTTCTCCTGATCGGGCATCTCAGTCGTCACGTTCCCGTCGTCAGTCGATTCATTTGCGAACTCGTCGTCTGTGACGTTCGTCGAGGGCGTCGTGTTCGTCTCGTTTCTGTCGTCAGTTGGCGAGGTTTCGTTTTCAGCCTCGCCATCGGACTCCTGTTGCCCCTCATCGGATCCACCTGCGTCGCCCTGTGAACGCGGCTCAGTTTCGTTGTCCGCAGTCTCGTTCTGGACGGTTCCGTTCGAGACCGCCGGTGAATCCGTTTCGTTGCTGTTGGTGGCGTTCGATTCACCATCTTGGGTCGGCTCCTCGTCACCCCCACTCTCCTCCGGACCCTGAACGTCGACGGTCAGGAGCGCGGACTCGTTCATCGCCGAGGCATTTTCCGTGGTAACATTCGAGTCGAAGACCCCGAACGGACTGAACCCGGAGACCGTCGCCCGCAACACTGGACGGTCAGACTCGTTCCCGGACTCGACCACGGTCGTCTCCAGGAGTTTCCAGGTCCCGTCCGTCCGATGGCCGATCTCTAACGTCTCCGGGTTATCGAATCCCGGTGGCAGTTTCACGAACAGGGTAAACCCATCGCCACGGCGTTCGGTCCAGGTCTCCACCGTGCCGTCGATTTCGCTCTGTTGGACTGTCAAGGTCGCGTTCACGCTATCGTCGTCGCTGAACAGGGCGACCGTTTGGCCCGATTGGTCATCCAGAGCCGTACTCGCGGCGAACGGCGCACCGACGAGCGCGATCACGACGATCACCGTGCCGACGATCGAGGTCCAGGCAGTGCGGGTCATTGTTTCACCTCCCCATCAGGCTGGGGTTGGGTCGCAGGCTCGCCGGCGTCACGCTCCTGGTTCGCCGGTTCGGCCTGCACGACGAGCATCGCAGCTAGTAGTATTCCAGCCACCAGCGCGCCCACTGCGACCGTTGCGATCAGCGGGTTCTGGGTCTGATACGCGTAGTGTGCGCCAAACCCGCCCGCCCCAGCCAGGACAGCCACGGCGACGAAGATCCAGGTCTGTGGAACGCTGTAGGTCGGCTGCTCCTCCGGATCGGCGGCCGGTTCCGTTTCCCGCTCTTCAGCCTCCGCACGACTCAGCGAAATGAATCGCCAGAACTCCGAGATCGCCAGTAGGGAAAGTGGAATTCCCACGAAGAGCAGGAATCCTAACTGGGTCTGGGCAAACTGCGCGACGAAACCGATGAACGGCATCACGAACAGGTTGTGCTTGTTTCCGGGGATCCCGACCGGGAGTTCCATCACTTTCCCCCGGAGCGACGAGGCCGCCGTCAGCGCGATATCGGCGTTCTCGTTGTTGTCACCTTTCGTCTCGAAGACCAGCTCCCCGTCCTGTTGCTGAATGTCGATCACGCGGTGGGTCGTCGGGGGACTCGTCTGACTCCCCCCGTAGGTGATTACATCACCCACTTCGACGGCCGAGGCCGGCACCGCGTTCACGATGACGACATCTCCCGGGCTGATGGCCGGCTCCATGCTGCCACTCAGCACCACGTAACTCTGCTCGGCCCCGACGACCTGTGGAATGGCGAAGATGACAAAGGGGATGACGATGGCCAATAGGACTGCCAACGCGAGCAGGTGAACTGCTTCGCGGGGCGTCGACGGAACGAGTTTGGCACGGAGGAATGCACCCAGCCGGGTGAGCCGTCCCGGCTCCGTCCCGTCCGCGGATTCCGTCTCTGACTCGCTCATTGGTCACACCCCGAGATGGATTCGAAACTGTCGGAACCCGCTTCGAGCTTGGCTGTCCAGCAGAAATTCGGGAAGGGCTCGCTGTTGGTGTGGTCGGTCCCCTCGAACCCGTTCCCCTGTTGCTGGAAGGTCTCATCGCCCTCGCCAACGGTGAGCGGTCCCGTATCCGGAACGTCAGCGAACACCTCCAGCGTCTGTCCGTACTTGAGTGCGATCGACTTGACGGCAGCAGCCGAATCGTCGAGATCGTACTCGAGTGTCGGGCCATCGATTTCCACAGAAAGGTCCTCGACCGTCGCATTCGTTTCGCCGGCAAAGGCGACCCAGCTAATGTCTTTTCGCTCCGTGTCCCCCCCGGAGTCGTCCGAACAGCTCTCACACTCCCAATTCGGCGCGCTTGCGTCCGGATTCTGGAAGTGGCGGTGTTGCACGGCATGGAAGTCGAATCCGAACTCGATCCCGTGTTCGCCCGCGACCGGCTCCTCGAGCTCCCAGGCGATCGTGAGTATCCAGGTCTCGCCGGAGTTGAGCACCTGCTCGAATCGATGTCCGGGGCCGTATCGCTCGCGCGCCTCACGAAGGGTTCCTGGTGGGAACGCTTCGAGAAGTGTTCCGTCTTCGCTTCGGAGCGTGAACTCGACCTGTATCTGTTCCTCGACGGGGAGACACCGGGGACATCCCGTCCGGAACCACAGCCACGCGGGATTGGAGTCCTCGGAGAGGTCGATGACGATCCGTCGCTCGCCGCCATCGCCGGGGTCGCTGACGACCCCCAGGTGAGTCTCGCTTCCTTCGCCCTCCCAGGAGACATCGAGGTCGAGTTCACCAGTCCCCAGCGTCACCCCCAGTTGCTCGCTATCGGAGTACTGAGCCAGGGTCCGCCCGCCACCAGAGACGACTGCGCCAGAGGTTGCTGCGGCCAGCAGGAACGTCCGGCGGGAGACCCGAAGCCCGTCAGGCTCTGTCATACTCACCCCCCGTCAGTGCCCAGGCCCGCACCGGTGGTCCCGACTGGTTGCCGTGGCTCCCGTGGCCCCCACCGCTGATCGTCGTGCCAAGATGGAACATGTCCTTGGTCTGAGATCCCAGGGAACGGCCATTGCTATGGTTCCCTTTATTCCGATACCAGCCGCTAAACGGCCCGATAACTTGAGACAGGATTCGGGGCTGTCCCGAGGTTTGCACGGTTAGGAGTCTGGTAACCAGATCAGCAGCGATTTCGAGAGGGCGAAATTGACACTCGAAAACGGGGCGAACGTTCCGGGCCTAACGGTTCACTAGGACAGGTTTTTCGCCTGATTCAACCCTGGACGACGTCGTGTTCGAGGGTTCCCACGCCCTCGATCTCGATTTCGACGTGGTCTCCATCTGAGAGCGGGCCGACACCTGCCGGCGTCCCGGTGCTGATGACATCACCCGGTTCGAGGGTCATGTAGGACGTGATCTCAGCCACGAGTTCGGGCACGGAGAAGATGAACTCGGCGCGAGAGGAGGACTGTTTTACCTCGCCGTTGACCCGAAGCTCGATCGACGCGTCTGCGGGCACATCCTGGGGGTCGGCCACAACCGGCCCCATCGGGGCTGCGCCGTCGAAGGCTTTCCCCCGGATCCAGTTCTGCTCGCGGTCCTGATCGTCGCGATTCGACACGTCGTTGACGGCCGTAAAGCCCGCGACAACGTCCCAGACATCGGCTTCGCTCACGTTGCGAGCCTGCTCGCCGATCACTACCCCGAACTCGGCCTCGTAATCGACTCGCTCTTTCGCGGCCGGAAGTGTGATGGTATCACCATGACTCGCCACGGTGTTTGGGGTCTTGAGGAAGAGCAGGGGCCGATCGGGGATCTCCGAATCACGCTCGGCGGCGTGATCGGCGTAGTTCAACCCGATCGCGATGATCTTCGTGGGTTCGGCCGGCGGGAGCACCTCCACAGTCTCGGGATCGTAGACCTGCCCGGCAGCCTCGATACCCGTACTCGTCCACTCGCCGGTCCGTGTCGCTCCGGCCGGATCTCGAAAGCGAACTGTTCGCATGCCACCGGGTTCGACCCCCCGTGGCCTAAGGGTTGCGAGGGCGGAAAGGGCTGCCAACCGGTCGAAGCGCCATCATACTTATGGGATGTTTGACCGAACATTCGTCCATGCGTCTCACCTGGCACGGCCATTCGACCTGGGCAGTGACCGTCGACGACACAGACCTGCTGATCGACCCGTTCTTCGACAATCCCCACACCGCACTCGAACCGATCGACGTACGCACTCCCGATTACGTGCTTCTCACTCACGGACACGCCGACCACATCGCGCACGTCCCCGAGTTCACGGAGAGTACGATCGTGGCGACACCCGAACTGGCTGCCTACGTCGCTGACGAATACGGGATTCAGGACACCATCGGGATGAACCTGGGAGGGACAGTCGAACTCGGTGATGCCGCCGTGACCATGCACCGGGCCGACCACTCGAACGGCATCGAGACCGATTATGCTAGCTCCGGCGGCATGCCGGCCGGGTTCGCGATCAGCGACGCGACGCCTACACCCGAGGACGCCGCGGAGTGTACGACCTTCTATCACGCTGGGGACACCGCGCTCATGACCGAGATGCGGGAGGTCATCGGACCGTACCTGGACCCGGACGCGGCCGCGGTCCCGATCGGCGATCACTACACCATGGGCCCCGAGCAGGCCGCCATCGCGGTCGACTGGCTCGGGGTCGAGCGGGCCTTCCCGATGCACTATGACACCTTCCCCGCCATCGAACAGGACCCGGCGGATTTCGAGCGAGCCGTGAAGAAAACGGGCAGTTCGGCGACCGTCGACGTTTTGGACGGCGACGAGACGGTCGAGATCTGACCGGGACGAACGTTTTTATCCGCTGGCGCGTTCGGTTCGCGCATGAGCGACTTCAGCCTGGACCTCCGCAACGCCGAAGAAGAACTCGACATCTCGGCCGCCGAAGAGGGAGATTTCGGCGGTCGAGTCGTCCTGGGGACCCTCGACGGCACCACCCCCGACGAGGAGTGGCTGGCCGAAATCGAGGGGGGCAACGTCCTCTTCCTCGCCATCGAAGGGGATCTCAACGAACTCGCGTCCGGGTTCGCCCGGGACGTGAAGGAAAACGGCGGGTCGCTCACGCACTTCCGGCGGTTTCTGGTCGTGGGCCCACCCGGCGTGCAGGTCGACACCGAGCGACTCTGAGGATTTCCGAGGCCAACAACGGTTAACACCCACCGCTCGTACCTTGGGTATGCCTATCAGAGACGACGGCTCAGCGACCGACCCGGCGATCGTCGACCAGTTCGACGGCGGATTCGGCTGGCTTCCGCATCCCGAGGAGGCAATGGAACGGGCCAGTCACGCCGTCGATTTCGGTGACGGCGTCTGGATCATCGATCCCATCGACGCACCTGGAATCGACGACCGAATCGAGGCGCTTGGCGAGGTCCGTGGTGTCATCGTCCTCCTCGACCGGCACGAACGGGACGCCGCGGCGTTCGCAAATCGGTTCGACGTCCCCGTCTTTCGACCGCCCTACGTGGATCGGGAGTTCGACGCACCCGTCGAGTGGCTCGGGTCTCATCTCCCCGACTCGGACGTGCGGGTGCTCCAAACGGTCGACCTGCCGTTCTGGAAAGAGGGGGCGCTCTACGACGGAGAGACACTCGTACTTGCTGACGCCCTGGGGGCGGCCGGCTACTTCGCCGTTGGACCGGAACGCCTCGGCGTGCACCCTATGCTCCGACTCTCCCCACCCACCCAGTTACGCGGACTCACGCCCGAGCGGATCTTCGTTGGCCACGGCGAAGGCGTAGATTATCGTGCCGCAGAAGCACTGGACGTAGCACTCACTGGCGCCCGGCGACGGTTGCCCCAGGCCTGGCTGGCCGGCCTTCGATCACTCTTCTAGCTCCTCGAGCCGGTCTGCAATTTCGTCCAGCCGCCGCAGTCGTTCCCGATGCAGGCTCGCGAGCATGTCAGCGAGAAAGCCAAAGAGGATTAGCTGTCCGCCGAGCAGAATGGCGAGGGTCGCGAGTACGGCGATAATCTCGTGTGAAACGTTCTGCGTGAAGTACTCCACACCGACGTAACCGCCGAAGAGCAATCCCGCGCCGAAGATGAGCCCACCGACGCTCCCGAAGTAAAAGAGCGGGTTCGTCGTCTTCGCCAGGCTGTAGAGGGTCAAAAGGATTCGGCCGCCGTCCGCAATCGGGTTCAGGTTCGGGTCGGAACCTGCGGGTCGGGCGCGGTACGTGATCGGAACGACCGACACCTCGAGTCCACGTTTGACACACTCCACTGCCATCTCGGTCTCGATGCCAAAGCCAGTCGCCGAGAGATGCATGCGCTCGAAGGAGTCGCGGGTGAACGCCCGGTAGCCGCTGAGAATGTCGCCGTGATCTTCGCCGTGGACGCCTCGAAAGACCCGGTTGAAGAGTCGATTGCCCACCTTGTTGAGCCGGGTCATCGCGCCCGATTCCATGTCGGCAAATCGGTTGCCGACGACGTGGTCCGCCTCGCCCGCCCGGAGGGGTTCCAGCAGGCGGTCGGCCTGACTCGGGACGTACGTGCCATCGCCGTCGAGCATGAGGACGAACTCGGCTTCGACCTGCTCGATCGCTTCCCTGACCGCCTGGCCCTTGCCGCTGCCGGACTGGGTTATCACCCGCGCACCCGCGTTCGCCGCGATCTCGACGGTGTCGTCCGTCGAGTGACCGTCGACGACCAGCACGTTCTCCAGCCCGGCCTCGTGAAGCCCGGCGATGACGTCGCCGATCGTCTCGGCCTCGTCGAGAGTCGGAATCAACACACAGACCTCGCCGTCCTCACCCATTACCACCCTCTCGCGAGGCCATCGCCAAAAGCGTATCCTTCGCTCAGTCTCGCCGGACGACCGCACCCGGGTTGGTAGTCGCCCCGGCGTCGAGAGTCACACCGACGTTGAGACTCGTGTTGATGCCCGTCTTCGCGCCCGGGCCACAGACACAGCCGAATTTCCGGCGACCCGTATCCACCGATTCGCCTTTGACCGTCACCCGAACGCTCTGGTCATCGTGTCGCAGATTCGCGACGACGGTCCCCGCCCCGAAGTTGACGTCCGGCCCGATCACGCTGTCTCCGACATAGGAGAGGTGTGCGATACTCGCCCCGGCCATCACCACACTGTTTTTGACTTCGACGGCATGACCGATCTGGGCGTTCCGATCGACCAGGGTAGTCCCTCGAATGTAGGCGTTCGGCCCGACTGTCGCCCCCTCGCGGATCATCGCCGGCCCCTCGATGACGACCCCGTGGCGGACAGTCGCGCCGGGTTCGACTACCACACGTCCCTGGAGGTCGGCCCCCGGGTGGACGTTCCCCGCGACGGCCCGGGACCGCTCCCCGATCAACCACTCGTTCGCGTCGAGAAGTTCCCAGGGCCGACCCACGTCGAGCCACCGGTCCATCTCGACGGGTGCCACCGTGGTCGATTCACAGGCCCGATCTAGCACGTCGGTGAGTTCCCGCTCGCCGCGCTCGCTTTCGGCCACGTCGAGCCAATCGACGGCCTCGCCCGGGAACACGTAGGCCCCGGTGTTCACCAGATCCGAGGGCGGGTCCGACGGCTTCTCGATGACGCCGGTCACGCGACTCTCGTCTTCGGAGAGTTCGAGCACGCCGTACTGACTCGGGTTCGGAACGCGCATCGCGCCGACCGCGGGCCCAGCCTCGAAGACTGCGCGAAGCGATTGCGGGTCGTAGAGTCCATCGCCGTTGAGCACGGCGAACGGCTCGTCGTCGAGTTCCTGGCTCGCTACTTGCAAGGCGTCGGCGGTTCCATCCTGTGTGGACTGTTCGACGTACTCGATGGGCAGGCCGTCCCAGACATCGCCGAAGTGCTCACGGATAGCCGCCCCTTCGTAGCCGATCACGAGAATGATCCGGTCCGCCCCCGCAGACCGAGCCGCCTCGATCGTGTGCTCCAGAAGCGGCCGATCCGCTACCGGGAGCATCGGTTTCGGGCGATCCGCCGTGAGCGGGCGCATTCGAGTGCCCTCGCCCGCGGCGAGAATGACGGTGTCCATGGCTCTATTGGCTGGGCGACGGGGGAAAGATGTAACGAGTTGGTCCGAAAGAAAACCAAGATCTCAGTTTCACGGACAACGATCGTTTCACTCTGTGAATCCCGCGACATCGATGCGGTACTCAGTTTCAATTCGGACTTCGACGGGCTCGTCGAACGAGTCGAGCCAGGCGGCTGTAGTTCCTCGCCAACAGTTCTCACACCCGGTTTCGCAGTAGGTACGCTTATGGGGATTGGCTAGTAACTCGCGAACTGAGTAACTATGACCATTCTGCTCACCGGCGGCGACGGCTACCTCGGGTGGCCGACCGCCCTGCGGATCGCCAGTCGCACCGACGACCGAGTCGTGCTCGTCGACAATTTCGCCCGCCGCGAGTGGGTCGAGAACGTCGGCTCACGCAGCGCGACACCCGTCGCCCCGATCTCCGAGCGACTGGACGCCGCCGAGGAAGTCCTGGGGATCACGAACCTCTCCTTCGTCGAGGGCGACCTGGCGGACAAGGAGTTCACGGACGAACTGCTCGGAATCCACGAACCCGAGGTCATCGTTCACGCCGCGGCCCAGCCTTCCGCGCCCTACTCCCAGATCAACGGCGAGCGGGCGAATTACACCCAGCACAACAACATGCAGGCCACGCGGAACCTGCTCTGGGGGCTGGAGGAACAGGACCTCACCGATACCCACTTCATCGAGACCACGACGACCGGTGTCTACGGTGCCCCCGAGTTCCCGATCCCCGAGGGCGGCGCGACGATGGAGAACCAGGGCGAGGCGGATGCGGTTCCGTTCCCCGCGATGGCTGGTAGCTGGTATCATCTGACAAAGAGCCACGACGCCGCGAACATGCGGCTGGCCCACCAGCAGTTCGACATCCCGATCTCTGACGTCCGAACGTCGATCATCTACGGTGCAGGCACGGACGAGACCCAGGCCGACGACCGGCTGGCCACCCGGTTTGACTTCGATTACTACTTCGGCGTGGTCGCTCACCGCTTCGCGGCGCAGGCCGTCGCGGGCTATCCGATGACCGTCTACGGCAAGGGCGAACAGCGAAAGCCCTTCGGTAGCCTCGAAGACGCCGTCGAGGGGCTGGCGCGACTGGCACTCATGGACCCCGCGGAGCGCGAGTCGGGACACACCGTCTACAACCAGGTGACCCGGCCGATCAGCATCGTCGAGGTGGCAGAGACCATCGCCGACGTGGCCGGGGAGTTCGGCTACGACGTCGCCGTCGAGCACTTCGAGAACCCACGTGACGAGGACGAGACCCACGAGATGGAGATCGAGAACGACCGCTACCTGGATCTGATCGACGAACAGCGTGTGACCTTCGAGGAGGGCATGCGCGAGACTATCGGGACCATCAGCGAGTACGAGGAGATCATCACGGCCCACGAGGACCGGTTCCTCCCCGGCGTCCTCGAAGACTGAGATGGAGGTCCTGGTCACCGGCGGTCTGGGATACATCGGCAGCGCACTGGTCCCATACCTGCTGGACCAGGAGTCAGTAACTGGCGTCAGGCTTCTCGACGATCAGTCGACCGGCAGCCCGCGGAACCTGTTGGGTTCGGGACTGAGCAATGGCCAGCCCCTCGACGTCCGAGCCGGCGATGTCCGGGAGTATGGCACCGTCGAGAGTGCGACCCGAGGCGTCGATGCAGTCATCCACCTCGCGGCAATCACCGGCGCGGAGAGCACGCACGACCGCCGCGAGGAGACCTTCGCGGTGAACTACGAGGGCACCGAGAACGTCCTCCAGGCTGCCGAGAAACACGCCGTCGAGACCGTAGTCTTTGCCTCCTCGTGTAATCTCTACGGCCGGGCGGCGGCGACGGAGCTGTCAGAGGACGCCGACCCGGACCCGCTGAACCCCTACGCCGAATCCAAGTACGAGTCCGAGCAACTCCTTCGGGAGACAGCGGCAGAGAGTGACCTGTCGACGACTGCGCTGCGGATGAGCACCAACTTCGGGTACGCCCCCGGAATCCGGTTCAATCTCGTGGTGAACCATTTCGTGTTCCAGGCACTGACCGGCCGGCCACTGACTGTCTACGGCGACGGCACCAACTGGCGGCCGTTCATTCACGTCCGAGACGCTGCACGGGCCTTTGCCCACGCGGCGCTCAATCCCGAGCAGTACGACCAGCCCGTCTACAACGTGGGCGCGAACGATCAGAACTATCAGATCAAGGAGATCGCGGCGGTGGTCCGTTCGGAGCTGGATCGTGAGCTGGAGATCACCTATCTGGAAGATCGCAAACCGGGGCCGTCCTATCACGTGAACTTCGATCGACTCGCTACGGAGACGGATTTCGAGCCGGAAGAAACACTTCGGTCGGGTATTCGAGATCTGGCAGCCCAGTTCGAATCATGAGCAATACAGACAATCCACCGACGATCGCGATTACTGGCGCAGCGGGATACATCGGCAGTCGTGTCGTGAAAGACCTGCAGGAAACACACCCTGACTGGGAACTCATCGCGCTAGATAACTTCTACCTCGGTGACGTGAAACAGATCGGGGACCTCGTCGTCGAGGCAGTCGACATCCGGGATCGAGATGCCCTGGAGGCAACTCTCTCGGGCGCCGACGTCGTCTTGCACCTGGCGGCGATTAGCGGCGTGGACGACGCCATCGAGAACCCGGATTTGACCTACGAGGTCAACGTCCAGGGGACGAACAACGTCGCCTGGTTCTGCCGAAAGACCGGTGCGGGGATGGTCTTCCCGTTGAGCATGGCCACCACGCTGGGCAATCCAGATGAGTTCCCCATCACGACGGACCACGAACGGGACCCGATGAACTGGTACGGCCGGAGCAAGGTCCTGGGCGAGCAGGCCGTCGAGACCTACGCCGAGGGGGCGTTTCCGGCCCACCTGTTCATGAAGTCGAACCTCTACGGGGAGCACGAGATCGGCGATCAGGTGGTCTCGAAGGGGACGGTGATCAACTTCTTCGTTGATCGCGTGTTTACCGAGGATCCGCTCACAGTCTACGAGCCGGGAACCCAGGCCCGCAACTACGTTCACGTCAATGACGTGGCCCGTGCCTACGTCAAGAGCGCCGAGAAACTCCTAGAGCAACGCGAGGCCGGCGAGACCGGAGCCACCGCCTACGAGATCGCGAGCGACGAGGACCCTAGTGTGATGTCCGTGGCGAAGACCGTCCAGGAGATCGCCGCCGAGAGGGGGATCGAGACCGAGGTCACACTGGTCGAGAACCCACGCGAGAGCGAGTCCATGGTGAGCGAATTTGGGATCGATACGTCGAAAGCAAAGCGGGAACTTGGCTGGGAGCCCGAGTTGACCATCGAAGCGAGCGTCCGGCGCTTGTTGGAGAAGCGGACCGCACAACTGGTGAATTGAATTCGCGTCGGTTGGGAATTCTGCAACCCGACCAGAAAAATTTCGTATCGAAAATTACGAAGTGTCTCCGCTTTGGTCCATTAATCGTCCCTGTCGGTCCTTGTGTTGTGTCGCGTGCTCGCTTCGCCGTGAATCGACTGCTTCAGAGATCGCTTCGGCGGTGTCCTCGGCAAGCACCCCGTGAGAATCCTGCAGTTTGACACCGGCTATCAGCCGGTTCACGACGTCACTGAAGCTCTCGTTCTCCCGTTTTTTGGCCTTCAAGCGCTTGTAGGCGTCTTCGGTGAGGGAAACCGTCTTCCTCGACACATGCCAGAGTAGTATCTGTAAATAGTTAGTGATTGCGTCCAGACAAAATCCGAAACCCAAACCGATCAGCCCTCCAGGGATTCGTACTCCCAGGTCAGTTCGAACAGCCGGTTCATCCCGGCCACGAAGGATGCGTTCTCGGTGACTGCTGCCTGTCGAAGCGCCAGCGGGATGTCCTCCTCCTCGACCAGGAACAGGGCCTTGCCGGACTCGTACTCCATACTCGGATCGGCCAGCGTGCCTCTGACGGGGAGTTTCGACTCGCTGATTCGATACTCGACACCCGCGATAGCATCGAGTGTGTCCATTCGCGCAGCCTGGACGGCCTGGTTGTCGGGTTCGAGATGCTGCTCGTGGACGAAAAGGACTCGCACGTCAACCCCACGATCCGCGGCGGCAGACAGCGCCTCCTCGACAGCAGGGAGATACTCGAAACTCTTCGTGAAGACTCGAATCCGCTCATCGGCCGTGGCGTAGAGCTGTCGGGTCTCCCGCTCGGAAACCTCGCCCACGTCGACCACCCAGAAGAGTTCCTCCGTTGGCGTGATGTCCTGGCTGGCCGCCTCGAAGCGGCTCCGGAAGGTTTCAAGGAACTCCTCGCGCATCGACTGGATCGACTGACGCTCGGATTCGAAGGTCTGACGACGGTTCTCGATGGCCCGATCGAGGATCTCCGCGGGAGGCTTTGGCTGGTACTCCTTCGGCCGGCCCGGGATGACTTTGAGAAAGCCACGATCACTCAGTTCGGAGAGGACGTCGTAGATGCGAGCCTTGGGAATACCCGTGGCCTCAGAGAGTGTGGGAGCGGTCGTCCGGCCGATAGTGAGCAACTCCGTGAGGGCTCGGACCTCGTACTCACCGAGATCGAGCTGTTCGAGCAGCCACTCGGGATCCGGTTCGTCCATTCGTCCCGTGGATGGCGGGGCGCAGGCAAAAAGGGGTCGGTACCTTTTTGCCGCGGGCTCACGATGAGTGACTAAGAAAATGAGTAACCAGTTGTCGGAGCCGGATCCCGACGGGGAAGACCCCGATCGGGCCCATCTGGCGGACGTCGAGAGCGGAGCCGGGTGCACGGAGATCTGGGAGACACTCAGCGAACAGCGAGCCGAAGCTGAAACGGCCGATGACTGATGAGTACTTGTGTTTCGAGGCGGTTTGAATACGTAACCCGAGCGATTCCCAATATGCGAATCCACCAGCCATGAAGGCAGTCATCCTGGCCGCTGGCGAGGGCCAGCGGCTCTCCCCCCTGACGAACGTCCGCCCGAAACCGATGCTTCCAGTCGCGAACGAACCGATCCTGGCACGGGTCATCGAGGCCGTCGCCGCGGCCGGCATCGAGGAGATCCTCCTCGTGGTCGGCTACAAGTCCGATCGCATCCAGCAGGCGATCGGCGACGGCGACGACTGGGGTGTCGATGTCACCTACGTAAAGCAGGCAAAACAGCTCGGTACTGGTGACGCCGTCCTGCAGGCCGAGCCCCACGTTGCGGAGGACTTCCTGGTGCTGAACGGTGATCGGGTCACCGACAGCCAGGTCCTCACTGACGTCATCGAGCGTCGCGAGGCGACCGGCGAGACGGTCATGGCTGTCACACGGGCCGAAGAGCGCTCGCTCTATGGCGTGGTCGAGTTGGACGGCGATCGAGTCATCGACATCATCGAGAAGCCAGAGCCCCACGAGATAGACTCGGATCTGATCAATGCCGGGGTGTACGCTTTCGGGCCTGAGATCTTCGAGGCCATCCGGGCAACTTCGACACACGGTGAACTCGCACTGACCGACGTGCTTTCGACCCACCTGGATGCCCGGCCGATTCAGGCTGTTCCCGACCGCCAGCAGTGGTTCGACGTAACTCGCCCCTGGGATCTGCTCACGGTCAATGCAGCGTTACTGGAAGGTGAACCGGTCCCGGATCGGGCATCGGTCGATCAGACGGCTGCCCTCTCTGCTGCCGTCGCAGTGGGCTCGAACGCCCAGGTCTACCCGAACGCCACCGTGTTGAACGGGACAGCGATCGGTGACAACGTCACGATCGGGCCGAACGCCACGGTCTCGAATTCGATTCTGATGGCCGACGTGACAGTCGAGGCTGGCGCAGTCGTCCGGGACGCCATCGTCGCGGAGAACGTCACGATCGGACCGAACGCGACCATCGTGGGCGGGAAAGCAGACGTGATCCTGCAGGATTCAGTGCATCGGGACGTGACCCTTGGGGGCGTGATCGGGGACAACGCGGTCATTGGGGGTGCGGTGACGGTCCATCCCGGGAGTTTCGTCGGGAACGGAGCGACAGTGGCACACGGCGCACAGATCGACGGCCGCATCGAACCGAACGGAACGGTCCAATAATGTGTGGCATTACCGGCTACGTCGGCGATAGCGACGCGCTCCCGATCGTTTCCTCGACACTGGCAAACCTGGAGTACCGAGGGTATGATTCTGCGGGTGTCGCCCTGGGGAACGCCGAACTGGAGATCTACAAAGCCGAGGGGAAGATCGGCGAATTGACGCTTCCGGATAGTTCCACGGCGCGAAGCGGGATCGGTCACACACGGTGGTCGACTCACGGACCGCCTACGGACGAGAACGCCCACCCCCACACGGACTGTACGGGGGAAATCGCAGTCGTCCACAACGGCATCATCGAGAACCACGCCGAGTTGCGGGCCGAACTGGGAGCGGAACACACCTTCACGAGCGACACGGACACGGAGGTCGTCCCGCACCTGATCGAGGAACACTGGGATGGCGAGGACTTGCTCGACGCCGTGTCGGCGGTCGTCGATCGGCTTGCAGGAAGTTTCGCCATCGCGGTCCTCGTCGAAGGACGAAACGAGATCGTGGCCGCTCGCCAGGACAGTCCACTCGTGATCGGTCACGGGGACGGCGAGACCTTCCTGGCGAGTGACGTGCCGGCCTTCGTCGAGCACTCTCGGGACGTGACCTTCCTCGAAGACGGGGACGTGGCCCGAATCGAGCCGGATGGGGTGGAGATCTATCACGACGGCGAGCGAATCGAGCGGGAACGGACGGCCGTCGAGTGGGAGGCCGAGGCCGCGGAGAAGGGCGGCTACGAGCACTTCATGCTCAAGGAGATCCACGAGCAGCCCCGGGCGCTGCGCCAGGCGCTGACCGGCCGGGTTGACGCGCTTTCCGGAGACGTGGATCTCGATCTGGGACTGCCCGAGGAGTACCTGCAATCCCTGGAAGAGATCCAGATCGTCGCAGCAGGGACCTCCTATCACGCCGGCTTGTACGCCGAACAGTTACTGGAGGAGCTGGCGGACGTCCGCGTGACCACGCACGTCGCGAGCGAATACGACGTCGGCGGGGGTCGAGACCCCTGGCAGACGCTGGTCGTGGCGATCACACAGAGCGGGGAGACTGCAGACACGCTCGAAGCCCTGCGCAGTGCCAAAGCCAGCGGTGCCCGCACGCTCGCCGTGACGAACACGGTCGGGAGCACGGTCACTCGCGAGGCCGACGAGACCGTCTACATCCACGCCGGCCCGGAGATCGGCGTGGCAGCGACGAAGACCTTCGTCTCGCAAGTGGCGACGGCGACGATGCTGGCAGTCGCACTCGGGCGGACTCGGGGAGCGTTGAGTCGAGACGAGGCGAGCGCGGTGCTCGACTCGCTCCGGGGGTTGCCCGGCGCGATCCAGCAGGTACTCGATCGGGAGGCAGAGATCGAGGCGATCGCCCAGGAGTACGCCGACCGCGAGGCTTTCTTCTTCCTCGGGCGACGGCTAGGGTATCCAGTTGCACTGGAGGGTGCATTGAAGCTGAAGGAAATCTCCTACGATCACGCGGAGGGATTCGCGGCCGGCGAGTTGAAACACGGGCCGCTCGCGCTGGTGACTGACGACGTGTTGGTGCTATCGGTGTTGACCCAAGGGTCTAATCCAGAAGCGACGCTGCACAACGTGGCCGAAGTGGACACCCGTGGGGCGGCGACAGTTGGATTCGGCGAGGCCAAAGGCGATGGAAGTGTGCTCGATCACTCCTTCTCGGTGCCCGAGGCCGGGTTGTTAGAGCCCGTCGTGGCAAACGTCTACATGCAGTTGTTCGCGTATCACGTCGCC
The DNA here is from genome assembly GCF_001886955.1 of Halodesulfurarchaeum formicicum. Taxonomy (NCBI): domain Archaea; kingdom Methanobacteriati; phylum Methanobacteriota; class Halobacteria; order Halobacteriales; family Halobacteriaceae; genus Halodesulfurarchaeum; species Halodesulfurarchaeum formicicum. The sequence continues at coordinate 843,608 of NZ_CP016804.1, read as the reverse complement.
CGGTCGAAGGGCCGGGCGATCGACAAGCCACGGAACCTGGCGAAAAGCGTTACTGTGCAGTGAAAGTTAAGTCGGATTCCCAGGTAACGCAAGTTTTGTGGGAGTGATTTCAGTATCGGGGACAAGATTATTGCGTCGCCCACGCGTAGGATGTCCTAATGAGTGGAACAGCAAAGACGGACGATCGTGGGCGGATCGTCATCCCCCGTGAGGTACGGGAGAAACACGGCGACCGCTACCGCATCGTCGAACTCGACGATCGCGTGGAACTCATTCCCCTCCGATCCGACCCGATCGAGGGGCTTCAGGACGCGGTCGGGGACGCGTTCGAGGGGAAGACGATCGCAGAAATCAAAGCCGAGGCCCGGCAGGCCGCTCGTGAAGCGGCCCTCTCCGAGGACACGACATGATTTATGCGGACACAGACTTTTTCATCGCACTGGTCAAAGACGACGACTGGCTCCAATCGCGGGCCGCGGAGATCGCCCGTGAATACGAGGGCGAAATATACACGTCCCGCAGTACGCTCCTCGAACTACTCGTCATCTCGGACCGATTCGAGTTCGATCGACTGGCAGCTCTCAGCTACGCTCTGGATATCGCTCACGTCGAAGAAGACGAATCGGTGCTCTTCCGGGCGGCCGATTACATGGACCAGCATGGGCTCACTGCCTTCGACGCCTATCACGTCGCCTATGCCGATTCCGATCCGATCGTCTCCTCGGACAAACAGATCGAAGCGGTCACTGACCGGCGGATCGCGATCGAATCCGGAGCAGAGGACTGAGTTTCCAGTCGCCAGTGTGGGTTACTCTTTTGACTGAATCGCGTACAGTTCTGCGTACTCCCCATCCGCATCGAGTAACTCCCGGTGGGTGCCGGACTCGATAATCTCGCCGGCGTCGACAGTGTGAATCCGATCGGCGTTTTGCACCGTCGAAAGGCGGTGGGCGATCGCGATCATCCCGTAATCCCGGTCCATCGACTCGATCGAGCGCTGGACCTGTCGTTCGAGATTGGAATCAAGGTCGCTGGTGGCCTCATCGAGCACGAGGAAATCCGCGTCTTTCAGGAGGGCCCTGGCGAGGGCGACCCGTTGGCGCTGGCCGCCGGAGAGCCGAACGCCGTCGTCACCCAGTTGGGAGTCATACCCCCGCGGGAGTTCGTTCAGGAATTCGTCCACCTTGGCGATCTCACAGACTTCTTTTACTTCCTCGCGAGTCGCGTCCCGATTGCCGATCGTGACGTTGGCTTCGAGGGTGTCGTTGAAGATGTATGGCTGCTGGCGCACCACGGCGATGCGTTCGCGCCACTGATCGATGTCGTACTCCTCGATCGGGGTGCCGTCAGCACGAATCTCGCCCGCGTCGGGGTCGTACATCCGGGCCAAAAGCGAGACGATGGTGGACTTGCCAGCACCGGACTGGCCCACGAAGGCCACGAACTCGCCGCGCTCAACCTCGAAGGAGATGCCCTGCAGGACTGGTTCGTCTGCCTCGTAGGCGAAGTGAACGTCCTCGAACTCGATTTCGTCGACGGACTCGACTGGTTTGTCCCCGTCCGGCTCCTCGTTTTCGTTGAGCCGGTCGAGGAACTCCTGGGTGCGGACGAGATGGGAGATATTGCCCTCCAGATTGTAGAAGAAGCTATTGAGCGTGCTCACTCGCGGGGCGAGCTGGAACATCGCGATGAGGAAGATCCCGAGTTCGCCAAGGGAGAGCCCGGAGTAAGTAAACCCGACGTAGATGAGGACGAAAATCGTCAGCGCGGCGGCGAGCTGGTAGTAGTTCTGGATCGCAGCTTTGTTCCGGGTAAGATCGACACTCGAATCGGCGTACTGCTCGATCGACTCGCGAAAGGAGGAAAAGACCTCCTCGGAGAGGCCGAAGAGTTTGACATCCCGCACGCCCTGGGTGCCGGCCTGGACGGCCTCCTGGACTTCTTCGTTGGCCTGGGCGACCCGATTGCCCACTGTGACAGCCGGTTCGATGACGAAGCGCAAAAGGACGGTAATCCCGCCCAGGAGGACGATCGCCAGGCCAGTCATCGTCGGCGTGATGTAGAGCATGACCCCCATGTAGACGGCGACCAGGAAGACGTACTCCATCGTCCGGACCCCATCACGGATGACCCGGCCGGAATAGCGGGTCTCGGTGATGATAGCGTTGAGGACGTCATCCGAACCCTCCTCGTCGAAGTAGCTGATTCGGGCCCCGAGTGCACCCTCGAAGGCACGCGTGCGAAGTGACTTCTCGTAGTGTTTCGCGAGGATCGCTCGCAACCAGGCCACCAGGAAAGAGAAGGTGTACCGGACGATCATCACGAGTGCGACGCCGACGATCAGATAGCCCAGCGTGAACGGCAGGCCGATGAAGTCATAGAAGGCGAGGAAGGTTTCGAGTACCGGGCCGCCACCCTCAACTGGGCCCTCGGTCTGGGCGACTTCCAGGATGGGATAGATAAACCCCAGGCCGACGCCCTCGAGGACTGCAGCCAGGCCGCCAAAGAGAACGAGACCGAACGTGAATTTTGGGCGATAGGCGGCCACCCGACGGAGGGCCGCGATCTTTTCCACCCACGAGAGCTCATCTGCAGCAGTCATCGAATTGGCGGGAGTTTCAAGCGGACGGGCATAAGGGTGGTGAATGCTGTCGGGATCGAGGGATTCCGCCGACGCCTACCAGGTGAGGCCTTCGTACACGATACCCTCGCGACGCTCGATGATTCGGCGACCGTCGATGACAACTGGCTCGGCCATCGACTCGAACTCCGTGTCGAGGGCGGCGAACTCGTCCCAGTCGGTAACGACCAGCGCCGCGGAGGCATCTTCGAGGGCCCTGGCGGCTGAATCGGCGTACTCGATATCGGGGAAGTGAGTCTGCATGTTCGCGGTCGCGACGGGGTCGTAAGCGACCACGGTTGCATCGCGGTCCAGCAGGCCCTGGATGATCGGGATCGCTCGGGAGTTCCGCGTGTCGTCCGTCCCGGGTTTGAACGCCAGGCCGAGCACGGCGACTCGTTTGTCTGTGCTGTCGACGTGTCCGTCCAGCAGTTCGAGCATGCGTGTCGGCTGGTGGTCATTGACCTCCCGGGCGGCTTCGAGCATCGGTGGCTCGTAGCCGGCCTGTGTCGCGGCGGCGATGATGGCATCCACGTCTTTCGGGAAGCAACTGCCGCCCCAGCCGACCCCGCTGCGGAGGAACTGCTCGCTGATGCGATCGTCCAGGCCGATCGCCTCGGCCACCTCGTAGGCGTCCACGTCGAACTCCTTGCAGATGTTCCCGATGTCGTTGATGAGACTGATCTTGCTCGCGAGGAAGGCGTTGTTCGCGTACTTGATCATCTCGGCCTCGCGAATTCCCGTGGCGAAGACCGGTGGATCGCCTGGGGCTTGCTCGCGGAGCGGGTCGTACACGGCTTCGAGTGTTTCGCGAGCCGACGCGTCCTGGGTGCCCAAGACGATCTTGTGCGGTTCGAGGAAGTCAGTGACCGCAGAGCCCTCACGGAGGAATTCGGGGTTCATCGCGACATGGAAGTCCTCGCCGGCACGCTTTCCGGCGGTGGATTCGATGGCGTTGGCGACCAACTCCTCGGTCGTTCCGGGGATGACAGTACTCTTCACGACGACGAGGTGTGGGGTTTCTTTCTCGGCGAGGACCTCGCCCACCGACTGAGCGGCGGCCTCGATGTAACCCGTGTCGATGCTGCCGTCCTCGTTGGAGGGGGTGGGGAGTGCGAGGAACGTGACATCAGTTTCGTGGATAGCCTCGTAATCGGTCGTGGCACTGAGTGTCTCCCCGGCGTGGGTTGCGATTAGTTCCTCGAGGCCGGGTTCGTGGATCGGGGACTCGCCGGCGTTGATCGTCTCGACGATTTCCTCGTCGATGTCCACGTTGACGACCTCGTGGCCCAGATCGGCGAAACAGCCCGCAATCGTGGTTCCCACGTAACCCGAACCGACGATACTGAGTTTCATTGCACGCGGGTTTGGCGGGAAGGGGTTAAGGCGTTCTGGAAGACCGGTCGGCTGTCTGTCGTCTGCGCTCTCTTTCTGACGATTTTCCTGCAATCGCTTTTCGACTGTATCGCGGTCCTCAGGATACCCCACGTCGATACGCCGAGGGACTTCGTCCCCTCGAGGTCCCTCACTACACTCGCGGGATCGCCAGCCGTCCATGCGAATCGCGGGTCGGTTCCTCCCCGCTCGCTTGTACCGTGGTCGCTACGTTGCCACGCTAATCGCGTCGATGGTGTGTCCGGATTAGATGAGCAGGTCGATGGCGTCACTCAGTTCGTATTCGCCGCGGTCGGAGGGCTGAATCAGTTTGTCCACGTGTCGGCGCGCCATGTAGTCAGCGATGGTACCACCGTGTTGCTCCCCCACTCGTGTCACGATTGAGAACGCCCAGCGTTTCAATATAGAACGAATCGCCCCAACCTATATGGATGCAGAGCAGGGATTAGTAGGTATGGATGAGGACGAACCGCATACAGATCGAGGATATCTAACACGCCAAACGACGGGAGAAGATCGCGTTCGGATGGTCGCACTGCAGCTTTCAGAGCCGCGAACGGTCAACTGGATCGCCGACGAAGCGGGATGGTCCCACGAGCCGACCAAGCGTGTCCTCGAACGACTCGTCGACGACGGGATCGTCCGACGTGACGAATCCGGGACGCACACGACGTATTATCCCGACTATCGCCGTCAGGCGATGCAAGAGGCAATGCGTCTCCGGGACAGCGGTCACACCGTCGAGGAACTAACAGACCGACTCGCGGATATGAAGGCACAGATCCGTGAGTGGGAAGACGAATTCGACGTCGAGTCGCCGAACCAGCTCCGCGGAACGCTTACAGACGACACACTCGACGTCGACGAGGAGGATCGGCGTCGTGAAATCGCTCGGGAGTGGGCGCATCTCGATCGGCGCATCCACATCGTCGGGTTCGTTATTCGTGAATGGGACTTCCTCGCTCCTACGACGGACCCCGCCGAGGCAAGCGGGTAACGAATGTCGGTCCCACATCCCGGCGGCGATCCGAATGCGAATCTGTACGCCCAACTGAAACGGGACGTACTGGACCGCGTTCCGCAGATCACGCTCGTCGAGTACGAACCGGATCCCATCGAGGCCAGACAATTGCGGGCCGTGTTCGACCCTGATCGGCTTCCGCCTGCCACCGGCCCCGAATCACCGGAACTGACTATCAGGTGGTATCGACAGGACCCACACGATTGGTTCCGTGTCGATTACACCGACCCGAACACGGGCATTCACGCTGGCTGGCACCAGGACGAAGATCACCCGGATCTCGGCCGAGCGCATTTCCAGTACACGATCGATGACGAAACGAATCGACGCGCTTTCTCGTTCGAACACGAGACACCCTCGCTGATCCTGTGGGACATCGTCTCGGATCTCTTCGAACGCGTTCTACCGAAACATCAGTGAAGCGGTCGGTAACGGCGAGGGCGCAGGACGTGCACGAGTCGCTGTCGACGCTTCGCAAGCGGACTGTGACAGATTTCACTTTCAGAACCGGTCGATCGCGATCGTGACGAGCGGATCGAGTGATGGCGCACTACTTTTTCGATACCTCTGCACTCGCGAAACGATATGCCCAGGAACCAGGGACGGATGTCGTCGACGACCTCGTCGAACGCGACGACGACACGATCCAACTCACCTCATTACCCGTCGTCGTACTCGGGGGATCTCTTCTGTTCGTAGCTAGTGTGATGGAACACTAGCCTTTTCAGGGCCCGCAACCTACAGACCGACATGAGCAGCGACAGGGTCGACGCCGAGAGTAAAGTGTCGGGGAACCAGGCGAACATCCCCGCACGGATTCGCCAAGAACTCGACATCGACGACGGAGATCACCTTCGCTGGCGGCTCGAAGCGGACGGGACGGTACGCGTCCAGGTCGTCCAGCAACGGGCCGGAACGTTCGCCGGCTTCGAGGGCTACGACGGAACGGCGTCGACGGACGTGACCAGCGAGCACGACGACTGGGGCGTCCACGTCGAGTGATGCCTCGAGCACTCCTCGACACGACGGTTCTCTTCGCGGCGGCCTACCGCCGTGATGATGCCCACGAGGTGGCATTGCCGATACTCCAGGGCATCGACGACGGCTCGTTACCGGAGGCGGTGGTGCTGGATTACGTGCTCGCGGAAACGCTCAACGGCCTCCTCACGCACGCCGGGCACGAGTCGGCCGTCGATCTGCTGGACCGGCTCGAGGAGAACGCTCGATTCCACGTCGATTCGCTCGCCACGGACGCCCTCGCCACCGGAAAGGCACTGTTCCGTCGACACGAGCCACTCTCCTTCGTCGACGCCAACATCGTCGCCTACATGCAGACCGAGGGATTGGGCTACCTCTACGCCTTCGACGACGATTTCGATGCGGCCGATGGTGTGTATCGACTCGATAGGGCGACGGACCCCTACGAACCGAACTAATTCCTGCGTTGGCTGGATTCACGTCGGACTACGGGTACCACGGTGGCAGGGTACTCCGTCGCTTCCTGACGTGCCTCCTGCAGTCGCTTTTCGGCCAATTCACGACCGACGAACCAGTTCGCGTTACTCGGCCAGATACACACTCGGAGTCAGAGCGCCATGCTCGACCAACTCGGTATCGAACGAAACGAGTTCGGTTTCAGACGCGTCTGCAGCAGCGAGAACGAGTGCGTCCATCGGGTACAGGAGTGTTTCCGACTGCAGGTCATTCGCCGCGATGATGTCCGACGCATCCGGGAACGTGACGGTCGTGCGTGACGCGATCCGTGCCTCGATCCTGTCGACGCGGTCTCGCTCGAACCCCTTCTTTTTCGAGAGTACACTGCGAAGCTCCATCAAACAGAGTATTGAGGTATATGGCTCATCCGCACGATTGAGAACAGTTACTGCAACCGACGAACGGTCGGTGTCGTCGGTAACGGCTGCGACGAGAATATTCGTGTCGAGAAACGGTCTCATACGTCCTCGCGGGATTCGCGGACGGCCTCGACGGCATCTGTTTCGACGTCCATCGCCAGCTCGGCAAGTGCATCACCGAGTGGTATCGAATCGTCGTCGGACGGGTCTCCGCCCCCCACACTGCGGAAATCATCCGCTGTAAGACTCATAGATGGTATTTGGCCGTTATCGACAATAAGCCTGGGGGACGCCGATGAGAGACGCCCCCTCAACACGGTTCACAGGCGGTACGAGGCGGATGCCCCGATCCTTGAGGTCGGGGAGGAAGCCGACACTCGATGAAACTCACCACGCTCGATAACAGGGCCGACTCTCCCTACACGTAAATTTTTATTAAGCAACAGGCGTTAATGTGAACCACAGATGGACGACGCCCCACGGCGCACCGTGCCCATCAAACTCGATGTGCCCGAAGAGCGTCGTGGCGACCTCCAACAAACCAAAACCCAATTTCTGCACTGCGCCAACCGAACGAGTGAGTGGGCGTGGCGCTACGATGACTACTGTGTCACCAGTAAGAACAAAGCTGAAAACGCCCTATACGACGAATTGCGCGAAGAAACCAACCTCACCGCCAACCTCGTCCAGAAAGGCATCCGCCGCGCAATCGAAGCCGTCGATGCAGGCGTTGAGAAACTCAAGGACGGCGAGAAGACCAGTCAACCCGATTTCGACTCGTGGAGCGTCGTCTACGACAAACGCTCCGCTTCGTTCAACGATGACCACGCCACGCTCTCCACGCCAAACGGCAGAGTCACCGCTGAATACGTCCTCCCACCTGAGGACGAACGCGAAGATACCCCGTTCGGAAGGTACTACGAGAGTGAAGCGTGGGATGCCTCCAGCGCCACGCTCCAGTACGACGATCAGGACGACACGTTCTACCTGCACGTCACGCTGAAGAACCCCGACTACACGGTTGACGCAAGCGGACGCCAAGAAGCTGGTCACGATGATGATGGTGCCGAGAACGGAGTGGTTCTCGGTGTTGACCTGAACGTGACTGGCACGTTCGCCGTCACCTCAACGGGCGAGTTCATCGGGAGTGCGGACTACCTCACCCACAAGCGCAACCAATACGAACAACGCCGCGCCAAACTGCAACAGGCTGGCACTCGTTCCGCGCACCTCACCATCCAGTCCATCGGTAGCCGCTTTTCGGATTGGTCGCTGGACTGGTTGCACAACCGCGCCAACGACCTCATCGCGGAAGCCCAAGACGCGGATGTAGATGGCATCATTTTTGAGAACCTTGACCATATCCGTGAGAAAATCGCTAATGGGTCGAAGTTCCAGCAGTGGGCTTACGCGAAGTTCGTGGAACTCGTGGAGTACAAGGTTGAATCCACGGCGCTGTTCGTGGACACGGTGAATCCCGCGTACACGAGTCAGCGGTGTTCGCACTGTGGGTTTACCCACGTGGACAATCGTGAGGACAAGGCGTTCGAGTGCCAATCATGTGGGTATGAGGTGAACGCGGATTACAACGCGGCGAAGAACATCGCCAACCGATACTGCGGGTATATCCATCGCGGGCAGAAGTCTCGCGGTGGATGGGCCACCAGTCAACTGGCCCTCAAGTCAGGGACGTTGAACGTGAATGGTGACTACACACCTGCCGAATTACTCGGTTAGAACGGGAGTCCACTGACAAGCCTCGGGGTCGTTCGGAAGATCGAAGATCTTCCGTGATGACGAGACGCCTTCAGCGTCTCGAACCACTTGACCCCGAGGCGGTTGACGTACGATGGCAAGCGACGATTTCGAAGGTTCCAGTCACTCCACTGTTGCTTCTTTCTGTTCGGCTTGCAGTCGCTGTTCGGCTTCGTCTCTGTCCTCAGGGTAGCCGACGTCGATATACCGAGGGACTTCGTCCCCTCAAGGCCTCACTGCGTTCGCGGGATCGCCAGCCGTCCATGCGAATCGCGGGTCGGTTCCGCCCCGCTCGCTTGTAACGTGGCCTCACTACGTTCAGCCACGCTAATCGCGTCGATGGTGCGCCCGGATTCGAGGAGTAAGTCAATAGCGTCACTCATCCCTATTCGCCGCGGTCGGAGGGCTGGACGAGATGAGAGGCGAAGAAGTTGGCCGGCGTGAATGTGTCGAAGCCCGTCATGACGTGCTCCGAGGGTGGGTCTTTGGGTTCAACGAAACAGCGGTCGGGCAGATCAGGTACACCATTTGCCCGAGATTACACCGACAGCACTGACACCCAGCACTCCGGCAGAAACACTATTACACAAACGCCGATAACTTTTCATCATGAACGACGAAACCGGGAGCGAACAGTCTCGGGAGGCCGTACTTGAGGACCTTCGAGACGTCCTCGCAGATCATCCGGTTTCGTTCGCGCTGGTGTTCGGATCGACAGCCCGTGGAACGGCGACGGGCGAAAGCGACCTCGACGTAGCCGTCGAATTTCGGGACGTTCGACCGGGTGACGACGGGTACAGTGACACATACCTCAGGACGCACGTCGCCGTCGCCGAGGCCATCTCCGGCGACGTGGACGTCGTCGACGTCCACTCCATGTCGCCGGAGTTCGCCAGTATCGCGTTCGGCGAAGGGACGGTCGTCGTCGGTTCCGAATCGCGTCGCGACGAGCTGGAAGCCGAACTGGCACGAGAACCGTCGCTAAAGCGTGCTCGCGAACGCGTGACAGGCGCGGCACGGCGACTCCGAGAAGGGGGTTGAATGACTGACGAGCATACGGCACACGTACACGCCGGAGCCGTGACCATTCACCAACCGATTCCTTAAGTTCTATCGGCGGTAATGAGTACGTATGCCCATTCGGTCGGACGACGACATACTCGGTGGTGAACCGCGACTCGCTGGCACGCGGATCGGAGTCCGGCACGTCGCCGAGATGGTGGTCGACGGGAACACCTCGCCAGCCCACGTCGCAGACCAACTGGACGTTTCGCTGTCCGACGTTTACGAGGCCCTCGCCTACTACTACGCACACAGCACGGAGATCCGCGAGTTCGAACGAGCGAACGAAACCGCTCGAAATCGAGTCCGTGAGCAGACCCTGCACCCAAAAGACGCGGCCTGATCGATGGACTTCCTCCTCGACGAACACATCACGCGGGTCTTCGAACGGGTGTTACGTGAACGGGGACACGCCGTGGTGCAAGCGAAGGACGAATTTGGTGAGCAGACGACCGATTCCGAGCTCCTTCGGTGGTGTGGCGAGACCGAGACGGTGCTCGTGACGAACAACGCGAAGGACTTCATCGAACTTCACGAACCCATCGAGCACGCTGGACTCCTGGTCGTCTTCGATCAACGACTTCCCGACAGCGACCCCGAGGGGCTCGCCCGGACGGTCGACGTGGTACTCCAGCAGTACGGAGCGGGCGGTCTCGCAGACGAAATCGTCGACCTGGATCACTGGTACAGCTGGCTGCAATCCTGAGGGACTTCGCGCGGATCTCAAGCGATCTCCCCCGTCGCGTCCTGGCGTTCTTCCTGCAGCCGTTCTTCGGCTTTATCGCGGTCCTCGGGATAGCCCACGTCGATACGCCAGCCGTCCATGCGAATCGCGTCGATGGTACGGCCGGATTCGATCAGCAAGTCAATAGCGTCGCTCAGTTCGTATTCGCCGCGGTCGGAGGGCTGGACGAGATGGCAGGCGTGGAAGATCGCGGGCGTGAAGGTGTAGAAGCCGGTCATCACGAGGTTCGAGGGCGGGTCCGCGGGTTTCTCGATCACGTTAACGATCTCGCCGTAGCCATTGGTATCACAGACGCCATAGCGGGAGGCCTCCTCGGAGGGGACTTCCTCGACCAGGAAGGCCGCGTCGGTGCGGTTCTCTCGTTGTCTGTTGATCACGTCCTCGAGGTTGGCCTGGAAGATGTTGTCCCCGAGCATGAGCATGAAGTCATCGTCGATGTGTTCCTCGGCGGTGAGGAGGGCATGCGCGAGGCCGTTCTGTTCGCGCTGGTGGGCGTAGGTGATTGGCGTGTCGCGGTACTCGTCGCCGAAGTGGCTGATGATATCCTCCTTCTGGTAGCCGACGATTACTATTAATTCGGAGGCATCGAGTTCGACGAGGCGGTCGAAGACGTGGGCGACGAGTGGTTGGCCGTCGACATCCACCATGGCCTTTGGTTTGTCGTCGGTGAGGGGGCGAAGGCGGGTGCCCTTGCCGGCGGCGAGAACGACTGCTTGCATTGGGTGTGTATTCGTCAGTTGTGGGTTAAGTAATTTGTTGGATGGGGGAGCGGTGGCGAGTGTGGCGTTTGTGCTTTCTCAACCACCGAAAGCCCCCGCTCGCTGGACGGCTGCGACGCTCGCGCCGCTCGCGCACCGAGACTCACTTCGTTCGTCTCGGGCTCGCTGCGGTCCTCGCGACGCTGCGGTCCTTGCGTCGTCTCGCTCGCCCAGCGAGCGGCCCCTTTCAGAGTCCCACCCGGTTTGGTTGTCGAGATATAGTAACTGGGTTGGTGGGCTCTGCCGGTGTTAGGAGTTGAGGACGAGCGGTTCGTACCAGTCGCGGTTCTGGCGATACCAGTCGATGAACTTCTCGACACCCTCGCGAATCGTGTGTTTTGGTTCGTAGGTGATTAAATCCTACGAGAAAAATTGGTGGAACCCGGTTATATTCAGTTCTGCAAGGACTGAAATACCTCGACTAATGTATCTACAGACTTAGAAATATCAAACTTATTATGGACGGTTTCTCGCCCATTCGTTGCTATGGCTTTCCGTTTTTCCGGATTATCAAGGAGTTCTTGGATTGCAGACGCTAACTCATTAGGTTCTTTCTCTGGAACCAACAACCCGTTATGGGCGTCAGTAATGAGTTCCGGAATCGCAGAGACGGTTGTCGAGACGCACGCGGTTTCTGACGCCATCGCTTCCTTGAGAACGACCGGCATTGCATCTCGATCGCCGTCCTCAGCAATAACGCAAGGCAATACAAAGACAGCGGCTTCACTCAGTTCTTTCTGGAGTCGTTCATCGGAGACGTGACCCAAGAACTCGACGTGACCTTCAATGCCGTACTCTTTCACCTGTTGCTGTAAGCGGTCTTTCCTATCACCAGTTCCAACGATGTGATATTCGACATCGTACCCTTGTTCAATGAGCTTATTCACGGCCTCAATACCATACGGATAGCCTTTCTTTTCAACCAACCGAGCAACAGTTAACAGTCGGTTCTCAACGGTAAGGGCTGTCGGTTCGAACTTCTCAACCTGTGTCGTCGCTGGAACAACCGTTATATCGTTTGCAATCCCGATCTCTTCGCGAAGATAGTTCCGATTGTATTCAGATGGGACAACCACGTGATCCATACTATCGCAGATATACTTTATCTGAGGAACAATCGGAGAAGAGAATATTTCGTATGCATGGGCGGTAACCGTACATGGAATACCGTAATAGCGTGCAGCGAGCATCGCACCAATTCTGGAGGGACTCGCAAAGTGAGCAGTAACGATATCAATGTCGAAATCAAGTGATTCGATGAACTCAGCACTTTGCTTGCCTAAGAGTAAGTTGTGGCCAATTCGCTTTGGTGAGAAATGCTTGAAAAGCCCGTCTGTTGCATGGCCTAGTGCCATTTGAGCGGATTTCTTAGAGAGTAATTGGGGGAAATCAGTATACGAGGCATCCACATAGTAAATCGGAACGTCAATGTCTTCGTATTCCTCATGCGTAATATTTTCTCCTGGGTCGTTTTGGGCAAAGACTGCGATATTATGCCCCCGGTGGTGAAGTTCGGTGATTTCATTTAGTATGAAACTCTCAGAGAGCTTCGGAAACGAACTAACGTAGTACAGAATTCCTAATTGTTCCATAATAATAGCTCTCGCATACATTTACTAAACGTAATTGGTCTATTAGCATCACAGAGGATCTTGTCGCTGGAGTAGAATTTAATCGTTACTCTCCATCCTCAACAACGCTTGTAATATCTGTTCTTGGGTAAACTTCCAGATGCCCGCCCACAGTTGCGTTATAGATGTCGAATCCAAGTTCATCAGAGACTGATTTGGCCAGTTCGTGGGCAAGAATATGTCTACGGTTCTTTTCTGGCGTTATGATTTCCCCATTGGAATAGTCTTCTGAGAAGTAATTATCCTGGTCAATTAATTCGATATGGTTTGAAAGCTGCGGATACAGTTTGCTGAATACTTTAGATTTAATCGTTTTATACGATAACGCATTGGCAAACGACTTCAGGAGGTAATTACTATCATGTAGAAATTCGATTCCATTCTGGAGTATCGATTCACCATCTCCATGGAATACAGCTGGGTCTGCAGCTTCTGGAAACAGCAAATACCCATCAAAAACGTCGTAGAGGTCGTTTCCCACGAGATGGATTTCATCGAACCCCATGTAAAGCGATATTTGCATCATCTGGTACATCACTGTGTTATATCCATACACGACCTCTGTGATGTCCTCAGACCAAACGTCATGATAGCTCGTTATTGAGTCAGAATTCAACTGGAACGTGGATATATCCAAGTCGGCGCGATCTCGGAGATCGATATTTTCGAAAAACAGAGTGTTATCCTTGGTTGGGACAGATTCGATTAGTGCGGTTCCTCGGGTAGTCTTTTCCGGAAAAAAGCATGGTATCCCGAGTTCTATTGCTTCTTCACAGTAACTTGTGTCAACTCCGTCGTCAACGCAGGCGTAAAATGACGGTCGCCACTCCGTTTCACTGAATATATCCGAAATGCTATTCGCGGCAAATGTATATTCATCCTGGAGTAACTCAAGCGGTGTCTCTTTGAGACTTGGCCCGCTCCCGATTAAGAAAATTCTGCCCGAGTATTCGTTTCTAATTTCAATAAGATCCATATTATTATCAATCTACTACATTTTCCAGTGATACACGGGGATATACTTCTAGCTCTCCCCCAATTGTTGCATTATAAATATCAACTCCTTGATCAGAAGCAATTCGTTGAGCCGCAATATGACTTTTCGTTATTTCGTCGTTCACATGTGTGAGGTCTTCGGGTTGAAGCTGTGTATGCGAACCGAACCGGTTTGCGTCATCTAATTCATTCACATAATCTAAGACCTGACCAGCAAGTTCTCCAATCGGAGAGGAGAGAATCTTGAAAATGATCTCATTTATAACTGATTTTATTAGTATATCTTCTCGATAGCTTTCTAGCAAGTAGGCGTTCTTACCCTCCTTCCAGCCGTGAGGGTTTAATCCCTCGTTAAATATCATATGTGGATCATAGGTACTATAGCCCAAATCACAGCCAAGAAGGTAGATTTCTTTGAAACCCATATATATGGCGATTTGAATAATTGCATACATCGAGTGATATGTGTATAGACATTTAGAGATATCATTAGGCCAGAACTCATATAGATCACAGAGCCTCATAGATTGAATTTCCTCTTTACTTAATTCGTGGAAGTTTTTACCGGATTCCACCGGATTGCATTTGAGCTTCTTCTTTTTGACATAATGAATGTCTTCCCTATCACCAAATTTCCCTTTATGTTGGCGTAATGTTATACATTCTACGCCTGACCTAAAATTATTAATGAAATAGGTATCATAGTTCTTCTCAAATTCCTCAAGTAAGAGAACGTAAAAAGAAGGCCTCCATGTAGTTTCCGAATATATGTCATTTATCCCATTCAAAGCTATACTGTATTCACTATTTAGCCGATCAAGCGGCGTTTTATCCAAACTTGGACCATTACCAATCAAAAAAACCCTCTCTCCCTCATATCTGTTCTGTAACATTTTCATTGACATAGTGGAAATTAACTACGGAAACAGATCTATTTGCCTATTTAGTTGTTCAAACATATCCCAGGTCGGATAGCCTTGATTGTACATCATCGGAGAGATCTTGATTACCTGATGATAATCTATCCCTTAGAGCCTTTCGTTTCATCTCCTTTATCGAGACCTCAAACAAAATATCGTCATCTTCGGGAGTCATGTTTTCAATAATGTCTATTTCATTTTGTACGTTCGGTATACTTTCATCTATGTCATAAATTTTTGTCGTTTCTAAACCATCCCAGAGTACTTTTTTTGTTTCATCTTTATACGAACAGCGGATAGGGCGATCCCAATACGTAAGGTTATTTTTGTGACTTTTTATTGTTCCGACAACCTCACTAGTGACACTGTTATTGCTGAATTTGTACATGTCTTCGTTCGCCAAGTGGGTAATCAGCGAACCAATCTCTAAATGACTAATCAATCTGTCCACTTGTTCCTGATAGCCATCTGGTGGGTTAATGATGAGTAAAGGAACATGGAGAATCCCTTCGCTAAGACTCGATTGATGTCCAAACAACTCCTCTTCTGATGGATTTCCCAAATTTTGACCATGGTCTGAGGTGACTACTATTGTGGTTTCATTTTCGGTGAGTGTATTGATTCTTTCTATCCAATCACTTATGACTCTGTCAAGGTAGTCAATAGATGCACTATAAATATCTGTCCAATTATTAATATATTCTCGGTAGCTATCAGCGTCAAACGAAACTTCCCTGTTTTTTGGGCCATTTGCGGATGTCCATGAATTTGGAACGGTATGAATTGTACTGTCGTAATTATAATGTGCATACATCGGGGAATGGGACTCCATTAAATTCAAAAAGACAAATACAGGATTTTCTGCTGACTCAGTATTCGTTATATGAGACTCAGCCAATTGGAGTGAACGGGCTGTTCCATTGTCGTTGATTTCGGGCCATGGTCTACCTGAAAATATGCGCTCATACATACCGAACTTCGATATTATACCATTTATCAGACTGTAAATAGTGTCATTGTCCCTTATTGATTCTTTCAAGTATTCAAACTTATTTATTTTCCCAAAATCTTCAGGAGAAACTCCTTTAGAAAGTTGGAACGAATTATGAGGTACTTCTGAGAAAACGTCAAAGTATTTATCAAATCCATAAGCCTCACCCGCAAATGTATTTGTGCTCACTCCTAGTATAGAATGGTTTGGCAGGTCAGATAAAAAGGTGTCCGTTATACTTATGGGTTCAAATCCATCTGAGTGAGCATGAGCACCATGCGAATGCGGGAGTTCTCCAGTGAACATGCTGGCGTGACTCGGTAAGCTCCACCCACTAGCCGCACGCGCACCGTTATACACCACGTCAGATTGTTCGTTCAACCTCTTTGCGTATCTGTCGAAGTAGTCTTTACGAACCGAGTCTAGGCATAATAGTACTACATTCCTTATGCTGCTTGAGCTGTCGGACTTTGGGTTATTATTCACCATTTAAACATCCTCGCGTACGCCATCTAAATTTTTCCTACTCATACTTTGAAGTGATTTTATCATCTTTTCCTGACCATCTCCAATACTCTTGTCTAATCCACTTATAACAGATTTAGCTATTTCGTCTGCTTTGTTACCAGCTTGTTGAGAAGGATAGATTTGGTATGGGTGGTTTGTCATATCTTTCAGCCCCCTCATTTTAAATGTGTTTGCCTTAAAGTTAACCAACCTAGCACCGTTTAGTAATGCAAATATACTTCCATGCCATCTACCACCTAAGTACAGTTCGGAATTTCCGATTATTGATGCGCCAACAAGAGAGTTATTGCTAACCTTTGCTAAAGGTAGATTGAAGCCTTCAGCCACTCTAAGAAGAATATGCTCATCGTGTTGTGCAGGAGCTACAAGGAGTATATTAGCGTCAATATTGTTATCTAATAGTGACCGTATTATTTCGGCTATTTTTTCTGAATCCTCTTTCCCGTGGCCAAACCCTGAACCCCCACTAACACATACATATCGATCAGTGAAATCAAAACTAGGTTGGATTTCTGTAGGATGCCAGACCGACATTCCACCTTGACGCAAAATGGTGTTCAGATCGGTCTTTGTTAAGCAGTCGTCTAACAGCCAAGCGGTGTCAGCTGCCTGAATAGTATTATTTGTATCACCAATCTTAGAGTGATATTCTAATTTTGAGATTGGCTCTCTAAAAGCGATAGAATTCAATTGCGGGTATATTACCTTAATCATCTCCTTCAATTCAGGTGTGTCAATTTGCAGAGTATGATTGACAATGTGTGTGGGCTTGTCTAGCTTCACCCGCCATATGTAGGCAAAGAACAATAATATTCGAGATTTAATCCGGTTACCATGGATGCTCCCTTCACCATTAATAACGACCTGGTCGATATTGCCAGGGTCTGGGAAATACTTGCCGAACAATTTTGATTTGAGAAACAGTTCGGACTTGTTTTCAAATTGGTCCATAACTCTAGGATAAATATCAAATACGTGTTTTGCTGGTCGTAACCCATGATCAAGAAATCGCCTATATATTGGGGAAGAACTTTCGAATATCTTCGAAGACTCTCCGATTAAATACTGAACATCAGATAATGACGGGGGAACGGTAGTGCGGATTGGGTCCCTGATTTCGTTCAAAAAAACTGTATATTGTATGTCCACTGACTCCAATAGAAGGTTTCTCAACTGTCTACTGGTTTCGTAACAGCCCCAGTTCTGCCCATCCGAGGTATCTGAGATAAATAGAATATCGTCCATATTATGCCGTCAACCCTCTCTCCATAATGTCATGGATGTGAACGACACCTAAGAACTGGTCAGAATCATCAGTCACCACAAGCTGTGAAATATTTTTCTCCTCAATAACTTCTAAAGCCCGTATTGCGGCCATATCAACGGAAGTCGTAATCGGATCCGTAATCATCACTTCTTCGGCTACCACATCATGGAAGTCAGTACCAGATTCAATAAATCGGCGTATATCACCGTCCGTTAAGACCCCTTTCACATAGTCATCATCGTCCTGAACCACAGCAATCCCTTTACCGCCCTCACTTATTTTCAGAGCAACTTTAGCTAGTGTGTCTGCTGGCCGAGTTTTTGGAATATTCTTGTGTAGTAAATCCTCAACGGTAAGCAACAAACGCTTCCCAATTGTTCCCCCAGGATGGAAGTGTCCGTAATCCTGTTCGCTGAAATCCCGATTTGCCATCAGTGCATTAGCGATACAGTCTCCGATGACCATCGTGGAAGTAGCACTGGCCATCGGGACTAACTCCACGACCGCTCCTTCCTCTTCTATTTTCGTGTTGATATGATAATCCGCCCTTGTGCCTAATTTCGATTCAGGATCGGACGTGATCGATACAGTCGTCGCATCGAACGAGCGAAGAAATTGCAGTAGCTCTACCATCTCGTCCGTGTTTCCGCTATTCGAGATAAGAACAACAACGTCTTCCGCTGAAAGAGCCCCCAAGTCTCCGTGGAGAGCCTCGACAGGATGAATGAAGTGCGAAGACACCCCTATACTATTGAAGGTCGATGAGACCTTCTTGCCCACGTCCCCGGACTTTCCAATTCCGGAAAATACCACCCGACCATCTTCTTCGCTAATCACTTCCGCCACACGGGTTATCTCCGCGACCGTCTCCGTATCCTGTAGCGTGGAAATTGAACTTTCTTGAACCGATAGCGTGTGATAGACGGCATCACGAACATCTGTCTTGGCCAGCCCGTCCTGATCACTTGCCATGTTTCACCGCTTTATCAATCGCTTTCCATTGTTTTAGGAGCGATTCGAAATCATCGAGCGGAAGTTGTGTCGCCGCGTCGGATTTGGCTGACGACGGATCAGGGTGCACTTCGGCAAAAATACCAGCCACCCCAACACCAAGTGCGGCCCGCGCTAACGTCGGCGCAAACCGACGATCCCCCCCACTGGAGTCGCCCTGTGCGCCCGGCCGTTGCACCGAGTGTGTCGTGTCGAACACAACCGGCTTGTCTAGTCCCTTCATAATATCTAAATTCCGCATATCAGCGACGAGGTTATTGTATCCAAACATCGCCCCGCGTTCACAGAGCATCACCCGTTCGTTCCCCGTCGATTCAATCTTGTTCACGACGTTATCCATACCGTCCGCAGCAAGAAACTGCCCCTTCTTGACGTTGATCGGGAGTCCCGTCTCTCCAGCCGCAGTGAGCATATCGGTTTGCCGTGAGAGGAACGCTGGCACCTGGAGAGCGTCAACGACGTCTGCAGCGGGCTCTGCCTGTTCAGGGACGTGGAAGTCAGTTATAACCGGAAGGTCGTACTCGTCTTTGACCCGCTGTAAGATTTCGAGTCCCCGTTCCATCCCGGGACCACGATACGAACTGATCGACGACCGGTTAGCTTTGTCGAACGAACTCTTGAAAATCAGGTCGATGTCGTGGCGGTCAGTGATGTCTTTCAGTTCCCGTGCTGTCTTCAGCACTTGTTCCTCTGATTCGATCGCACACGGACCCGCGATCAAGAAAAAATCGTCTTCGTTAGAAACGGAAATGTTGTTACTGAGTTCCATGGGTGTGTATCTGTTCTATTTCTTTTTCCACCCTCATTATATCACTTTCCACGTTAACCTCTTTTGAGTTGTAGTCTGTCTCAACAGTTTGTATTTCGTACCCATTTTCAAGCAGCCGAAGTTGTTCGAGGTCTTCAACGGATTCGAGTTCTGACTCCATATTGATGTATTTGAGTAGGAGCTCTGTCTCGAATCCATACAGCCCGATATGTTTGTACGTCGTTCCTGTTTCTCCACCTGATGGTATTTTCGACCGCGAAAAGTAAAGCGCCCTTCCGTCGGCGTCGGTTACAACCTTGACCGTGTTTTCGTCGTTAAGGAGTGATTCATCTTCAATTGGGGAGATCGGCGTTGCGACTTTCGGAGAGTTCTCTCTAAGAGCCGTCACAATTGCGTCGATGAGATCAGGGTTAATTAGCGGCTCGTCGCCCTGGATATTGATCGTAAAGTCCGCGCCGACATTCGCAGCCACTTCTGCCACCCGATCCGTTCCTGTCGGGTGATCAGCTTCGGTCATCATTGCGGTGCCGCCGACCGCCTCGACCGCCTCAACAATGCGTTCATCGTCTGTTGCAACGATGAGGTCGTCAAGCAAGTTCGCTCTGCTCGCACGCTCGTATACATGCTGAATCATCGGCTTGCCAGCTATCTCGACTAATGGTTTACCGGGCAGACGCGTTGACCCATATCGAGCGGGAATAACGCCAAGTGCTATTTGAGAAGCTGTTTCTAAGTGGTTCAGGATGTCCCGAACGGCTCCGTCGCCACCGTTGTACTGGCTGACGTACGAACACTCGTTTTTTACTTTTTGAGCCGCGTCTGCGGGACAACAAGCCGTCCCAACAGTTTTCATAGCCTGTAGGTCCGTCAGATCGTCGCCAATGTAAACCGAATCCGCGAGATCGAATCCGAGACGAAGTGTGATCTCCTCGATTTTTTGTTTTTTATTTTCCACCCCTTGGTGGACCTCGTCCACACCAAGTTCCGACGCCCGATTAGCAACAGCTTGGGATTCCCTTGAGGTGACGATCGCGAAGTCGCGGCCGTCCTGTTCCCGCCACTGGACGATTCCGTATCCGTCTTTTACGTCAAACGATTTGAAGACCTCGCCATCCCGGCCGATATTGATTTTCGAGTCTGTGAGGACGCCATCGACATCTGAAAAAACTAATTGACTCATTTTAACCCTTCTAGACCATGTTAACCATGGAGGACAAGTAAGTTTTAGCATGTTCCCCCGAGCCCGGGGCCTGTATTTTGCCTGTGCCGCGGAGTCAGAGTACTTCTGTGGGTCAAGTACCAACCATAGTGGTAGATGCGTCTTCGCACGGGTACACTCATATCTGATTCGGAAAACAACATTGTCGCCCATCGGCGGAATGTCGACGCGCTTCTCGATACAACGAGACAGTCATATTCTCGGATTGACATATTAGCTCTATCAGGACTTCGTGGACGCCACAGATCAGTTCAGGGACTCTCGCATCAAACTTCGTCGTAACGAAAAAGGGATTAATAACTTCTACAACCTCGGGTCGCCATCTTCGTGTTCATCCTCATCTACCTTGAGCTAATATTGGCTAACTTATCGGTTACATCACTCGACGTGTTTCTGATCGATATGTTCAAACTTGGGCCGAACATATGAGATAATGTCCAATTGATCGAGACATTTTCATCCAGTGAATTTTTTGGTTATACAACTGATGTGCTTACGTTCAGTAACGTACCTGTCACCTGTTCATATTTACTGTTGTCCCTCATAGAGTTAACAAAAACTCCGGAAATAGTCTAACATTATTCGGTTCGTTGTAACAATTTCTTTTGTCCCGGTTTTAAGTCTATTTGGGTGCTTAAAGCAGTTCAGAATGGGAAACTAAATCTTGGAATTTGTCCTCAAAAATTCGAATATAACCTTCTGCAATCTCCTCCCAGCTCCATTCACTCCCAATCTCACGTCCTGCCTCGCTGTAAGTCGCGTACATTTCTTGATTACTCCCCAATTCATCTAACCGATCAACAATGGCTTCGGGATCTGGCTCTAAAAACGCCAACTCATTATCATCGTACCATTTCGACAACTCCCCAGGCCGAACGATAGTAGGAAGCCCTGCCGCGCCGTACTCCTTGAGCTTCAACGGCTGTTCAGCATCCTTGAAACAGAAACCGACGTCTGCATGTGCAAGAAATCCAGGCATGAGTCGGTATTCGAACGCACCCGGATAGTGGACGTTGTCCTGTGACTGTGCTTCCTGCCGAACAGTATCAGCCAGATCGCCTTCCCCAATAAAGACAAACTCCCACTCCGGTGCGTGTTGGGCCGTCTCGAGAATCGCTTCGATCTTGTAACTCGGTGTCAGAACCCCGAGATATATCGCGATCGGATTATCAAGATCAACGCCTTCCTCCCGTAAAATCGACTCCGCATCTCGCACTGCTTCCGGATTGGGATCGGCAAAGGCCTCGTAATCCACGGCGTTCGGAAGTCGAACTGCGTCGTCTATCCCACGGTCAAGTGCTTCTTGATAGCTCGATTTGTAGACAAACACCGTCGCATCAGCTCGTTCCAACACCCACCATTCGTACCGTTCGAAGAACCGGAACAGCGGTTCAGGAAGATAGTCGATATCCGAAATCGGGTCGCTCACGTCGCCCAAGAACGGAGTCCGAAGAAGTCGAGCAATCGGATATCCAAGATAGAGCCCAACTCGAACGTTACCCGCAATAATATCATAGGAACCGGTCAACGCCTTCCAGATGGCCTTTGGGGCATCCCATCCAGAAGCATCGACGATGTCGACGGTGTAACCTCGTTCCCGTAACTCGGAGGCGATCCGCTCCCGCCGAACACTGATATTATCTCCTTTGGACGGGCGAAGCCACAGTATCTTCATTAAAAATTCTATTACGGACTCTCCGGTATGTCGTCTTCGAATTCCACAGAGAGCCCGAAGTTTCCTACTGACTAACTGGATGAAGTTACCTCCGCCACCACACATTACAGCAGATTGGTACCAGTCGTCCCAAATCAACGGAAACAGCTACAGCCGTGGATGAGCTCCCTACTTCGACAACTGCCCGATTCAGGTCAAAGGTTGACTTCCCATTAGATCGATCCCAAAACAAACACTCTATAGATTTATCAGAAACTCACCGCCCAATTCGTAGCACAAAAGATTTTGCCAACGAAAGAAAATCCAATCGCGTGTCAACGAACAAGGAACCGCACGTCACGGTCATTGTGACGGCTTATGACCCTGAACGATTTCCTGATATCAACGAAGGGGTCCAAAGTATACTTGACGGGAACTATTCTGAGAGAGATGTCATTGTAGTCGTAGATGGGCGAGAGGAACTCGGCAAACGCCTTCGTGATCGTTGGGAGGACAAATCGGCAGTCTCCATTCTCGTAAACGAGACCAACGTTGGCGCTGCAAGCAGCCGTAACCGAGCAGTAGCAAAAGCTGAAGGGGAGATCGTGGCGTTTTTCGACGACGATGCTGTCGCGGATGAAGATTGGTTACAAGAATTAGTCCGCTGCTATACTGAATACGATGCGGTCGCTGCAGGGGGAAAGATGGTTCCAATTTGGATTGCTGGACACCCCCAGTTTCTCCCACCGGAGTTTTACTGGCTCATTGGTGTCACATATGCCGGCCACCCGGAGGAAATGACGGAGGTTCGAAACACGTTCGCGTCTAACCTCTCGGTCAAAAAGTCAGTTTTTGACGAAATCGGGGGCTTCAACTCAGAGATCGGTCCGAAAGGTGGGTCCCTCCTTCAAAGTGCGGAGACAGACCTATGTGGCCGTATTGCAGAAGAAACGGGACACGGTGTTTTGTATAATCCGGACGCGGAGGTCGGTCACAAGGTGTACGAATTCCGGACAGATCCTGTTTTTCTCCTCAAACGCGCGTTCTGGCAAGGAGTTTCGAAACGCGGGATGCAGGTATACAGTGAAACTGAGTTAGAATCGGAATCAGACTTTTTGAAAAACCTAGTTACGAGCGCAGTTCCCAGCCGGTTAAAGCAGCTGGTCAGAGGGGAGCGTCTCAAAAACCTCCAGCAGCTTGGGTTTTTGCTATTCGCCACTGTGAGTGTTGGTCTCGGCTACGTGTATGGTTTTTCAAAATTTAGAAATGCATAAGGCCAGATTTGCATTCTGTTCGCGGTTCTGAAATTACATACATTCAGAGATAACCCCCGTTTGGGCAGCCGTTTTCGGCAACATTCACAAGGCTTATTCGCCTCGTCAAAGTCCCTCATTCCAATGAGCGACGACTCGACAGCGAGTGGCTCCACTATCGACATGGAGGCACTCACGGACACGTTCCGGCGCTGGTACCACGTGCCGGCGCTGGTACTGGCCGTCGTGACGATGTTCTTCATCCGGATCCAATCCGCGGATCGATTCCTCCAGCCCGGAAAAACGTACCTCGCGGGGAACGACGCCTGGTATCACCTTCGCCAGGTCCAGTACTCCGTTGAGAACGGGCTCGCGACGATGCCATTTGACGTCTGGACTGGATTCGCCGCAGGAAACAATTCCGGCCAGTTCGGCACACTCTTCGACCAGCTGATCGCCACAGCAGCCCTCATTGTCGGCCTGGGTGACCCATCGAGCCAGCAAGTTGCCACTGTCGTGGCCTTCGCCCCCGCAATCTTCGGTGCGCTGGTTGCGATCCCGACCTTCCTCATCGCTCGAAGATTCGGCGGCAACATCGTCGGCGTAATCGCTGCCTTCGTTCTCGCACTTCTCCCTGGTCTCTTCCTCCAGCGTGGCACCATCGGTTCAGCGGACCACAACGTCGCCGAACCGCTCTTCATGTCCCTGGCGATCCTGGGCCTCTTGGTCGCCTTTGCCGTCGCCGACCGCGAACGCCCGGTCTGGGAGCAACTCCTCGAACTCGATATCGCCGGCCTGCGAAACGTCATCGGCTGGGGCGTCCTCGCGGGCGTGGCCATGGCCGCGTACATGTGGATGTGGCCGCCCGGCGTCTTCCTCGTGGGTATCGTCGGCATCTTCCTGCTCGTCTCACTCTCCAGTGACGTCACGAGTGGCGTCAGCCCGGATCACACCGCCATCCCAGCCACTATCGCAATGGTCACAACCGGGATTCTCATGCTCGTCCCGCTGCGTTACCTTGAATTTTCCGCGACGGGCTACACACTACTCCAAGTTATCGCCCCACTGGTGGTCGCCGCCGGAGCAGTCTTCCTCTCGTGGCTGGCTCGCGAGTGGGAGGCACGGAACCTCGAACCGACCTATTACCCACCTGCAGTGCTGGGTATCCTGGTAGTCAGCACAGGCGCGGGACTGCTCGTCGTCCCCGATCTGGTCGGAATGATCCTCAATGAACTCATCCGCATCGTCGGCCTCTCCACGGGTGCAACCACCCGCACCATCAGCGAGGCCCAGCCCTTCCTCCAGTCCCGCGCCGACCGACTCGGCCTGGGGGCCTGGCAGGCCTTCTTCTACGAGTACGGCGCGGCCTTCTTCCTCGCCCTGCTGGGCGGGCTCTGGATGATCCTCCGGCCACACCTCCTGAGTTCTGACTCCCGCCGCATCAGCATGGCCGCGGGCGTGCTCCTGCTGGGTGGGCTCTTCGTCGGCTTCCCGGCCATTCCCACGGCCCTCGGGGGCATCATCGGCCTCAGCGGGGACCTCTTCGGCCTGCTGGTGCTCAGCCTGGCCGTCGCCGCCGCACTGATCGCCGGGGACTACCCCACCGAGCAAATCCTGCTCGTGGTCTGGGCGGCGTTCATGCTCGCCGCGGCACTCACCCAGGTCCGGTTCAACTACTACCTCGTCGTCCCGGTCGCCATCCTCGCGGCCTACGCGGTCGGGCGCGTGATCGACGTCTTCGGCGTCAGCCTGGCGACTCTCTCCCCGCGCTCGATCGACTGGAGTCACGTCATGCTCGTCGTGACCATCGTGCTCCTGCTCTTTGCACCCATGGTCGCCCCGATCAGCTTCGCGAACCAGGACGGCCGGCAGGTCCAGATGCAAACCGCCGTCCAGACCGGCGCGAACGCCGGGCCTGGGGCCGTCACCGAGTGGGACAGCACCCTGGGCTGGATGCAGAACAACACCCCCGAAGTGGGGAACTACGGGGGTGCGGGCAACGCTGATCAACTCGATTACGACGGCACCTACGCCATTCCCGAGGGTGATGATTATGACTACCCCGAAGGGGCCTACGGCGTGATGAGCTGGTGGGACTACGGCCACTGGATCACGGTGCTGGGCGAGCGCATCCCGGTCGCGAACCCGTTCCAGCAGCACGCCACCCAGGCCGCGAACTACCTGCTCGCCGGTGACGAGGAGACCGCCAACGAGCGGCTTGCGGCCACCGACGAGGACGACGCCGAAACCCAGTACGTGGCCGTCGACTACAAGATGGTCGACACCCAGGGCAAGTTCAGCGCGCCCACGGTCTTCTACAACGCGAACGACAGCCTGAGTTACGACAACATGACCGACGGGCAGATCCTGGGCCCGAACGCCGGGACCTACCTCAACTCGGGCTTCCGGCCACCCGTGACCACGCTGAAAACCCAGCGCTACTACGAGAGCCAGATGGTCCGGCTCTATCACCACCACGGGAGCGCGGTCGAGGCGAACACCGTCGTCCAGTACGAGAACCGCGAGTACGAGCAGTACCAGAACCCGGTTCCGACCTACGCCACCTCCCGGACCTTCCGGTCCAGTGAGGCCGCCCAGGAGTTCGCCGCAAACGACAGCAACGCGATCGTCGGCGGGGTGGCCGACTTCCCGCGTGAGGACCTCAAAGCCCTGGAGCACTATCGCCTGGTCCGGGTCTCCGAGGACGCCACCGTCCGCCAGCAGAAACTCGCGAATCTCGAGTTCCGCGAGGGCGAACAGCCCACCTGGGTCAAGCTCTTCGAGCGTGTCCCCGGCGCGACCATCGAGGGTGAGGGCCCGGCAGACTCGACTGTGACCGCCACGGTCGAGCTGGAGTCGAACGCTCCCTACAACGACAGCACGTTCACCTACACCCAGCACGCCGAGACGGACGCGAACGGCGACTTCGAGATGACCCTGCCCTACGCCTCGACCGACTACGATGCGTGGGGCCCCGAGGACGGGTACACCAACACGAGTGTGCGGGCCACCGGCCCCTACGAGTTCAGCACGCCGACGACTGTGGACCGGGCGAACGAGACGATGACGACCCACAGCGCCACCGTCGACGTGCCTGAAGGGACCGTGATCGGAGCGAGCGACGAGCCCATCACGGTGACCCTCGACGAACAGGTGATCGACACGGGCCAGGAGGACACCCAGACCGACACGAACACGACTGACACCACGAACGAGACCGTCGAGTCCGTCGGCACGAGTGGCCTCCCCGAAGTCACGGCCCAGCCCACCGAGTAATGGCCGCCCGAGACTGGCTCGCGGTCTACCTCAAGGGCTTCGCGATGGGCACCGCTGACGCCATCCCCGGCGTCTCTGGCGGCACGATCGCGCTCATCGCGGGCATCTACGACCGCCTGGTGACCGCCATTGCCGGCCTCGACGTCGAGGGCGGGCTGGCGCTCCTCGGTGCACTGCTGGGGAGCCACGAGGCCCAGGGTCGCCGCGAGGCCGTCGACCGGTTCGTCGAACTGGACCTGCACTTCCTGGCGGTGCTCGGGATCGGGATCGTGACTGCAGCCGTCACCGCGGCGAACGTGATCCATCTCGCCGTGGGGTCCTACCCCGGCCCGACCTACGCCTTCTTCTTCGGGCTGATCGCCGCCTCGGTGGTCGTGCTCCGCGTGGCCATGGCGATCGACACCCCGCGAGGCATCGCCATCGCGGTGGCCGGCTTCGCCGTCGCCTGGGTGCTCACCGGCGTGACCAGCACCTCGATCGGCGACGGGCTCGGCCTGGTCTTTCTCTCGGGCGCGGTCGCCATCTGCGCGATGATCCTGCCAGGGATCTCCGGCTCGCTCATCCTGCTCGCACTCGGCCAGTACGAGCGGATCGTGGGGACGGTCCGAGAGCTCACGACCGCGCTGGTCGGCGGTGGGGACCTCCTCGGGCCGGCAACAGTGCTTGCAGTCTTCGCCCTGGGAGCGGGCCTTGGTGTGTTGGCCTTCGCCCGCGTGGTCGCCTGGGCGCTCGAAACCGACCGTAGCGCCACGCTGACCTTCCTCGTGGCGCTCATGGCTGGCGCGCTCAGGGCCCCAGGGAGCGAGATTCTTGAGGCCACTGAGACTTGGACGCCAGGGGCGACCGCCGCTCTGCTGGGGATGGGGATCCTCGGGGGCGGCCTGGTACTCGTCCTCGACCGTGTGACCGCCGGCGTCGAGTACTGATCGGAGCCGAGGTCATTCGTAGGACGTCAATATCGCGATAATGGCCAGAGAAATTACTGCCCGTCGAGGCCCGCCGAAAGCACCTCGATCGGATGGACTGCCTCCTCGTCGGTCCCGTGTTCCAGTTGCATCCCGCAGGTCGGGCACTCGGTGAGCGAGGCCTCGGCCTCGACTGCCTCGGCCGCCGCGAAGAGGTCTTCGCCGATCGCCATCGAGTCTTCGTAGCGCTCCTCCTTCCAGCCGTACGTGCCGCTCATGCCCGAGCAGTCGTCGCCGAGGTGGGCGACCTCGACACCGGCCGCTCTCAGCGCCGGTAGTGCCGCCCCATCGACGCCCTGATCGCGGGCGTGACAGGGGGCGTGATAGGAGAGGGCGTCCGGGAGCGCGGCCGAATCGAGTTCGAGGTCGGCCAGTTCGTCCTGCATCCGCAGGTACTCGACGGCGTCGTAGGTGTTGGCCGCGAGACGATCCACACCATCGAGGTCGAACTCGCGGGGGTTGGTCTCGCGGAGGGTCAGCGAGCAGGAAGTACAGGTGGCGATGACGTCATAGCCCGCCTCGATGTAGGGGTCGAATGACTCGACGTTTTTCCGGGTGACCCGCTCGGCGTCCTCGAGGTGCCCGTTGGCGACCATCGGCGCACCCGAGCAGCGCTGTTCTGGCACCCGGACCTCGTAGCCCAGGTGCTCGTAGACCCGCACCAGCGATTTACCGACCGCTGGCTGGTGGTAGTTGGCGTGATCGCCGTGGAAGTACGCCACGCGTTTGGTCTCGCTTTCGACCTGCGGCCCGCCGCGGTCGGCCCACCACTCCCGGAACGTCTCGTTGGCGAATTCCGGGGCCTCCCGTTCGGCCGTGATGCCCAGGACCGACTCGGCCAGCGAGCGCAGCCAACGGTTGTCCATCGCCCAGTTCGCGAGCCGGGGCACCCGACTCCCCAGCCGAGCCAGCAGGCCGTAGTTCGCCAGGAGACGATCCCGGAGCGCGTGCAGACTCCACCCTCGCTCTTCGACGTGTTCGGCCCGGGCCTCGGTGTGCAGGGCCATGAGATCCACGTCCGCGGGACAGGCAGCGTGACACTGCAGGCAGTTCGTGCAGGCCGCGATGGAGTGATCGACCGAAACGTCACCATCTCGGAGTCGCCACTCCTGTGGCCCCTGTGATTTCGGGCCCTGAAAGTCCGCGTTGACCGGCGTGACCGGACAGACCTCGTCGCAGATGTGACAGGAGTGACACGGGTCAGTGCGGGTCCGCTCCGGCGGACCACCTGTCTTCTCGGGGAGATCCGGCACGCGAGGCGCACTCATCGCGTCACCTCCCGGGCCGCGGCCAGCCCGGCCTGCACGCCGGTGACGATTTCGACGCCGGCCCGGGAGTGCTCGGTGGCCGGGTCGAAACCACCCAGAATCGAGCCCGCGGCCCGGAGGTTGGGATGGCAGATCACGCCGTTTGCTCCGGGCCGCCAGTCCGGATCGACCGCCAGTCCCGCCTGGTGGTCGGTCTGGTGCTCGACTGGCAGGCCAAACGTGGGTTCCTGGACGCCCGATCGGTCCATGGTCAGCCCCCCGGCGGCCACCCCACCGGTCGCGAGGACGACCTGGCTGGCTTCGTATCGGGGACCATTTTGCACGTCGACGGCCTCGATCCGGGCCTGGCCCGCGAGGGCCAGGTCCTCGACGCGTTGTCTGACCTCGACCCCGTGTGCGCGCAGTTGCGCGTCGAGCCGGTCGCTCAGTCTGATCGCGGCCGCGCTGGGGGCCGGGACCGGGAGCTCGAAGACCTCGGCCCCGAGCTGTGTGGAGAGTTCGCTCCGAATTTCGAAGGTTGCCTCGATCCCGAGCATCGACGGCAGTCCAATTCGGCTCTCGCCCTCGTGGACCCGGTCGAGTACCTGTGCCAGGGTCGAGCGAATCGGCTCGTCACTCGGCCAGCGTTCATTCCGGTCCAGGGCCCGGGCGAGTCGTCTGACAGGCCGCTCGGGTGCCGTCGCGCAGAGTTCGATAGTGGCCCCCCGGACCGCGTACGGGACGCGATTCGAGAGCGTCTCGGCCGCGAATTTCGCCGGGAAATCGGGAATCGATTCGAAGCCGACGAGCAGGGTATCCGATCGCCTGGACAACAGTCCGGGCTCGAAACTCGGCGGATAGCGGGCCACAGGTAGCGGCGTTCCGACTGGGGAGGAAACCAGGCCGTTCCGCTCCGTGGCGCTCCCAGCGAGGGTCGATCCCACCACCGCGTCGAAGCGGTCGAGCGCCTCGCGAACCCCCGCAGCGCCTGCCCTCCGCAACGGATGAGAATCGGGGAGCGAGTCGACGGCGGGGATGGGGTCGGCCACCAATCCGGTATCCCCGGGAAGCGAGCCCAGGAGGTCCACCATTCCAGTGAACCCATCCGGCGTGAGCGAGTCGGGAGTCAGCAACGCGACCGACACCCCTTCCTGGGCAGCCGCGAGCGCGGCCAGCCGCGCCGCGAGCCCG
Organism: Halodesulfurarchaeum formicicum; assembly: GCF_001886955.1. Lineage (NCBI taxonomy): Archaea > Methanobacteriati > Methanobacteriota > Halobacteria > Halobacteriales > Halobacteriaceae > Halodesulfurarchaeum > Halodesulfurarchaeum formicicum. The sequence continues at coordinate 813,481 of NZ_CP016804.1, read as the reverse complement.
CCACCGTAGACGATCACGTCCTGCGGGCCAGTCGTGGGGCTGGACTGGCCGTACTCCTTGGAGGAGTGGCCTGCGGCCGACGCCGTCCCCGTCGCGAAGTCCCCGAGAGGGAGCCCGTCGCTGGCCTTTCCTGCCGCCAGGTTCAGGAGCCGGCCGCGTCGGAGTCGGTTGCGCTCGATCTGGGCCCGCTGGGCGGGAGAATCGAGATGGCGCTGGCCCCGGTCGCGTTCGGCCACCAACGAGGAGAGTTCCGACCAAGCCGGGTCCGATCCGACCGCCTCGGCGAGCACGCCGGCGATTCGATGGGCACAGACCCCGCCCTGGCAGGGCCCCATGGTCGCCCGGGTGCGCGAGCGCACGCCGTCGAGGTCGGCACCCACGTCCCGAATCGCGTCACGGATCTCGGCGTCCGTGACGCCTTCACACTCACAGACGACGGGATTGGGCTGGGCATCGTCGAGAACTGGCTCCGTGCGGTCCCCCAACCGGGTTGCGGTCCGGTGGGCGACTGGATTGCGGAGGTCGTACCGCGAGGCGACGGCTTCCCAGCCAGGCCGGTCGCCACTGCCTGGCAAGGGTTCCTCGGCCGTTCGGCAGGGGGCGTCGAGGCCCAACTTCTCCGCGACCGCGTCCGAGACGGCCTCGGCCATCAGTCGATAGGTGGTCAGCTTGCCCCCGACCACCGTCGTCACTCCGGGCAAGTCGTCCCGCTCGCCGTGATCGAGGACCGCGAAATCCCGCCCCGACTCACCCCCGTCGTCGGGATCGTAGAGCGGGCGCACGCCCCAGTAGGTCCGGATGAGTCGCGTGTCTGCCAGTTCCGGCACCAGCTTTGCCAGTTCCTCGCGAAGCAGTTCGATCTCCTCACCCGTCTCGCTGATCGCATCCGGCCCGTCGATCGCTCTGTCGGTGGTGCCCAGAATCGCCGTCGTCTCGTGGGGGACGAGGATATCGCCCTCGTCGGTGGGTCGGCAGCGGTTGATCACCGTCTCGACTGGGCGAGCGTTCGTCACCGCCATCGCCCCCTGGGCCGGCGCGAGCGGAACGTCGACCGCGAGGTCGGCGAAGAGTTGCCCCGCCCAGGGGCCAGCAGCGTTGACGACGTGGTTGGCCCGAATGGTGCGCTCATCCCCGGTTCGCACCCCAACAACCTGGCCGTCTTCGACCAGCAATCCGGTGACCGGGGTGTCGGTCTCGATTTTCGCACCGTGATTCGCCGCGCTCTTCGCGTTCGCGACGATCAGCCGGAAGGGATCGATCGCGCCGTCCGGAACGCGAAAGGCACGGTCGAGGTCGTTACTCAGTGCGGGCTCGAGTTTTTGAGCCGCCGTGGGTGTCAGTTCCTCGGTCGGGATCCCAATCTCCTCGCAGGCGGCCAGCTTCGAGTCGTAATAGTCGGGGTCGTCCGCGGGGAGCGAGACGAAGAGGCCGCCAGTGTCCTCGATGCAGTGACTCGCAATCTCTCGGAGGATGGCGTTCTCGTGGAGACACTCCTCGGCGGCAGCCGGATCGGAGAGCGCGTAGCGAGCCCCGCTGTGGAGCAGCCCGTGCATCCGACCCGAGGTGCCGGCCGCCAGTCGATCCCGCTCCAGAAGAGTTACGTCCGCGCCACGCATCGCCAGGTCGCGAGCGACGCCAACCCCGGTGACCCCGCCGCCGACGACCACGACCCGTTGTCCCATTGGCCGTGAGTGGTCGGGGTAGTTCCTTGACTGTACCGCACTTCGAGTATGGAGTTTGCATGGACCGCCCCGGTCTGTTCCACCTGTAGATTTTTCTGCTGTGGGAAACCCACCATGAGTAATGCCGTCGAGAAGCGCATCTTGGTTTCACGGCTACGTCGCTTGGTATCTCCGGGGCGCTATTTGGTTCGTCCAGACAGGCGTCGTTGGGCTTGCTCTCCTCGTCATTCTCGGTACGAGAGGGGCCTCCGGGACGGCCGGCAAGATTTTGACGGGGCTTTTCGCTGCACTCCTTCTGTTCAGGCAGGTGGACATGCACGTTCAACAGGAGTTAGAACGGTGAAATCGAAATAGAGTGGCCAAAACGAACGTTCAACGGTCAGCGATTTCGAACGATAATCACTGTGACTCACTCCGAATCAACTACAGTGTCGACAAACTCTGCGGAGAGCTGCTGTTTCAGGACACGATGATTTTTGGCTTCCTTCGTCCCGAGGAGCCCTTCGAGTTCTTCGAAAGAGATCTCGTCATCGTAGTACGATCCAGCAATCTCCTGAACAATTTCTTCATCATCGCTGATGCGCTTCAGGTAGTCCTGGATTGCACGGACCAGAATCGCCGACTGGTCCTCTCCAAGGACAGAAGCTAACACCACAACCCGCTCGATCAATTGTTCCGATGCACGGATCTCAACTCGAGAGGGTTCCGAGCTCATACTTCCATACTCAGAACGGAGGTGCAAGTCGTTTTGGGCGGAGTAAGAGCTAGCTAACTCTCTTTCGTCAATCTGCTTTCGAGTCGCTTTCCGCCGCCTGTTTCAGTCGTTCACCCTCCTCCGAGTCGATTTGCAGTTCCGGAACGGGAGACGGCTCACCGTCCTCGTCGACCGCCACGTAGACGATATCCGCCTCGCTCGCGAGTTCGCCCTCCCCGGTCCGCATGTCCTCCTTGAATGCCTCGACGTGCACCTGGACAGAGGTCTCGCCGGCCTCGTAAACATAGCCCTCCACCCGGACCGCATCATCGACCTCGATCGGCTGGACGAAGTCCACGCTGTCCATGTGGGCAGTCACACACCACTGGCCCGCAAACCGGACTGCAGCCATCCCGCCGACCTCGTCCATCCACTTGACGATCGACCCGCCGTGTGCGGTCCCGAGGTGGTTCGCATGCGAGGAGCGGACGACCCAGCGGTTCGTGATTCGAGTCGAGAGTAAGTCGGGCATGCAGTCCCGTTTTCTCGGGGGCGAATTGAGTGTGTCGACCTGCGCACTCCGCAAATACTTACGCGATCCCGAAACAAATCTCAGATGGCAATCTGGTCCGTTGACAATGAAACGTATCGAGATTAGCGAGAAAGCCTGGGAGAGACTCGAAACACAGAAAAGAGAGGGAGAAAGCCCAAGCGAGACGATTCTCCGGCTCATCCGCGATCAGCTGTTTATGGACGGGTTTGGGGCCATGTCGGACGTCGAGGGATTTGAGAAATCCGTCAAAAACACTCGCGAGGAACTGGATAACGACCTCAAAGGGCGGTCAAGTAGATGAACTTGACCAGACGGTTTCGAACCATCCCTCGTCATCCCTTTAAGCGCCGACCCCCTCACCCCGTACAATGAGTGTCGGGAGCCCGGAGACGGACACAAGCGAACAGGGCTCCGTTCGTGTCGTCGGGACGGCCCACGTCTCCGAGGAGAGCGCCGCGGAAGTCGAGTCGGTGATCGAGGCCGAACAGCCCGATGTCGTGGCTGTCGAACTCGACGAGAACCGCTACCGGCAGTTCAAGGGCAAAGACCCCGAGGACATCGACCCCAAAGAGTTGCTCCGGGGCAGTGCAGCCTACCAGTTCCTGGCCTACTGGCTGCTCTCCTACGTGCAGAAGCGACTGGGCGATCAGTTCGACGTCGAACCCGGCGCGGACATGCGGGCCGGGATCGACGCCGCTGAACGAATCGGAGCCGACGTGGCCCTGGTCGATCGGGACATCCAGCTGACGATTCAGCGCTTCTGGGCCGGCATCGGCCTGCGAGAGAAACTGGGCCTGCTCTGGGAGTTGACCCTGGCGATCGCCGGAGTTGGCGGACAGGAGGCCGAGGAGTTCGAACTCGAGGAACTGACGGACAACGACGTGGTCACGGCGATGATCGAGGAGTTCCGGCAGTTCAGCCCCACGGCGGCCGAAACGTTGATCGACGAGCGGGACGCCTACATCGCCCATAACCTGCACGACCTTCGAGCCGCGGGCCTCGACGTGGTAGCAGTCGTCGGAGCCGGTCACGAGGCGGGGATTCTGAAATACCTCGAATCACCCGAGACTCTGCCCCCGAAGGACGCCCTGGAGCAGCGCCAGTCGAAGCGATTCTCGCTCAGGAAGGCCTTCGGCTACGTGCTCACCCTGGGATTCCTGCTCTTTTTCGCCCTGCTTGCGCTCTCCGGGGCCGACCAGCCCACGCTGCTCGCCGTCTTTGGTGCGTGGTTCCTGTTCAACGGGATCTTCGCGTTCACGCTGGCGAAACTGGCGGGTGCCCACTGGACCTCGGCCGGCGTGGGCGGGCTAGTGGCCTGGCTCACGAGTATCAACCCGCTGCTTGCGCCTGGCTGGTTCGCCGGCTACGTCGAACTGCGCCACACCACCGTCAACGTCTCGGACATCGGCCGGCTCAACGAAATTCTCGATGACGAAGAGTCCCCAATTGGCGATCTGGTCTCGAACATGCTCGACGTGGGGCTCTTTCGGCTGATCGTCATCGTCGCATTGACCAACGTCGGTAGCATGATCGCCTCGGTGCTCTTTCCCTTCCTCGTCCTGCCACACATGGGCGAGGAGTTCGAGAGTGTCGGCGCCATCTCGAACGCGATGCTCGCGGGGGCCAGAAACGGCGCGGACATCCTCGTCCAGGCGTTACTATGAGACTCGATCGTCGGGAAATCCGTGATCTGCTCGTGGCCTGGCTGGCTCTCGGCCTGGCCTTTGCGTTTTTCTTCGAACGTGTGCGCCCCAACACGATCGTCCCCTTCCTCCTCAGCCCCGCGTTTGTCTCGGCGATGGTCGTAAGCCTGCTCACCGTCGGCGTGGGGTTTCTCCTGCACGAACTCGCCCACAAGGTCGTCGCGATCCACTTCGACCAGTGGGCCCGGTTTCAGGCCGATTACGGCATGCTCCTGGTCGCGATCGCTGGTGGGCTTGCCGGGATCGTCTTTGCGGCCCCGGGTGCCGTCTATCACCGCGGGCAGCTCACGAATCGCCAGCACGGCCTCATCGCACTCGCGGGCCCGGTGACGAACCTGGCGCTCGCGGCGCTGTTCGTTCCGGTGAGCCTGTTCGCCCCGCTGCTGGGGAGTCGTGGTGTGACGATCAACCTCCTGCTCGCGGCCTTCAACCTCCTCCCGATCGGCGCACTCGATGGGGCGACTGTCCGGGACTGGAACACCGCCGTCTACGTGCTCGCCTTCGTGCCGAGTCTCCTGCTCGCCATCTGGGCGATCTTCGGCTTCTAAACAGCCTTCTTTCAACGGTTAGCAGGCTCCCGCTCCCGAAATACAGAACCGATCACTGGTTCAGCGTCGCGTTGACGTGCTCTCTCATCTCCTTTTTGAACCGGTCCCGACCGAATCGATCCCGGGGGAGCGAGGGCCGGGCCCCGGTTTCGATCGCCCGTTCGATCAGGTCAACGGCGCCAGCAATCGAATCGAACAATCGATCGGAGCGGTCGTCCAGGATCTCCCGCTGGCCGCCGTGATTCGGTGCAAAGGCAATCATGCCGGCTGTGACGTACTCTGCAACGGACATGCCGAAGTGTTCGTCCCGTTTGAGGTTGAGCCCGTATCGGTGTGCGCCAAGCAGGGACTCGAGTCGATCTCGCGAGAGGTTTCGTTCAACAGTTACGAAGGACCGGTTTCTCGCTTCCGTCTCGACTCTCTTCACATACGATCGATAGGTCGGTGGTGCCGAGCCGGCAATGTGCAAGTGGATATCGATCCCGCGCTCGCGGAGCCGATCGACGATTTCGATCCCCTGGAGGACGTTTTTATCCGGGGCGATTCGTCCCACGACGACGATTCCTTGCTCCCGGTTTTCCCACGGACGCGTGCTATCGATGGCGTCGACCGGTGGGTGAACCACCTGTGGTCGGACACCGTATATCTCGGCCATTCGGTCGGCAGTGTACGAAGAATTCGCGAGTACGGTCGCTTCTTGCAGCGATTCCGTGTCAGGGCTACCGAACCAACTCCACAACGGGTTTAGTCGCCCTTCAGTAGTCCCATCGAGTCTGTTGCGGTGGTACTGCGGGTCGTGAACGTACTGGATCGAGGGCTCGGGAAGTGCCATCTCGTTGGCGGTGCTCACCGCGAGATCGAACTCATCGGCGTGGGACTGATAGTACCAGCTGACGAGCACGCTCCGGAATGCCAATTGGGGGCCGATACGTGGACCGAGTGCCGTAACGGCCGTCCCGATCACCGAGTTCAGCGGTGGCCGCTGAACGTCGAGACCGGTTACGTCCGCGTCAAATCGAGCAGCGAGGACGGCCGGGTCCGTTTCACCAATGGTGAACAGGGCGACCTCGTGATCGCGGAGGATCGCTTCACAGGTGGCAAGGCAGACGGCATCGGCCCCACCCTGAAAGTCGAGCGTGTTGTGAACCACGGCGACCCGAGCCATACGATTTCTAGTGGGTTCGAGCGGTATATTGTTCCTTCCCTCACCTGCCGGTAGCCACCGTGCCAATCGAGCAGCCGTTTTCGACGTACCGTCGAAGCTGGCCGCGGCAGGGAGGACCGACGACAGCACGACTATATGATTGCCAACCAATGTGTGTCACATGGCAACAAGTACATCGGAAGAGGGGGACTTCAGACAGCATCGTTGACCGGGCTCCACTGGGTCGGGATCGGTGCCGCCCTCGTGACCGGCGCGATTCACCTCCTGCTCGGACTCAGGTTCTTTCCGTCCGGGTTAGGCATCAGCTTCCTGCTCGCAGGACTCGGATTTCTCGGTGCAATTGTGCTCGTGTTGCGTGGATATCGACGCCGGTTGGTCTATGGAGTCGGCATTCCCTTCGTGCTGGTCCAACTCGTGCTGTGGTACGTCATCAACTTTGCCAGTGGGCCAAAGAGTTTCCCGGCCGATGTCGGCACCTTCGGGGCCATCGACAAAATCGCCCAGCTCGTGTTGGTCGGGGTTCTCATCGCCCTCTTGCGTTCGTAATTCGATGCACCGCACCCCGATGTTGATCCGGTCGAAACGGTAACGATGTGGGGGCCTGAAGTGAAACTGATGGAACAGTCCCCGAAACGGTCACTCCCCGTCAGTATTGAAGTGGGGATACCGCTCGTGGGTGCCATTCTACTCACCCTCACGCTCCGGACGCTCTATCCACTGGAGCGTGTTGACACCGGCGTTTTGGACCCGGCGATCCTCGCCGGGCTCTTCCTGGCTGCACAATGGACGTACGTCAATCACTCCCTCGTTCCGGCGGCGGCTACTGACCGACTGTTGGGCGGGGTACTCGGGATCGCGAACACGTTGACGTTGCTCCGTGGGGCGCTGTATGCAGTCGTCGCGGGGTTCATCGTCGTTCCACCCGAGCCGCCCCTCGTCTGGGTGCCAGCAGTGGCATACGGGAGCGGTGTCGTCCTCGATAAACTCGACGGCCTGATCGCCCGGTCGGTCGGCGAGGAGACGCCCCTCGGGGCGCGACTCGACATGGCATTCGACACGTTCGGATTCGTGGCCGCACCGCTCGTGGCCGTCCGCTGGGAGTTCTTGCCGGTGTGGTATCTCCTTCTTTCGGCCGCCAAATACGTGTATCGTGGCGGGTTGGCCTGGCGAGGACAGCGTGACCAGCCGGTTTACGATCTGCCCGAAAGCGTGATTCGAAGGTATCTGGCCGGGATGCAGATGGTATTTCTCACCATTGCGCTCGTGCCGGTGGCACCGAGGAGATACGTCTTGGCTGTCGCGCCGTTCGCATTGGCCGCTTCACTGCTGGTTTTCGCGCGGGACTACCTCGTCGTTACCGGTCGGCTCTCCCGAGAGGTCACATAGCAGATTCGGTGTGTCCGGCAGCAAAACCATGTACCTCCAGCCTGAATCAGCGGGTAGCCAATGGTGCAGGTCGTCCACGAACTCGTTGAACTCGTGGTGTGGTTCGACTCGCTCGCCGTCGACTTCGTCGTGGGAGTCCGACGTCCGGTCGTGACGAAAGTGATGACTTCGGTGACGGGACTCGGGTCGGCGTCCGCCGGGATCGTTTTTCTGGGCCTGTTCTATCTAGCCGACTGGGAACGGGAGTTCGAATTGACGCTGGTCTCACTGGCACTCAGCGGGCTAATCGTCGCCACGCTAATGGGGACCGTTCAGCGACCATTTCCGCCACACCCGGTCTGTCTGACTGGTGGTGGCGAGACGGTTGCCCATTCGTTTCCGTCCGGGCATGCAGCAGCGGTCACAGTCTACGCGATGGTCGCATCCCGGTCGAACGTCCTCCCGACACTCATCACCACGGTGTTTGCCGTGACCGTCGCCATCTCCCGTGTGTATCTCGGGACACATTTCCTGTCGGATACGGTGGCCGGGGTCATGATCGGAATTGGCACCGTCCTACTCGCCGACCGAATAGTGGCTTCCGACCGAGTGTCCCTGTTTGACTGACCGATCCACCCTTCGGTACGTCTCCCGATCGAATTCCTCAACAATCCGAACTGTGATTAGGGATCCCGACACATAGTGTAATGGTGCAACGTTGATGCAGGGAAACCGGGGACAGATCGCCCATGGGGCGTGGCCTGGGTGCATGATAGAGCAGCGCACTGCTGACAGGACCTGTCCGAGGGTCACACCGAATCGACCAACCGACGGTCCGATCCTCGGGGCCGGGGTGCCCCCGAACTGATGGACCGAACCTCGCTTTACTTTACCGGCCCCGAATCCGTCGAACTCCGGGAGACATCGACGACCCTCTCGGATTCGGAAGTCGTAGTCGAGACGCAAGTGTCGGCGATCAGCCCGGGGACAGAGTTGCTGATCTACCGCGGCGAGGCCCCGACGGATCTCCCGGCCGATGAATCACTCGACGCCCTCGATGGCGATCTCTCCTATCCGTTACGCTACGGCTATGCATCGGTCGGAGAGGTGATCGAGACGGGTTCGGCCGTCGACGAGGAGTGGCTGGGACAGACGGTCATGGCATTCAACCCCCACGAGACCCGGTTCTGTGCTCGCCCCTCGGAGCTCATACCGGTCCCGGAGGACGTCGGCCCCGTGGAAATGGCCATGTATCCAACCGTCGAGACGGCGACGAATTTGATTCTCGACGGCGCCCCGAAGATGGGCGAACGGGTCGCCGTTTTCGGTGCTGGCGTCGTGGGCCTGAGTACGATCGGGATTCTGGCCGGGTTTCCGCTGTCGGAACTGCTCGTGGTCGACCCGCTCTCTTCGCGTCGTGACCGGGCAAAAGAGATGGGGGCTGACACCACCGTCGCCCCGGCCGAACTCTCGACGAATCGGTGGAGTGACTTGCCGGGTCCCGATGGGGCCGATATCGTCTACGAGATCTCGGGGAACCCCTCGGCGCTGGACCAGGCCCGGGCACTTGCGGGCTATGACAGTCGCATTATCGTGGGGTCCTGGTACGGGACCAAACCCACCACGCTTGCACTCGGTGGAGAGTTCCATCGGGACCGCATCTCGATCGAATCGAGCCAGGTGAGCACGCTGTCACCGGATCTTCGCGGCCGGTGGACCTACGACCGCCGCACGGCGGTGACACTGGACAACCTCGAATCGTTGCCGGTCGAGTCGCTCATCACCCACCACATTCCATTCGAGGAGGCCCCGGAGGCGTATCGGCTCCTCGACCAGCACCCGGCAAAAGCCCTCCAGGTCCTGCTCACGTATTCACAGTCAAACCAATGACCGACCATTCATACGAACTGACCGTCAGGCGATCGTTCATCGCACAGCATTTCCTCACCGTCCCGGATCCCGGCGCGGAGGGGGACCCACATAGCCACCAGTACACCGTCGAGGTCCGGTTTGGCGGTTCTGAGTTGGGAGAGTACGGCTATCTCGTCGACATCGACGCGGTCGAGGCGATTCTCGATGATCTCGAGGGGCGCTATCGGGATCAGTTGCTCAACGAACTTCCGGAATTCGACGGGCAGAATCCGAGCGTCGAGCGTTTCGCGCGGCTGTTCGGTGATCGCGTCGAGCAGGCGCTGACGGATCCAACCCCCGATCACCTGCAGATACGGATGTGGGAGGACGAGGTTTCGTGGGCGAGCCATTCTCGATCCCTCGGGACATGAATCACGCGGACCCCCGGTATCTAGAAGCCAAACGGTCACTCGATTCGCGGGCCCGATCCCGTCGTATCCGCGAGAAACTGCTTGCCGCACTGCCCGAGAAGCCGACCATTGTCGAGATCGGTTGTGGCACGGGAACCATCCTGCCACAGTTGGTCGAGTGGGGTGTCGATCGCGGCAGGTATCGGGGTGTCGACACGGCTGAACATCTCATCGCGTTCGCCCAAGACGCCCGAACGGCCGAATTTCGTCACGAGGGAATTCCGGTTACAGAACAGGAACAAGGGTTCACCGTCGGCGAACTTTCAGTTACCTTCGAGCAGGCCGATGGACTCGAAGTCTTGGAAACCACACCGGATGTCGACCTCGTCATCGGGCAAGCGTTTGGTGATCTCGTGGGGGTGTCGAAGTTAGTCACAGGACTCGAATCGGCGCTTGCACCCGGAGGACTTGCCTACCTCCCCATTACGTTCGACGGCGGGACGATCTTTCAGCCCGATCATCCCGCAGATCGGGCAGTCGAACAGGCGTACCACGAGTTCATCGACGCGGAGCCCGGACGGGACTCCCAGGCCGGGCGCCATCTCGCCGAGGCGTTTCGCCGGCGAAAGGGAGACCTGCTCGGGATGGCTGGCTCGGACTGGATCCTCAGACCGCACGGCGGGACCTATCCCGTCGACGAAGGGTACGTCCTCCGGACGATTCTCGATTTCATCGAATCCGCACTCTCCGAGAGAACGGGTAGTGACAGAACGGACTGGCTCGCCACCCGCCGTGGGCAACTCGCTGCCCGAGAGCTGACATACGTGGCCCATCAATACGATCTGCTGTATCAACTGCCGGGTTCGTGATTGTCGATTTTCACAGCCGGAGCCCCGACACAGCCTTCGAAAACTTATCATCTATTGCGGAATTCAGTACGGACAAATGAGCGACCCTGTCTGTGCCGTGAGCAGCGTGCTGGGGACGAAAATCCCGATTCCGGCCCGAATCAGGGCGGCACTCGACCTCGAAGACGGCGACCAGCTGCGCTGGGAGGTCGAGGACGAAAAGACAGTTCGGCTAACAGTCGTGCCGGAGCCGGATGGAACAGTCGACCTGGACTGAGCCAGCCACCGCTCGGACCGTAGCGCTTTTCGCCCCCGGACACCCCGCTCAGAGCATGACCGAGGACGAGGAGATGACCTACGCCGAGGCGGGCGTCGACATCGAGGAGAGCGAGGCCGCGGTCGGGGCACTCGTGGGGGCGATGACAGACGTCGAGGACACGACCGCCTACGCGGGCCTGATCGACATCGGGGATCGCTATCTCGCGATGACCACCGACGGGGTGGGAACGAAACTCCTGGTCGCCGAGGCCCTCCAAGACTATTCGACCATCGGCATCGACTGCATCGCGATGAACGTGAACGACCTCGTGGCCGCCGGCGTCACGCCGGTCGCCTTCGTCGATTATCTCGCCGTCGAGGAACCCGCCGAAACGATGAGCGCGGAAATCGGCAACGGACTGGCCGAAGGGGCGAGTCGCGGGGGCGTGAGCCTCGTCGGCGGGGAGACAGCAGTCCTCCCCGAAGTCATCTCCGGGTTCGACCTGGCCGGGGCCGCGGCCGGCCTGGCGACCCCGGACCAGTTGCTCGACGGCGAGGCCCAGGTCGGTGACAAACTCGTGGGCATTCCCTCCAGCGGGGTGCACTCGAACGGACTCACGCTGGCTCGAAAAGCCGCCACGACCGATCACGAGTACAACGACCCCCTCCCAGGTGAAGATCGAACCATCGGCGAGGCACTCCTGGAGCCCACACGGATCTACACCTACCTGCTGGATTCGATTCACGCCCACGACGTGCACGCGGCGGCCCACGTCACCGGCGGGGGCTGGACGAACCTCTTTCGCATGGGCGAGTTCGGTTACGAGATCACCGATCCCCACCCAGTCCAGCCAGTCTTCGAGTTCATCCAGGACGCGGGGAACGTCTCCGACGAGGAGATGCACCGGACCTTCAACATGGGCACGGGCTTCGTGGTCGCCGTCGATCCGGCCGACGCCGAGGCGTTCGTCGCAGAGACTGACGGGCAGATCATCGGCGACGTGACCGAAGGCTCGACAGTCGAGATTCGCGGGTGTCGCTTCGACCCCGAGTGAGTTAGCTGACGCGAGCGGCGACGTCGGCCTGGGTGATGATCCCCACCGTCGTCCCGTCCTCGGTGACCATCACGGCCTTGTAGTACTCCAGCAGACTCCGGATCTCCGAGAGGACAGCATCGGGGGAGACCGTCGGAAAACTCTCGCTCATGATCTCACGGACCTGTTTCTCGCCGACGGCCTCGCCGGCCTGAATGACGTCGGAATCGCTGATTGATCCGACTGGCACTCCCTCCTCGATGACCGGCAACTGGGAGTAGCCCGCCTCCTGCATCCGCTCGACTGCGAGACTGACCGGATCGCCGGGGCCCACGCTCACCACGGTCTCGTGCATCAGACTCTCGGCCCGAATCACCTCGCCCGCGGCCGCTTCGAGGGCCTCGACGATGCGCCGGAGCGTCGAGAGCCGCGGGTCGACGTCACCGCCCTCGATCCGGGCGATCAGCGGCTGGGAGACCTCAGCCCGGTCGGCCAGTTCCCGCTGGGTCAACCCGAGCGTGGTGCGACGTTCCCGCAGGTCCTGGGGGGTCGGTAGGTGCATACCGGGCTATAACTGGGAGTTATTGATAAAGGTTCGGGCTCACTCCTCGTCGTCTTCGGCCTCCTCGATGACCTCGATGACCTTCAGCGGGACGTCCCGCAGGGCCCCGCCGACCTCGCTTTTGGCGATGCGGGAGGCGTGTTCGTCGCTCTCGGCGTTGAAGATCGTCATCTCAAGCTCCAGTCCGACCAGGGCCGTATCGGCGGCCAGGAAGGCCGCGTCGAGGGGTTCGCCACAGGCGGGACAACTCGTGAGCCCCGGCTGGACCTCGACGTACTCCAGATCGGCTTCGTTGAGTCGCTTGCCGGCCTCGCTGACGGCCACGCCGATCGCGTCGTCGGAGTTCTCCACGTCTCGCACCAACCATGCCGCTTCCATCGCGACCACGAAATTTGCCATGTCGAAGGCATTGAGACGGAGCAAAAGGTGTTTTGCGGTTTGATTCGGTGGCGCACCTTCGCCGAAAGTTCCCGATAAGTAATGGAATGTTTTCAGATGACCCCGGCGAAGGCCACCCCAGTAATCGGCAATTTGCGAATCTAGTTTACCTTGGTCCAAGTGCACTTGAACCCGCAGACTGCGTCGGGGTGACGGGCCGAGCGAGGGCCGAACACTTATATACACCCGCAGCGGATCGCCGGGTATCCGATGATCCAACGGGTCACCCGGTTCGCGACGTTGACCGCCTACCAATCGTCCCTCGCCGTGGGAATCGGTCTCATGCCGATCGCCCTGCTGGCGCGGAAACTTGGCGTAACACTCCCCGTCCACCGCCTCGTCGAGCGCACGGAGGCGGCCTACGAAGCGAAAACGGAGTAGCGAGACCCAATCACCGCCGCAGACCCCGACGTTTTCCCCGTCCAAACCCTGCGGACAGGCATGGATGGCACACTCGATCACGTGATGGTTCGCGTGTCGGATCTCGCTGCGTCTGTCGACTGGTATCAGACTCACCTCGACTACGAGGAGAAGGGCCGCCACGAGGGGGACGGGTTCACCATCGTGTACCTGGGGCCAGCGGACATGCACCAGGAGGGCGCGATGCTCGAACTGACCCACAACGAGGGCGAGACGCCCACGGTGGGTGACGCCTGGGGACACGTTGCCGTCCGGGTTCCCGAGGGCGAACTCGAGTCGGCCTACGAGCAGCTACTGGACGGCGGCGTCTCGGACTACCGCGATCCCGAATCGTGCGGTGGGAAGTACGCCTTCGTCAAAGACCCGGACGGCCACGAGATCGAACTCGTCGAGCGGGACCACGGCCGGCTGTGGAGTCTCGATCACACCATGCTCCGGGTCGAGGACGCCGATCGAGCCATCGGGTTCTGGGGCCGGAAATTCGAGTACGAACTGGCCGGCCGCTGGGAGGCCAGTACCTTCGCGAACTACTTCCTCGAACCGGCGGGGGCAGCCCCGGAAGCCATGTCCGTGGAGTTGACCTACAACTACGACGGTCGGACCTACGAACATGGCGACGCGTGGGGTCACCTAGCGGTCCGAGCCCACGACCTCCAGGAAGATTGGGCACAGTTGTTGACTCGCGAGGCACCGGCGTACCGACCGCCGTCGGAGAACGAGAATCGCTATGGGTTTACCAAGACCCCGAGCGGTCACGAGATCGAACTTCTCGAACGAGATCCCGACGCTGATTCGCTGTTCCCCTTCTAGCGGGGAAGCCAAATGCGAACGAGGGCCCCCTCGGCCTGATTTTCGAAGGTCAAATCCCCGCCCAGTTGATCGACGAGCCAGGTCGCCTCCCACAATCCAAGGCCCATCCCGTGTTCGAGTTGTTCTTCCTGGGGCTGTTCGAGGGCCTCCAGTTCCGTCTCCGGGATGCCGGGACCGTCGTCCTCGATTTCGATCCGATACGCGGAGTCGGTCCGGGCGGTCCGAACAGTCACGGTTGGCTGCTCGACCTCTGCATGCCGGATGGCGTTGGTCAACAGTTCGTCGAGCGCGATCTGGACGAACTGCGGGTTCGATGACAGTTCGGCGTCGGCGATCGACTCGACCTCGATCTGTGCGTGTTCATATCGGGATCGAACGTCCGCGATCGCCTCCATGATAGTCGTTCGAATCGGTTGGGCGCCCGTTTGCTCGTGATCGGCGTGTATCGCCTCCTCCAGGCGTCTGGCGCGGTCCGCCAGATCCAGTAGATCCAGGCCCGAGGCCTCGATGGTCTGGAGCCGTTCGCGGGCCGCCGTCGGGAACTCCCGCCAGGCAGCATAGAGCGTGCGGAGTTCCTCGGGAAGCATCGATGCATCGAACGAGCCGTCGGCCGACCGCTCACGGAGCCGTTGATCGACCGCATCGAGTTCCGACTCCAATTCGACCATGCGTTCGAGGACGAGATCCACGTTGCCCTGGATGATGTTGAGCCGGTTGCGGATGTTGTGTCGCAGGATTCGGTTCAGGACGCTGGCCTGTTGCTGATACTGTACCCGCTCGGAGATATCACGGACGCTTGCAAGCACCAGAGTCCGATTGCCGTGTTCGATCGGGGCCAGACTCACCTGGATCGGGAACGTCGATCCGTCAGCCCGCTGGCCCTGCAGTATCAGTTCGGTTCCCATGGGCCGTCGCTTGGGAGCCTCGAGATAGGAGTTACGAAGCCCGACGTGTTCCTCCTCGTACCGGTCCGGGACCAGAATCTCGATCGGCTCGCCCAACAACCCCTCGGGCGCGTAGCCAAACATCTCCTCGATCCGTTCGTTGAGGTCTGTCACCTGGCCGGATCCATCGACCAGCAGCAAGCCGTCGGGGATCTCGTCGATAAACGCGGAGAAAGAGAGGGCAGACTGAAACGATTTCATGAGGGCTCATTCGTCCCCAGTAATCTTTGTTCTTTGGACGACGGAATCCGCGTCGGGACAACGGATCCCGGCGGGATCGCCCGAAAGAGTGCATTTATCTGTCGCCCGAGGGTACACGGGAGTAATGTTTGACCAGCAGGAGCAGATGACAGCTGGGCCTCGCGGCGAGGTCCCGGACCTGGAGGTCGGCGATCCGTACGCACCGGAACTCGGTTCGTTCCCCGAGAGTGACGTCTCCGAAGCCGATCTGGAGAACGTGACGAAGACCGGCACCACCATCGTCGGCGTGACCACCCCCGAGGGGGTCGTCATGGGTTCGGACATGCGTGCGAGCCTGGGCGGCCGGATCGTCTCGAACAAAGACGTGCAGAAGGTCGAAGAGATCCAGCAGAACGCCGCGCTGTCGATGTCCGGTTCGGTGGGCGGGGCCCAGTCCTACATCCGCTCTTTGCGTGCCGAGGCGAGTCTCTACGAGGCGCGTCGAGGCGAGAACATGTCCATTCACGCCCTGGCGACGATGGCGAGCAACCTCCTTCGTGGCGGTCCCTTCTTCAGAGTCGTCCCGCTGCTGGCCGGGATGGACGAGAAGGGTGCACACGTCTACAGCCTCGATCCCACGGGGAGTTCCCTCGCCGACGATTATTCGGCCCAGGGCAGCGGCATGCCTTACGCGCTGGGGGTCCTCGAACAGGAGTACACGGACGACCTCACGATGGACGAGGCCGTCACAGTCGCCGCTCGTGCGATCGACTCGGCCACGGAACGTGACACGGCCAGCGGCAACGGCATCCACATCACGAAGATCAGCCGCGAAGCCGTCGATATCGTCGGCCACAAAGACGTCAGCGACCTGCTCTAGGGACGGGCTGAGCCGTCAGTGTCGAACCAATCGGAGAAACTCCCCGAAAGCAGCGACCGGCGCTGGGTCTGAACGTAAGTCTCCTGCATTTTCCTCACGGCCGTCTGGAGGTCGGCCCCGTCCTGGAGGTGTTCACGGACCCGGTTTCGCTTCCAGCTGGCCGGCGTGATCTCCTGTCTGACCCGACGACGAAGCGGCCAGAGATATCGAGCGGCCGTCTCGCCCGTGAGCCCCCGGCGACGGAGTCCCGCCTGGGCCTGCTCCAGGAGGTCACCGAAGATGGTGTCGATCTCCGTGGTCTCGGTCCCGTCGGCCGTTAGGTAGGTAAGATCAGCCCGGAGTCCATCCCGCATCGCGGCATAGAAGTTCTCCCGGGCGACGTCCCACGGGAGGTCATAGAGCGGGTGTTCGTACTGGCGCATCTGTTCGAGCAGCCCCGCAAAGGCCGCCTGGAAGGCCACGCTGTCCCGGACTGTCGGTTGGGCGGGGATCGGCCGGAACTCGATGCGGGCGTTGGCGTCGGTTCGGGAGGCCCCCTCGAAGACCGGTCGAACCCACCGCCAGAAGGTGCCGTGTTTCATCCGGAAGTGGGCGAACTCGTCGTCGAACCGACCCGTCTTCTCGACGGCCATCGGGACGAGCACGTCGTCTTCCGCGATGGTCATAATGGCGTCTTCGACGGTTCCGACGTCCTCCGGGAACCGAACCTTGCCGTCCCGGCCGGGGACGTTGAGCACGCTCTCGAAGATGTCGATCCGGTGTTCGTCATAGCCGTCTTCCAGCACGGCATAGGGGTCCACGTCCTCGTAGAGGTCCGGCGGCAGAAACGGCGAGTTAACACCCAATGCCAAAAGCGGCCCGGCAACCCGGACCGCATAGCGGAAGTACTCGGGGAGGTCAGTCGCCCGGGGGACCTGGTAGTGTGGCTGGATGGAGGTGATGAGACTCTCCGGCATCACCGTCTCGGCTTCGAGAGAGACGTGGGGAACATCGATGGTCATCCCCGGTTCGATCGCCGTATTCGCCATCGCGTGATACCGGGCCGTATCCGACATGTTCGTCGCCAGCGTGAGCCCCTCCCGTTCCACCTTCCCCGTGAGGTACTCCCGGGTCGACTCCCCGGCCGGCGGCCTGGTCCAGATGCCGTCGCTCACCAGGTGGAGGCCCTCGGCGTCCATCGGTCGGGCCGCGGCGTCGATTCGCGAACGGACACTTGCCTCCTGGGCCTGGAGGCCGGCGTCGTTCAGCGGGTCAGGGAAGGTCTGCATCTCGGCGTTGTGCAGCCCCAGTTCCTTCTCGAAGCCCACGTATTCGAGGAGGCGTCGGGGAATCCGTGCCAGTGCCCCGTCGTCGTCCACGGCGTAGAACTCGTACTCCAGGCCGACGATCGCCTGGGGATTGTCGAAGGTTCCGGCCTCGACTTCGGCCATGATGGTCTCTGCGTCCTCGTGGACCCGATCCTGGAACGTTTCCGGGTCGACGGCGAGCACGTCGTCGACCGCCGTGGCGAGGTCCGGTTCGGCCATGGCCGCCCTCTTGGAGCAGGGGGTAAAAGTATTCGGCGGCTAAACGCCCGTTCGCCAACCGCCACCACACTCAGATGACGCCCATTTCGTCGAGCCGCTCGGGCAGGTAGGTGTCGGTCACGAAGTCAAGCCCCCGCGAGGCCAGCGCCTGCTGTTCGGCCTTCTTCTCGATGTCGAGCTGGAGTTCGATCTGTTCCGTCCAGAAGTCGGTACTAAAGCGGGGGTCCTCCAGTTCGCTCTCCAGAGCGTTCACGTCCGAATCCGAGAGCGGGTCGGTCGGCAGGTCGTACTCCACGATGTCGACCGGACGGATGCCCACGAAATCAGCCTGTGGCGTCGCGAGGTACTCCGAGAGATGTGCACTCTTGATGGAGCCGTAAGCCACCGAGCCGTAGATCCGGTAGGACCACGGGTCACCGTCAGTGAAGACCGTGACCGGAAGGTCGAGGTCGTCGTGCAACCGTTTGGTGATCCGGCGGGTCGCCCGGGCCGGCTGGCCCTTGAGGTGGACGATGATGGCGTTGTACTCGTCATCAAACCCGTTCTCGATCAGGCGGTCCCGCATCCCGCCGGTCTCCACGGCCATCACGAAGTCCGCGTCGTTGTCCAGGAACTCGATCGTGTCGGGGTTGTTCGGGATCTGATAGCCCCCTTCACCGACGTCCTCCTGGCAGTGGATCTCCCGGTCGCCACGGCGAGTCTGCTCACGGAGGAGAAGCGGGCCCATCAGGGTCGCCCCCGATTCCTCGGGGCGCATGTGGAAGTCCTCACGTTTCACGCCGGAGACGATCTCCAGGTCCTCGACCAGGGAGTTCGACTGGTCCTGTGAGTTGAACTGGGCCTCCTCCTCGTCCCAGGACTCACTGAGGTAGTACAGCTCCCGCAGGGTCGAGGAGCGGTCCTCGTCGAGCTGGTTGGCGAGGAACTCGATGGTGTAGACCGCCTTGAGGAGCTTCCGTGCGCCGCGGACCGAGTTCGCGCTCCGCGAACTGCTACGGTCGCCGTAGACCCACACGCCGGCATCTTCGTCGAAGATGATGTTGGACTTCGACCGGGTCGGCACGTCCATGTGGGGGATTTCGCCCAGTTCGAACTGGTCGTAGAACTGTGCCGCCAGGTCGATCAACTTCTCGCGGGCCGCTGTCTCACTCATTGTATCACCGTCAGTTTGGCCTCTTCGATGCCAGACACCTGCACGTCGAATTCAGCATCGGTTTCGATCTCGTACTTCAGGGTCGCTTCGCCACCGCTCTCGACCGCCGGCTTCCAGGTGAGGTAGTACTCCCCGTCCATCTCGACGACCTCACCGGCACTGCAGTTCTGGGGTTCGTCGGTGACGATCTCGGTAATTTCGAGGTCAGCGGTGGCCGAATCGTGGTTCTCGACCTGGAGCCGGACCACGTTGCCCTCCCGCTCCCGCTCGACGAGAACGTTGTTCATGATCCGGGCCAGCGAGTCCGAGACGTCGACGGGTTCGCGTCCGGTAATGCTCGAGACCTTCGCAGCCATCGTGGGGAGGATATCCGCGATGACGTTCTGTTTCTGCCGGCGCTTGCGCATCGACTTGCGCTTGTTGAGATGGGATTTGAGATCGCGGGCCGCCTCGCGCAACGCGAGTTCGAGTTCGTCCTCGATCTCCGGGACGTTCGCCACGGCGTCCTTGGACTCGCTCGTGAACGGCACGTTCGTGGACGCGACGTGGATCATAATGACGACTGGGCCCTTGGGAATGCCCGATCCCCCCGGCTGGTCGAGCCCGTAATTGCGCCAGTTGATTCCCTTCACGACGTCGGTCATCGCACAGGCGCCACGCTGGTAGACCAGCGGCACCCGATTCGCAAACCGCATGAGTTCGGCCATTTCGCCACCGTTCTCGATGTCACCGCCGTAGGCGATCCCGGCCTCGGCGATGAAAGGATCGCCACCGTGGACCCCTGCATCCCGGGTGGCGGCGGTGTAGAAGTCGGCGTCGAACTCGCTTCGAAGCCCGGCCTCGATCTGGTCTTCCGTGATCGGCGAGAGACAGTCCGAGGGCGGGGCCATCACGTCGACCGAGCCCATCCCGTCGAGCAAGTTACTGGCCGCATCTCGGTCCCCGGCGATCGTCGCGGGCGAGGGCAACTCCGCGTCGACGGCGGCCATGCCCTCCCAGAGCGCCACGAGAATGTTCTCGCGGGCCGTCTCGCCGAAGGTTTCGTCGTCCATCTCCTCGGTGAGATCCGCGGCGCGGTCGATGGCCGACCGCAACCCGGCCTGGGTGAACCGGTCCCGGTCAGCGTCGGCGATCTGGCTCGCGAGACGCTCCGCCAGCGCGTCGATCGCGGCGTCGTCCTTCCGGGTCGTGGTCACCTCGTCGATCGTGCGATAGAGCGCGCCTCGACGGTCGTTGGTCAGGGCCGTCCAGGCCGCTTCTTCGACGTTCGTCCGGACCGTCTCACCGAAGGCCCGACCAGACTCCGCGGCCAGGTCGTCGGCGACCTGATCGACGATTTCAGCAAGTTCGGTCCGGCTCACTGGTCGGTCTTCCTCGATGGCCCCCGCTAGCTGATCGCCGAATCGCCGTTCGAGGTCCTGACCCTTGTTCGAAATGGCGTCGACGACAGCCCGGGCCAGGTTGACGTCCTCGTGGTCCTGTGGCGGGTGCCAGCGGAACTCGCGACCGAACTCCCGGTCCCTGAACGCGGCGATGATCGAGTCGGCGGTCTTCTGGCCGACCCGGGTGAACGCCGTCTGGAGGAAGCCCCGAATCGTCCGGGAGTCAGTACTCTCGAGCATCTTGAGCAGCGTCCCGATCTCGACGCCGTGGGGATGGGGCCGGATCTCCTCGGTTTCGGCCGGCAGCGAGGCTCCCTCGGCTCGCTCGGACTTGATGTGGGCATTCGGCTCCCGGAGTTCGATGCGGGCGTGGGGGTTGACGACCGCAGTATGACGGATGTAATCGTGAAGCTGTGAGCGGGCCCGCATGTTCGCCTCCATGTCGAGTTCGATGCGGGTGCCGTGACTGCGATCCCAGGTCGTGGTGGTCTCGGTCCGAATCTCGGGCTCGTTGCTGTCGGTGTCGATGACCAGCTCGAAGTAGTGGGCCTCATCCTGGCTGGAGGTTCGGCTCGTGACCTTCGCCGGTTTTCCGGAAGTCAACTGAGAGTACAGTACAGCCGCTGAAATGCCGATTCCTTGCTGGCCCCTACTCTGCTCACGCTTGTGAAACCGGGAGCCATAGAGCAGTTTACCAAAGACCTTGGGCAGTTCTTCGGCCGTGATGCCCGGACCGTTGTCCTCGATGATCAGTCGGTAGTGATCGTCGACCTCCCGGATTTCGACGTAGATGTCCGGGAGATAGCCCGCCTCCTCGGCGGCGTCAAGCGAGTTGTCGACCCCCTCCTTGACGGCGGTCACCAGCGCCCGGGCTTCGCTGTCGAAGCCCAGCATGTGCTTGTTCTTCTCGAAGAACTCCGCGATCGAGATCGATCGCTGGTCCGCCGCCAGGTCATCGGCGATCGCGCCCCCTCCGGATGGTGTCGAATCGAAAGCCGTCATTCGCTTGGTTGGGGTTCCGCGCCCCCACTCAAAAACATCCCGATACGGGGGACCCGAAAACGGGAGGCGTGGGGCTTCTACGCGCGCACGCGCATGGGGAGCTTTTTAAGTTAGCACCGACTACCTGGCAGTAGCATTCATGGTAGCGGAATCAAACTACGGAGCCGGGCAGATCCAGGTCCTCGAGGGGCTCGAGGCCGTCCGCAAGCGACCCGCGATGTACATCGGGTCGACCGACGGCCGTGGGCTCCACCATCTCGTCTACGAGGTCGTGGACAACGCCATCGACGAGGCGCTGGCCGGATACTGTTCGCACATCGAAGTCGAGTTACACGACGACGGTTCCGTCAGCGTGCGGGACGACGGCCGGGGAATCCCAGTCGATACCCACGAGGAGTACGACCGCCCCGCGGTGGAGGTCATTCTGACGGTCCTGCACGCCGGCGGCAAGTTCGACAAGGAGTCCTATCAGGTCTCGGGCGGGCTCCACGGCGTCGGTGTGTCGGTCGTCAACGCCCTCTCGGAGTGGCTCACCGTCGAAGTCGACCGGAACGGAAAGCGATACGAGCAGCGCTTCGAGCGGGGTGAGCCGGCCACGGAGCTGGAGACGGTCAGTGAGGTCCCCGAGGACCAGACCGGGACCCGGATCCAGTTCAAACCCGACACGGACATCTTCGAGGTCGAGAACTTTAGTTTCTCCACGCTCGAATCCCGGCTTCGGGAACTTGCCTTCCTGAACTCCGGCGTGCGGATCTCCCTGATCGACGACCGGGATCCCGACGCCGAGACCGCGACCTTCGAGTACGAGGGCGGCATCAGGGAGTTCGTCGAGTACCTCAACGAGACGAGGACGCCGCTCCACGGGGACGTGATCTATCTAGAGGACGAGTCCGCGGGCGTCCAGGTCGAGATCGCGATGCAGGCCACCGAGGATCTCCAGTCCTCGACACATGCCTTTGCCAACAACATCAACACCCGCGAAGGCGGCACCCACCTCACGGGCTTCAAGACGGCACTCACCAGGGTCGTGAACGGCTACGCGAAAGACCACGACCTCCTGAAAGCGATCGACGGGGAGAACCTCAAGGGCGAGGACATCCGCGAGGGGCTGACCGCCGTCATCTCGGTGAAACACCCCGACCCACAGTTCGAGGGCCAGACCAAGACCAAACTGGGCAACAGCGACGTACGGGGCATCGTCGAGTCGGCCCTCCATGACGGGCTCAACACCTACTTCGAGGAACACCCGGACACGGCCGAGGCGATCATCTCGAAGGCCATCGAAGCGGCGAAAGCCCGGAAAGCCGCCCAGAAGGCCGAGGAGCTGACCCGGCGGAAGAGCGCCCTGGAGAGTACCTCACTCCCTGGCAAACTCGCCGACTGCCAGACCAAAGATCCCGAGGACTCGGAGCTGTTCATCGTGGAAGGAGACAGCGCTGGCGGCTCGACAAAGCAGGCCCGAGATCGGAAGTTCCAGGCCGTGCTGCCGATTCGCGGCAAGATCCTCAACGTCGAGAAACACCGCCTCGATCGGATCCTCGAAAACGAGGAGATCCGGGCGATGATCCGGGCGATCGGGACCGGCATCGGCGAGGAGTTCGACATCGATGATCTCCGGTACGGCCGCGTGATCTTGGCGAGCGTCGATGGAAAGGACCACGGCTTCATTCGGGATGAAAGTGGTCAAACGAGGTTTGTAGAAATTGGGGAGTACATCGACGAAGTCATTGAAGAGGACGGCAACGGATATGAGAATCACGAAGTTCTCTGTTTCGGCCTCGACGATCAGGAAACGAAGTTCCAGCCGATCGATCAGGTCATTCGACACGAAGTCGATGAGCCGTTGTACGAAATCGAAACGAGCTATGGGCGAAACCTCAGAGCCACTGCCTCCCATAGCGTGTTTGTCCATCGTGAAGGACAGGTCGAACTGGCTGCGGGGGAAGACATTGAGGCGGGCGATCAGGTCGTCGCACCTCGATCCGTTCCCCTGCATGGAGACCGTGAGGGAGAGCGTATCGACGTGCTTGCAGAACTCGTTCAGAAATCCGACGAATTTGACGAAGAGATATTTGCACGCGGGCCAGGCATTGAGGAACTGTTCAAGAAGATAGTTCGGGCCGAATACACCGATGGTGGGGCCGACTCGGTCGATCGAGTCCAGGCGAGAGTCGAAGCGCCGGAGGACGTTCGAACAACACTGAAAGAGCAACGTCTCGAAGCCGGGCTCACCCAGCAAGAAGTTTGTAACGAGGTTGGAATTGCCCAACCGATTACGATCTCCCAGTGGGAACGAGGGCAATCACGTCCAACGGTTTCGAACTTCCAGGCGTACTGTGATGCCGTTGGAGTTTCTGCCGGTGCTGTAATGCAGAACGTCTCGACGACTGATTCGCTTCTCGATCAGCGATGGAATAATCAGTATTCTGGTACCCAGACCAATCGAGTCAGAGATTACGTCCGTGTGAGCGAATTGGACGAATCGGACCTCGAACTCATTCCGGACGAAGCGGAGGTGGAATTGACACCCCAGCACCATGCCGATCAGGCAATAGACCGATACATTACCGTCGACGAAACGTTACTCGATCTGTTCGGGTTCTACGCAGCTGAAGGGTCCAAATCGCGCAGAAATGGGGTCCGGTTGGCGATGGGGGCCAACAACGAACCACTGATCGAGAAGTATCAGCAAGCGTTCGAGCATGTGTTCGGGATTCGGGGGAAGTTAAGCGAATACGAAAGCAGGATTGACGAAGTAAAATTGGTCAATAGAGTTGCAGCGGTGGTCTGGGAACAGGTATTCGGGATTACTGGTGAAAGTGCAACTGAAAAGTCCGTCCCCGACATCGTATTCGACGTTTCTAAGCAGGGACAACAGGCCTTCCTTCGAGGGTATTTGCTCGGTGATGGAACGGTTACAGCGGATAAAGTCAGCTGGACGACGACCTCTCGAGATCTGGCGAGTGCGATCATGTATCTCCTCTCCGCTCAAGGGGTCGTCGGCTCTCACTCGAAGAGAACACCGGATAAAATCCCCAACACCGACGAATGGGGGATCGAATCAAAGTCCGAACGCCATACGGTCACAGTCAGTGCGAAATCGGATCTCGAAAAACTCCGAGAGGTATGGAAGGTCCATCCAAATTCGGCGAAATTGGCAGAATATCTCGCCGATGGCGTAACGAACGAGAAGAATAGACGGTTCGAAGAAGTCTCGGATGATCTGATTGCGCTTCCGGTGAAAGGTGTCAAAAGAGTCGATCCCTCGAGCAACTACGTCTATGATTTCTCCGTCGAAGCCGACGAGAACTTCATCGCCGGAATGGGCGGCATTTGCGCCCATAATACCGACGCCGACGTGGACGGCGCCCACATCAGAACGCTGCTGCTGACCTTTTTCTACCGGCACATGCGCCCGCTGCTGGAGAACGGCCACGTGTATGCCATCAAACCGCCGCTCTATCGGATCCGGTATCGCGGGAAGACCTACGACGCCATGACCGAAGCCGACCGTGAGCGGATCGTCGAGGAGGAGTGCAACGGCAATCCGACCCAGATCCAGCGGTTCAAGGGGCTGGGCGAGATGAACCCCGAACAGCTCTGGGAGTCGGCGATGAACCCGGAGAACCGCATTCTCAAGCGGATCACCATCGAGGACGCCGCCGAGGCCGACCGGATGTTCTCGGTGCTGATGGGCGATGCGGTGGGCCCGCGAAAACAGTTCATCAAGGAACACGCCACGGACGCCGAATGGGTTGATATCTGATGAGTTCGGAACTGCCAACGCCGGCCGGACAGGTCGGCGACGAGATCGAGACCGTGCGGGTCGAAGACGAGATGGAACAGTCCTACATCGATTACGCGATGAGCGTGATCGCCGGGCGCGCGCTCCCGGACGTGCGGGACGGCCTGAAGCCGGTTCACCGGCGCATCCTCTATGCCATGCACGAGGCCGGCATCACGAGCAACTCCGGCCACCGGAAGTCCTCCTCGATCGTCGGGGACACGATGGGGAACTTCCACCCCCACGGCGACAGCGCCATTTACGACACCCTCGTGCGGATGGCCCAGGACTTCTCGATGCGCTATCCGCTGGTCGACGGGCAGGGGAACTTCGGCTCGGTCGACGGCGACCCGGCAGCGGCCATGCGGTACACCGAGAGTCGGATGGCTCCCATCGCCGAGGAGTTGCTCGCGGACATCGAGAAGGACACCGTCGACTTCGAGCCCAACTACGACGACCGCCTGGAGGAACCAGCCGTGCTCCCCTCGGCCATCCCAAATCTGCTCGTCAACGGTTCCTCAGGTATCGCCGTCGGGATGAGCACGAACGTCCCGCCACACAATCTGAGCGAGGTCATCGATGCAGCGATCCACCTGCTCGAAAACCCCGATGCGACAGTCACGGACCTGATGGAGTTCGTTCCGGGCCCGGACTTCCCGACCGGAGCCACCATCGTGGGCAAGAACGCCATCAAGCAGGCCTACGAGACGGGCCGCGGCCGACTCAGGGTTCGGGCGAATTACGAGATCGAGGAGCGGCCGAAAGGCGATCGGATCATCCTCACCGCACTCCCCTACCAGCAGAACAAGTCCAAGCTGGTCGAGCGGATCGCGGACATGGTCAACGAGGGCGACCTGGAGGGAGTGCGAGACCTCCGGGACGAGTCCGACCGCGACGGGATTCGTGTGGTCATCGAGTTGAAGCGGGGCGCAAACACCGACATCGTCGAGAACCGCCTGCTGGAGAGCGTGCTCGAACGGACCTTCGGCGTCATCAATCTCGCACTCGTGGATGGGAACCCCGAGGTACTCACGCTGAAGGAGATGCTCGATCACTATCTCGATCACCGCCGGGAGGTCGTCCGCCGACGCTCGGAACACGACCTCGCGGAGGCCGAGGATCGGGCCCACATTCTGGAAGGCCGGCTTCTGGCCCTGGAACACGCCGAGGACGTGGTCGAGTTGATCAGGAACTCAGCAGACCGGGACGCCGCCAAAGCCGCGTTGCAGGCGGAGTATGACTTCTCGCAGGCCCAGGCCCAGCACGTCGTGCGCATGCAACTCGGGAGCCTGACCTCCCTTGAGCGCAGCGAGATCGAGTCGGAGTACGAGGACGTCAAAGCCCGGATCGAGCGACTCCAGACGATCCTGGAGGACGAATCGGAGCTTCGAGAGGTCATCAAATCCGAGCTCCAGGCCCAGAAGGAGACCTACGGGGACGAACGCCGGACCTCGATTATCGAGGCCGACGGCGAGGTGACCGACGAGGATCTGATCCCCCAGGAGGACGTGCTCATCACGCTCTCCGAGGAGGATTACATCAAGCGGGTCCCGATGGACGAGTTCTCGGCCCAGCACCGGGGCGGGAAGGGGATCATCGGAGCCGACCTCAAAGAGGGTGATCAGATCGCGACGGCCTTCCCCGCCCGGACCCACGACACCCTGCTCTGTTTCACCGACGCGGGCCAGGTCTATCGACTCAAGGCCTACCAGGTGCCGGAGATGTCCCGAACCGCCCGGGGCACCTCGGCGATCAACCTGCTCGAACTCGACGGGGACGAGGACATCACCGCCGTCGTGGCGACCCGGGACATCGACGAGGACCAGTATCTCACGATGGTCACCCGCGATGGCTACGTCAAGCGAACGCCAGCAGCGGACTTCGAGAACATCCTCTCGACCGGCATCATCGCCACCCGGCTGGAAGACGGCGACGAACTGGTCGACGTGGTGATCACCGACGACGAGTCACAGATCGTCATCGGCACGCGAGGCGGGCGAGCGATCCGCTTCCCGGAGACCGACGTTCGAGCGATGGGACGAACCGCCAGAGGAGTTCGGGGGATCAACCTCGAACCGGGAGACGCAGTCGCTGGCGTGACTGCAGTCCGACCTACCGACGACCGATATCTGCTCACCGTCACCGAGAACGGGTACGGCAAGCGCACCCGGCTCTCGGAGTACCGGGCCCAGTCCCGGAACGGGAAGGGCCTGATGGACATCAAGACCGGCGAGCGAAACGGTCCCGTGGCGACACTGCGGACAGTTTCGGAGGGCGATCACGTCATCGCCATGAGCGAGGCCGGCCAGATCACCCGGATGCCAGTCGAAGAGATCTCCGCCATCGGACGCAACACCAAAGGCGTGCTCGTCATGCGTGTCGAAGCGACGGACCGCCTGGCTGGCGTCAGCATCTTCCGGCCGATGACGGAGACTGAAGCCTAGGTCAGCCGGACGTGACCGAGGCCCACACGGGTTCTTTGGTCCGTGAGCCCCTACCGGAAACTAATGGAGTCACTCTCCCCGCTCGTCGAGTCCCACGACCTGATCGCATTCACCGGCAAGGGCGGCGTCGGAAAGACCACGAGTGCGGCCGCGACCGCGGTGCACCTGGCCGAACAGGGCGAACGAACCCTCCTGCTGTCGACCGATCGGTCCCCATCGCTGTCGGACATTCTGGGCACTGACGTCGGTGGCGAGGTGACCGCCGTCCCGGGCGTCGAAAATCTCGATGCGATCGAGATGGACTTCGACACGGTCGCCGAGCGCTGGAAAGAAGCCTACGGCGAGGAGGTGTATGCCGTGGTCTCCTCCTTTATGCCCGTCGATCGGTGGGTGATCGACTACTTCGCCGAGGCGCCGGGCATCGCCACCCAATTTGCGCTGAGCTACCTGCTCGAGTTCTACGAGGGCGACACCTACGACCGAATCGTCTGGGACACCGCCCCTGCGGGGGCGACCATCGGGTTAATCGAACTCGAAGAGAAACTCTACGAACACCTGGGGACCGCCCCGAAGTTCTACGCCAAACTCCGGGCCGCAATCAGCCGCGACACCAAAGCCGACCCGAGCAAACTCCTCGATGAGTGGCGCGAGTTGGCCCAGGACTGTCTGGCCATGGTTCAAAGCGACCGAACGACCTTCCTCGTCGTGACAAATCCCGAAAAGCTGGCGGTCAACGAGACCCAGCGCATCACGGCGGAACTCGAAGACCGGGGCATTGCAGTTGGTGGGATCGTCGCGAACGGCCTCCTCTCGGAATCGCTCTGTGACTGCTCGTTCCATCAGGACCGGGTCGCAATGCAGCGAGAACACCTCGCAGAGCTGGAATCAGTCTACGGCCAGGACCCGGGGCTGGTGTCGGTCCCACAGTTCTCGACCGAAGTGGCCGGCGTCGAGTCCCTTCGCGAGGTCGGGACCCACCTGTTCACCTGAACTGAGTCAGTCCAGATACGGCTCACAGACTCGCTCGATTCCCGCCTCGAAGGAGATGGACGGCTCCCAGCCGGTCGCCTCCTGCATGCGAGTCGCGTCGGCTAGCGTGTCGTGGACGTAGATGTCTTCAGGGATCGGGTTCTCGACGTACTCCGGCGCGACCTCGGTCCCGAGCGCGTCGTTGAGCATCTCGACGACCGTGTCAAAAGAGTGCTGTGTCCCGGTCCCCACGTTGAAGATGCCCGAGAGGTCGTTTTCGGCGGCCCGGATCGTCGCGTCGACCACGTCTTCGACGTGGGTGAAATCCCGAGTCTGGGTTCCATCACCGTAGATCTTCGGCGAATTGCCGTTCGCGATATCGTCGGCGAACTGCGCGATGATGTTCGCGAACTCGCCTTTATGGCCCTCCGCGCCGCCGGCCATGCCCTGGTAGACCGAGAAGTATCGCAGTCCGGCCATCGTCACGTCCTCGTAGTAGTTGTCGTAGTACTCGGCGTAGCGTTCACGAGCGAGTTTCGACGCCTCGTAGCCGGTCCGGGCTTCGACGGACATCGATTCGGGGGAGGGTTCGGTTCGATCGCCGTAGATCGAGGAAGTCGTTGCATAGACCACAGTCTCGCCGCCGTCCTGGACGAACTGTTCGACGGTGTTCACGAACCCCTCGACGTTGACCCGCGCGCCGCGCTGTGGGTCGTCCTCGTGCATCTGCATCGAGGAGAGAGCCGCCAGATGGAAGAGCACGTCCACGTCGGTCGGAAGATCGTCTTCCAGCACGCTCCGCTCGCGGAAGTCGACCTGATCGATGAGATTCTCCGCAGTCCCGAGGAAAAGATCGTCGACGACGATGACTTCGTTGTCCGCGGCGAGCGTGTTGGCGAGATTCGACCCGATGAAACCGGCCCCGCCGGTGACGAGCACGCGTTGTCCCTGCATACCCGGAGCAAGTCGTGTCCCCCGATTAAGACTCCCGGTTTCGGCGGGGAGACCCAGGCCATGGGGTTTTATGAAACGAACCGGTCTATCACGATTTAATGTCCTCTATCGAACTGACCGCGAGTCAAAAGACGATTCTCCGGGCACTCGTCGACCGGTACAGGCAAGAAGAGACGGCGATCAAAGGAGAAACCATCGCCGAGGAGGTCGATCGCAATCCGGGTACCATTCGAAATCAGATGCAGAGCCTGAAGGCCCTGCAGTTAGTCGAAGGGGTCCCGGGCCCGAAAGGCGGCTATCGACCCACGACGAATGCCTTCGAGGCTCTGGAAATCGAACAGATCGATTCGCCGGCCGCAGTGCCCGTACGTCGGAACGGCGACCCGGTCGAGGACGTGAACGTGCAGAACATCGACCTGACGACGGTTTTCAATCCGGATCTCTGCCGGGCCGAGATCGAGGTTCGGGGCTCGATCAAGGACTTCCACGAGGGCGACAGTGTCGCCGTCGGCCCGACCCCGATCTCGAAGCTCCGGGTCGACGGAACCGTGGACGCCAAAGACGAGGCCAAAAACGTGGTTATCCTCAAGATCGAGGACATGATCGCACCGGCCGAGGACCCGGCTCACTGACTCCCGGTCAGTTGGGGGCCTTCCTTTTGCGGATGCAGGCTGTATAACTTGTATGGCAATCTTCACCCGTCGGAGTACCGTCGATGCGCCCCTCGAAACAGTGTGGGCGTTTCACTCCACGATCGACGGCCTGCTCGAACTCACACCAGCAGTGGCCAACCTCCAGGTCGAAGCGATTCGTGTGCCGGACGGGGGCGACGTGCTACGCGAGGGCTCAGAGATCGACCTCTCGGTGGGGCCCATTCCGGGCGGCCCGCGCCAACGCTTTACCTCGGTCATCGTGGCGCGTGAGGAACTGGCAGACGAGGCGTACTTCGTCGACGAGATGGAGACGGGACCGATGGCGACCTGGCGGCACACCCATCGGTTCCGCAGGGTGGGAGATCGGACCCAACTCATCGACCACGTCGAGTACGAAAGTGGCTACGGCGACCTCGTGGATCGAGCCCTCCAGCCCGGGTTCGCGCTGGCGTTTGCCTATCGCCACCGAAAAACCCGCGAGAAACTCGACGGGGACGAGACTTAACTGCGAACTGCTCCTGGGTGTAGATGCATGACAGACGTTATCGTCGTCGGCGGCGGCCCTGCCGGCCTCGGGGCAGCACTCTACACCGCGAAAAACGGCCTGGAAACCACGGTCTTTGACACCGATGGGACCTGGATGCACAAGGCCCACCTCTTCAACTACCTCGGGATCGAGAGCGTGGATGGCACCGAGTTCATGGACCGATCCCGCGAACAGGTTGAGGACTTCGGCGCCGACCTCCGCGAAGAGGAGGTAATCACAGCCGAAGAAACCGACGACGGGTTCGCCGTCGAGACCGACGCTGGCGAGTACGAAGCCGACTATCTGGTGCTCGCGACTGGCACGGACCGAAGCCTCGCGAAGGAGTTAGGCTGTAAGTTGACCGACAGGGCAGTCGTCGACGTCGACGTGACCATGGAGACGAGCGTCGAGAACGTCTACGCGACAGGGGCGATGGGCCGAGTCGAGGAGTGGCAGGCCCAGATCGCGGCCGGTGACGGCGTGGCCGCTGCGCTGAACATCCTTTCAACCGAGGAAGGCGAGAAGTTCCACGACTTCGACACGCCCGAAGACGCGGCCTGAGTTAGAGACTCGGATAGGACTGGGTCCGGTCGATGTCGGTCACTTCCTCGACCAGGTCACTCTGATGGCGAACCAGATCCGTCGTTGTGACGATCCCGAGTAGCTCCTCGTCCTCGGTCACGACGACCTTCTTGATGCCGTAGTTCTGCATTTTCTCCAGGGCGTCCTGTGGGCGCTTCTCGGGACCGATCGTCACCAGATTCGGGCTCATCGCCCGGGAGACGGGAATGTCTCCGAAGGGACGTTCGGTTCCGCTGCCAGCAGCCAGAACGTCCGTTTCGGTGATGATGCCCACCGGCCGTTCACCGTCCGTAACGAGCACGCTTCCAACCCGGTTTCCGAGCATTTCGCCCACGGCCGCTTCGAGGGTCGCTCCGAGTGGCACCGTCACCAGGTCCGTCGTCATGAGATCCCTGACAGACATACATCCCCCTACGCAGTCAGGGGATTCAAAACTTGTGCCAATGTCTCACGTCAATTACCCCCACGGATCAGCTCGATCGCTCCGGCCAGGGAAGACACCTGTCCGCCAGAGCGGTCCAGATGAACGAAATCCATTCCGGTCCGCTGCGCGAAAAGCGCATCCGAGGACGTATCGCCGACGTAAACGTACTCGTCAGGGCCAGCCCGATCGACGAGGTCCTCGTAGAACGCGGGATCGGGCTTCATCCGTTCGATCGTTTCCAGATCGTCCCCCCGGCCGATCCAGTGGGCCACCACGGCGTCGAGATCGGCTACCGCCACGAACGTCTCGACGATCGACTCCGGCGAGTTGCTGATGATCGAAACCGGATGCTCCTGGGCTAACGTGTGGACCTGCTGGATATCCGGAAACGGGACGATTTGCCCGGTCTTCAACGCTCGCTCTTTCTCTTGCACGTAGTGTCGATGGCGGACCGGCCAGAGCTCCGCGGGCGGAACGCCAAGGTCCTTAGCAGCCTGCTCGAAATTCCGGAGATTTGGGGGATAAAGCAGTTCTCGGCGCTCCGGCGTCGGCTCGATGTCGAAGGCCTGCAGGGTCTCGTCCAGAGCGCGGTCGAGCCACCCCAGTTCAGCCTGTGAATCGAGCAAGACGCCATCCATATCGAAGACGACGTGCATACACCGGGTAGGCGACCCGTCGGGTTGAGGGCTCCGATCGGTTAGTAGCCCTCACCCGCCTGCACCGGTCCGGCAAAGGCACTGTAAAGGACCGCAAAGTAGAGCAGCACGAGCGGGAGGAAGATGGCCAGGACCACGGTCATCATCTTCAGTTGCAGGGTCGAGACGGCGGCTTCGAACACCGTCAGCCCGGTCACCGGGTAGATGACCGGGAAGAGGAGGACGGCGACGAGGGCCACAAGCCCGAAGAGCTGTATTCCGGCTGCAAGGAAAGCGGGTCGGTACTGACCGTCCCGAAGCAGCCAGAGGTATGCAATCCCGAGAATCGCCGTGATCGCCACGAGCGCGAGCACAACCGGGTGGACTACTTTCGCCGCCATGCCCTCGACGGCCACGTAAAGATAGCCGACCGTGACCACCGCGAGCACGAGGTAAGCGACCTGGGAGAGCAGCCCGTACCGGGTGACGGTCTCGTCGAGGCCGGCCGCCGTCTTCATGCCCAGGAAACCGGCCCCCTGGGCAGTCGAGATGGCGACCAGCGCGAGACCGACCACGATACCCGGGACCGAAATGATCCCGGATGCGCCCACGAGCCAGTTAGCGGCGAACATCCCCAGGAAGAACGGGGCGAGCGTGCTCCCGAGAATGAACGTGCTACTCCAGAGCCGTCGCCAGCCAGCGTCCTCGCGTTGCTCCAGGAATTCGGGAGAGACCCCCCGGATGATGAGCGCGCCGAGGATGGCGAACATCAACAGGTAGTAGCCGCTGAACAGGCCGCCGTAGACGTCCGGGAAGACGGCAAAGAGCGCCCCACCGAAGACAACGAGCCAGACTTCGGCTCCGTCCCAGAGAGGGGCCAGCGCGGTCAGGATCGTCTCTTTGGTCTCGTGGTCGTCCACCAGCCCGTAGAGCACACCCATCCCGAAGTTCGTCCCGTCGAGCCAGAGGAACATGGCCAGTGTCAGGAACAGGGCCACGAACCAGAGCTCGATTAGTGGAATCCCGAACCAGCTCGGGCCAGCTTGCAGGGGCATCATTCAGCGACCACCTCCTCGGTCGATTCTTTCGGCCCACGGATCACCAGCCGGCGGACGAGATACGCCCAGATGGCCAGGAGGGCCGTGTAGGCCCCCACGAAGCCAAGCAGCGTCAGGAGTGCCTCGCCACCGGTCAGATTCTGGGAGACGCCCTCGGCGACCGTGAGGACCTCCTGAATAGCCCAGGGCTGACGGCCCACCTCGGTGACCATCCACCCGAATTCGATCGCCAACAGACCAAGCGGGATGGACAGCATGAGCGCGCCGCTCAGATACTTGTCTTTGAGAAGCCGTCCCTGGTACCACCGGAACCCGGCCCAGAGCGAGAGGAGGATGAACCACATCCCCAATCCGACCATCGCGCGGAAGGACCAGAAGACGATGGCGACCGGCGGTTCACCTTCGACACCCTGCAGGCTCTCCATGTCGTCCAAGCCTTGGATGGTGGCACCAGGATCACCCCCGCTCGCGAGGAAGGACGCACCGCCTGGGATTCCGATCGCGAAGAGATCCCGGGCACTCGGGTCGGTGAACCCTTCGAGACTGGTCGGAATCGCAAAGAGGTACTCCGGCACGTTAGAATCGGTCTCGTAGACCGCCTCCATCGCCGCGAACTTCTGGGGCTGGGTCTCGTAGACGTGCCGACCGTAGGAGTCGCCCTGAATCGCCATGAACGGCGCGGTCAGGAGCATCGCGACGATGGCGAGTTTCAGACTCGTCTTCCAGAACTGACGCCGCGTTTCGGTCGTCGTGAGCTTGTACATCGCGATCCCGGCCATGAAGAGCGCGGCGGCGAGCACGGCCGAGGCCTGCATATGCGTGAACATGAAGAAGAATCGTGGGTTGAGATAGGCCGCGATCGGGTCGACGATCACCGCGACCTCCTGGCCGGCACGGGTCCCCATCTCGTAGCCACGAGGGAGGTGCATCCAGGAGTTCGCGATCAGAATCCAGACAGCAGAGAGCCAGGAGCCAAGCGCGACCAGGAACGCGGAAAGGAAGTAGAGCCGATCGCTCACCCGCTCACGCCCGAAGAGCAGAATACCGAGGAACGTCGATTCGAGCATGAACGCCATCAGGCCCTCGGTCGCCAGCGGCCCGCCGAAGATGCCACCCACGGCAGAGGCATAGGCCGCGAAATTCGTCCCGAACTCGAATTCGAGAACGATGCCAGTCACGGTGCCGATGACGAAGGTCAGGGCGAATATCTTCACCCAGAACCGTCGCAACGACACCCACGGTTCGCCCGCCCCGCGGATCTCCTTCCAGGTGAAATACACCAGGAAGGGGGCCAGGCCCATCGAGATCGCGGGGAAAATGATGTGTATGGCCGTCGTCCACGCGAACTGGAGACGGCTCAGGATTACGGGGTCTAACATGTGTTTTTGAGGTTGCCTACGTGTTGAATCGTTCTCACGTCACCCACATATTGTCTTCGCAAGGGGTCATGAGTTGCCGGACTATCCATCCTGACCTTGCAGTTCACCCACTATAATTTGCGTGGATGATTCCGACCGCCAGAAAACAAACCCCACACTGTTCGGCCGGCCGCTTCGGCACCGGCACCTGAAATCAAATACCCACGCAACCCGCGTTCTGGGCGAAATAACCTCCAAATAATGGGACACTCATCTTCCGGGCCCGAATCCAGCATGCCGGTTCGCTCGTGTTACTCGCTGCACGGGCGCGACGGGAGTCCCGCGAGGCGGGCGGCGAAGCCGCCAGCTGAGCGAACGGCGTCGTCGTGAGCCAACGAGTGGGACTACGTCGCGACCGCGACGTGTTTCGAAGAAACCAAAGAGAGCGACGGGATTCGAACCGGAGGAAGACTCGCTCCCACAGGTCGCTCTTCTTCCAGGGCCCGAATCCCGCGTGCCGGTTCGCTCGTGTTACTCGCTGCACGGGCGCGACGGGAGTCCCGCGAGGCGGGCGGCGAAGCCGCCAGCTGAGCGAACGGCGTCGTCGTGAGCCAACGAGTGGGACTACGTCGCGACCGCGACGTGTTTCGAAGAAACCGGAGCGGGCGCGACGGGATTCGAACCACCTGAAGACTCGCGTTGCTCGTCTTCCGTAATTCGAATCCCGCGTGCCGGTTCGCTCGTGTTACTCGCTGCACGGGCGCGACGGGATTCGAACCCGCGATCTAGAGGTTAGGAACCTCTCGCCGTATCCTCTTGGCCACGCGCCCCGAAAATCGGTTCGGGTGGGCGGGGAAAAACGGTTACTCTTCGGTCCGCTCTGACTCGGACTCGGATTCGCTCTCCGCGACGGCCCGGTCGGACTCCTCGGGGCCTTCTTTGATCTCTTCGAGTTCCTGTTCGATCTCTTCGCGACCGCGCTGGAATTCACCCATGGCCTGTCCCGTCGACCGGGCCAGCTTGGGGATTTTGTTCGCCCCGAACAGGAGGACGGCAATCAACAGAATGATGGCCAGCTCCATCCCGCCTGCTGGGAGCCCGAATGCGGGTAGCACCTCGATTGTCATTAAAGAGTTGTAACTCAGTAGCGATTATAGGCTTTATGCTCCGATCCGGTACTCCCAGACATTGGGAACTATCTGCCGGGCCGGCGTCGGGGCCTGCATGAGCAACGGGACATTGCCGTACGATCCCGAGGCCGATCACTCGTTTCCAGACGAGCGACTCAACGAGATCCTGGAAGCCGTCCTCGGGGATCCCGAGGTCCGGGCCTACCTCGAAGCACAGAACGTCAACCCGGTCACGCGGAAGGGCTACAACGACCACGGGGAGAAACACATCGAGATCGTCCGGAACCGGGCGCTTCGGCTCTACGAGCTACTCAAGCGAGCCGACGTCCCGTTCAACGGGGCGACTGACCAGGGCCTCCAGGAGGCCGACGAACCTGTCATCGTCGCGCTCGCCGCGACGCTCCACGACATCGGGCACGTCGTCCACCGGGACGATCACACCTACTACTCGATTATCATCGCCGCGGACCTCCTCGATCGGCTCCTCGAGCCGTATTACGACATCGGCGAGCGAGTCCGAATGAAAGGCGAGATCCTCCATGCGATCCTCTGTCACCACTCCGCAGAGGAGCCCCTGACGACCGAGGCGGGGGTGATCCGCGTCGCGGACGCGTTGGACATGGAGCGCGGTCGCTCACGCATCCCCTACGAACGGGGTGGGCG
Source organism: Halodesulfurarchaeum formicicum (assembly GCF_001886955.1). NCBI lineage: Archaea > Methanobacteriati > Methanobacteriota > Halobacteria > Halobacteriales > Halobacteriaceae > Halodesulfurarchaeum > Halodesulfurarchaeum formicicum. Next base: position 776,893 of record NZ_CP016804.1, on the reverse strand, counting down.
CGGGATCAACACCATCTCCAGCCAGGCCATCGACCGGGTCGAACTCCTGGAAGGAGACACCAAGCCGGTGCTGGTCGAGATCACGATGCGAAACGCGGCCGGCGTCTACCAGGTCGACGGACTGCTCAAGAACAAATTGGAGGGATCGGGGCTGGAGGAACTGGTCAGGATCGTCGCGGTGAACACCACTGGCGGCGACGATCGCCTCGTCGAACGAATCGAACTGTAGTCAGTCCAAAAACGCCGACAGCGATGATTCGGTCCGGGGTCGTGTCTCCGAGATCCGCAGCGCATACACACCCTGCAAATCGGTCGCCCTGGCCCAGTCCCGAAGTTGACCCTCCCGCTCGGGATCGAGTGCCAGAGCCTGTTGATCCTCGCCCACTCGACTGACGCCCACGAAGCCTTCGGCCAGTTCCTCGACGAACCGACCCAGCGAGCGCCCGTAGAGGTGTTGCTCGATCGACTGAGTACTGATCGGCTCCGAGAGGGCCAACAGGCTCTGGGCCGGAATCGCGCGGGTACCCGCATCGTCCACGACCAGCAGAAAGGCCGCCGACGTCCGCTCAGCGAGGGACGCCATCCGATCACGTATCGGACCTGGCTCACTGGCGGCGCTCTCGGCCGGAATCTGTGAGGTATGGACGACCGTCGCGAGAACCACGTTCGTTGCCTCGTAGCTGGGAAGATCGACGTGTACGGAGACGCCGAGATCGAGCCCGATCGGGTCCGTCCCCGGTGACGAATCGTCGGTCACGCGAACCCCCCGTGCCTCGAACTCGGCTCGTTCGAGACTGAGCCCCGCGGTCTCACGAGCCATCTGACGGAGGAGTTCCTCGCTGACCCGGATCCCCACTCGAGCAGCCGAATCACTCAGGCCGCCTCGGTGGGCCGAGGTTACGTCCGCTGCGTCTGCCACCTCCCGGCCGGCGGTCTCGACGGCCGATCCAAGCGCGTTTACGAACCGATACGCCCGCATGTCACGCTGTCGAACGGGGACGACCTTGAAGGGTGCGGTCGGGCGGACGGATTGAGAGTCGGCAGGAAAGAATTTGGGAGACCCGTGCTGCAGCGGTCGGAGTTGCCCTCAATTCAACAGCCGCTAGCGGTCTTTTTCCCCAAGTTTTTGCGAGGGGCTGCTGCGCAGCCCCTCGGAAAAAGTGGGAGTGCGCCGGCCGGGATTCGAACCCGGGCCATGAGCTTGGAAGGCTCAGGTCCTACCACTAGACCACCGGCGCGCAGTCGCGTCTATGGAGCCCCCGAATAAGGACGTTTTCATCTGGATCCCCCAACCCGGGCATAGCAATTCCCCTTCGAAACCCACTCACGCTCCAATTCGAGGCCACTGGCCCGGATATCCGCCACGAACTCCTCGCGGTCGTAGATGTGATAGTATCGTGGAACGATCTCGCCGTCGGGCAGCGTCCAGTCGATAGTCGTATCGAAGCCCGTCTCCCGGTCGAAACGATCGTGGGCCGTACACCAACTGCTGACCAGGCCGACGCCATCCGGTCGAAGTACCCGTGCTAACTCGTCCAGGCTCTCGATACGGGCGTCCCGATCCCGGAGATGATGGATGGCCGCGATGTAGACAGCCACGTCGACCGTCGAGTCACTGAGAGGCAGGATCGTCGCCGTCCCCTGGAGAAAGGTTGCCTCGATCCCCGACTCGGTGACACGCGACCGGGCTTCTTCGAGGAGCGAGCGGCTCAAATCAACACCGATCGGGGACTCGACTACCGACGCCATGGCCTCCGTATGGCGGCCGTTGCCACAGCCCACATCTAAACCCACAGTTCCCGAGACGGTGTCCAGAAAGTCCGTCACGTCGGTCCAAGGATACTGGCGCGTCTTCGAGAAGTGGGGCCCGATGCGGTCGTAGACCTCCCGGATCGGCGGGGACTCTTCGGTCATACGAACACCAGGAAAACCACGTAGGCGATGGCGAGCATCGCCGTCGCGTGTTTGGCGCCTGCCGCGAGGCGGCCGTCGCTCATCTGTCCGGCCACGAAGCCGGAGACGTACCCCTGGATGATCCCGGCGTGGAAGAAGACCAGCCCGTAGGCCTCTTTTTTCGCGGGCGTTAGCTCTCCCAGGCTGCCACCGAAACCGACGCCGCCGGCCGCGCCACCGGTCTCAAGTCCCGTCGGGATACTGGGGATGAACACCTGATCCAGGGCGAGGACGATCCCCAGGAAGACGAAAAAGGCGACGTAGATGACGACCACGTAGGTCAGCAATTCGTTGTGACGATCCCGTTCTAGCCGCCGAGCCGACTTCGCCTCGTCGGCGGCGATTCGCAAGACTGGACCGACGTCGTTCGTCGCACCCATCGCGTTCGTGGTGAGGGTCACGACCCTGGTTATCGCCGGAGTCTTGACCCGCGCCTGAAAGCGACGGAGGGCCCGCGCCATTGGAGCGCCGGTCTGCACGTCGGCCCAGGTTCGTTGCATCTCCGTCGACAGCGCACCCAGATCGGACCGGGCGACCCGACCGAAACTCTCGACCAGCGACATCCCCGCCTCGTTCGTCGCCGCAAGCCGATCGAGGAAGTCCGGGATCGCGGCCTCGATCCGTTTGACTCGTCGGTGACCGATCTCGTAGGTGATCGCGTAGGTGCCGGTTACGAACAGCGTGGCCCGAATCAACGGGTCATCGAGCGCACTCGGTGTGAGCGTTCCAGTCGAGAGTGCCGGCCACCAGCCGCCGAGGACCCAGAGGAGACCGATCGGAACGGTTACCCAGAGAATCGCCGCCGGGCGCTCGGTCAAGAGACGACGGGGATTCATAAGCGAACTGAGGATCGGTCTGAGCTGTCGGGCGATCGCGAGCCGATCGCGGTTTTTCGTCTCGGTCTCGTCGGCTGAGCCCGTCGTGGACGCCACTGGCACGTCCGGGAATTGCAGTTCGGTGGCCGCACTGGAATCATCCGCGTCCGCATCCACGAGGTCCTCCGTGATAGTATCCAGATAGACGATAAAGCCGATATTCGCCAGTCCCAAAACGAGATAGACCAGCGCGTGGAGGAAGGTCAGTGTCCCACCCAGGAGCAGGCCGACCACGACCAGAATGGTGATGAGAAAGAGCATCCCGGCGACGAACACGGTCACGTACGCCTCGGCGAGCACGCCTAGCAGTTCGATGAACCGTTCCTGCTGGGCGGACTCCTCCTCGCGGAAGTACTCGTACTGCTCCTGGAGAAACCCCGTCAGCGAGCCGCCACTCCGGAGTACGCTCGCCAGGTTCTCGGTGAACTCGGAGAGCTCGTCGCTCGGAGTTCGCCTGCTGGTCCGCTCGACGCCGGTGATGAGGTCCGCACCGAGGAGATCAATGTCCTTGACCGTCACCGCAAACTCCCGGGCGGTCTCGCCGTAGACCGTGGCATGATCACTCAAGGTCCGGAGAACCTGAGTGAACGGCATCCCGCTCCGGGAAAGTGCAAAGAGGAAGGCCACGTTTCGCTTCAGTGTCGAGTCGATCCGTCGGGCACGCTCACCGGCCTCGTACTGGGGGAGATACCACCGAAGTCGGTAGGTGCCAAAGGCCCCGATCACCCCGACAGTTCCACTGCTTCCCAGAAGGAGCCCAAAGAGCCCGACAATCCCCATTTCGGCGGGCGGCGTCTGAAGCAGGCCGGACAACCAGGGAAGCAGCGAGGGGAGCCCGAGAGCGACGAGGACCGACCGGGTGCCCAGAAACCCATAGACACCAACCACGCTCCCGACCAGTGCCGCGATTGTCGCATAGAGGAACGTCTTGGCCGCGTAGGCCCGATAGGTCGCGGGGCGGTGAGCGGCTTCGAGGAGCCCGACCTGCCGGGTGTTCACGGACCGACGCTCCCCAACGAACTCACCGAAGATGGCCAGGGCGACTCGCGTGACCATTCGGTCGAGTCGGGACGAAACCGGGACCAGCGCGACCCCCAGCAGCAACACCGCGATCAGTCCCAGCGGAAGCAGTTCCAGCACCAATATCACCCCTGGGTACTGTCAGTGGTGTGGCCCTCGGCCAGGTTCGTGTCGCCGACCGACGTTTCGAGTTGTGCCTCGATCCGGCCCATCACGGTGTCCCGATCGGCGTAGTAATCGTTGATCACGGCGGTGAAGCGACGGTAGTCCCGAACGTCCTGTTCCAGCAGATACTGGAGGACCCGCTTTCGATCCCGGAATTCCCGCAGCAGTTCCGAGCGCGACCAGCCCCGATCCTGGCGGATCTCCTCGAGAACGACACTGTCGAACTGGTTGAAGGAGTCGGTCTCGGGGTCGTACTCGAAGGCCATCGAGTAGTCCAGATCACCGGTCCGCTGGTCGATACCCTCGATCTCCGCGATGGTGTTGGTCCGCCGAACTCGCTGTTCGCCGACGTAGGTCAGCGTCTGGACGGACAGGACGTCCAGGGACTGGATCATCGCCCGGGGAACGTTGATCGGCTCGTTCTCTAGACGATTGATCACCGTCTGGACGCTGTCAGCGTGCATCGTCGAGAAGGTGGTATGACCGGTGTTCATCGCCTGGAAGAGCGTCATCGCCTCCCGGCCCCGGACCTCGCCGACCACGATGTACTCGGGACGGTGGCGCAGTGAACTGCGCAACAGGTCGTACATCGAGATGTCCTCGCCCTCTCCCAGGCTCTCCCGGGTCACGGAGGAGAGCCAGTTATCGTGATGCAGCGTGAGTTCCCGGGTGTCCTCGATCGTCACCACCTTCGCGTTCGGCGGGACGAACATCGAGACCGCGTTCATCGAGGTGGTCTTCCCCGAGGCGGTTCCCCCGGCAAAGATGAGGGATTTGTTGCTCTCGATGGCCAGCCAGAGGTACGCCATCTGATCGAGGCTGAAGGTGTCATATTCGATCAGCGTGGCCGGCGTGAACGGCTCCTCGGCGTACTTGCGGATCGTAAACGCCGAGCCGCGAGGTGTGACTTCCCGACCGAGTGCGAGTTCTCCGCGGCTGCCGTCCGCGAGCGTGGCATTGGTAATCGGGTCGCCGATCGAGATGTGCTGGCCGGAGTTCTGGGCCAGTCGGACGACGAAGTCGTCCAGTTCCGCCTCGCCGAACGAGCGGTTGGTCTGAATGTCCGTGTAGGTATCGTGATAGACGAAAAGCGGCAGGTCATAGCCGTCACAGGAAATGTCCTCGATGTGGGGGTCCTTCATCAGGGGGTCGAGCTTGTCAAAGCCCTCGAAGGACCGGTAGAGGTAGTAAAACAGGCGATATATCGTGGTCGTATCCACCTCGACACCGTACTGCCCGAGGAGTTCGAGGAGGTGTTCGGTGATGACTGCCTCGGCGTCTTTCGGGTCGTACTCCGCGCGGAAGATCAGCGACTCGCGGCTGTCCGTGAAGACCTGTTCGAGGAGATCGTGTTCGAACTCCGAGAGGGTCGGCTCCACGACGAGATACCGATACGCGTTTTCGGCCGCGTTATGCGCGATCACGACGAACGCGAAGGGCGCGTTCACCCAGTACCGGTCGACTTCCTCGAAATCCTCGAGCCCAGCGAATTGAACGAGCGGCCCGTCTCGAGCCGGATCGTAGGGGTCGACATCGAGTGCCGAACCACGGAGAACCGCCGCGATCTGCGAGAGTCGATAGCGAATCGACTCGACGGCAGACTCCGACTGGGCTGTGTTCCGGGACATCGATCTGTACGACCACCCTCGAAGGGGGTCTGCTTAAATCCCCACGCACCCACCTCGACTGCCGTCACGTTCTTTTCGGAGGAACCCGAACCATCAGTTGATGGAACGGGAGGACTTCACGCTGGAGACCCGCTATGTCGAGACCGACACGGGAGGTGAGACCCAGCCCCTCCCGACGCTTCGACTCCGGTATGACGGACCAGAGGCGGAACTCAAGTCGGCTCTCGAAGGGGCCGACGGGTCGATTCTCCAGGCCGAGAACATCGACGTGAGCGTCCGGCTGCAGGGTGAGATCGACGAGCGGAACCCGGACGGCGTGGTCGCGGTCAGCGACCGACTGACTGGCGATTACGTGTGTGAATTCAACGTCGAGGGCCGGGACATCTTCGAGTTCCTCGCGGCAGCCAAGCGGCGGGCCGAAAGCGTCGACGGCACGCCCAAGTACCGCATCCAGTTGTGCGCGGGCGACACGCCCGTGCGGACCTACGAAACCGACACATTCCTCGTGTACACGAGCGACGGAACCCTCAGGGAATCGGAGAGTCTGATTCCCGCGGGCGTCGAACTGTAACCCACGTCGGATTCGACACTATATACTGTCCGCGACGGCAAGAGCGGATATGGACCTCTTCGGAACGGCGGGTATCCGGGGCCGGGTTGCGGACGAAGTGACCCCGGAGCTCGCACTACGTGTCGGACAGGCCGTCGGAAAGCCGGACCGGGAGTTCGTGGTGGGCCGCGACGGCCGTGTGACTGGCGAGACGCTGGTCGCAGCGCTCCGCGCGGGCTTACAGAGCGCGGGGGCGAGTGTGCGCACCGTCGGCATCGTGCCGACACCTACCCTCGCGTTCGCCTCGCAGGGCCGGTACGGAGTGCAGGTGACCGCCTCTCACAACCCGCCAGCGGACAACGGGATCAAACTTTTCGAGGACGGCACCGAGTTCGATCGCCAGGCCGAGCAGGCGGTCTCGGATCGGGTGGCCGATGGCTCTGAGCAGGCCCCCTGGGACCAATGGGGCGAGACCGAGCGGATCGACGTGCTCGACGCGTACCAGGAGACAGTCACCGAGTACGTCCGTGGACGGGGACTCCCCGAATCCCATCCGGTCGACGCTGGAGCCGAGATGGATTCGGAAACGCCGCTGGCGGGGACGACCATCGCCGTTGACTGTGGCAACGGCATGGGGGCGCTCGGAACGCCACAGCTCCTCGAAGCCCTCGGTGCGAACGTCGTCACGATCAACGGCACCGTCGACGGCCACTTCCCCGGCCGGGCGAGCAAACCCACCCCGGAGACGCTGGCCGAGTTTCGGCACTTCGTTGCCGATAACCGCACGGAATTCGGCATCGCTCACGACGGCGACGCCGACCGGGTGGTCCTGGTCGACGGCGACGGCACAGTCGTCCACGAGGACACGGTCGTCGCCATCCTAGCGGAGTACTACGTTCGGGCGAGCGAGGTTGCGGACCCAATCGTCGTCACGACGCCGAACGCTTCAGGGCGCATCGACCAGCGGGTCGAAGCCGCCGGGGGGACAATAGAGCGAGTGCGACTCGGTGCGCTCCACGAGGGTATCGCCGAGGCGTCGGGCACGGTCGTGTTCGCGGCCGAGCCCTGGAAGCACATCCATCCCCGACTTGGCCGGTGGATCGACGGCATCGCGAGTGCCGGCGTGCTCTCGGTGCTGATCACCGAAGCCGGTGGCCTCGAAGCGCTTCGCGGGCCGGTGACAGAGCGCCCCTACCGAAAGGTGAGCGTGCCGTGTGCGGAGAGCGCGAAGGAACCGGCGATGGAGCAACTCGAAACCACGCTGCCGGAGGCCTTCCCGGCGGCGACGGTCTCGACGGAATACGGCGTGCGACTCGCCTTCGAGGACGGGTCCTGGACGCTGGTCAGGCCGAGTGGAACCGAGCCCTACGTTCGACTGTACGCCGAGAGCGACGAGGTCGATGACCTCGTGACGGGAGTCCGGTCCACGATTGAAACGGCCATATCGAACGTGTCCGAGTGACACAGGCCCCACAGACAGGGATCTGAACGAGTATTCGACGCCTTTATTTTCGCCGCCGCTTCGGGTATGTGATATGGGTGCCTTCGATCGGCGGACGTTTCTCAAGGTGGCCGGTGGCATCGGTGCAACATCCCTGACTGCGCTCGCCGGGTGTTCCGGCGGAGGCGAGACTGACGGGACGACGACTGACGGAGACGATGGCTCCGGTGACGACGTCACCAACGTCGGGATGGTGTATGCCACTGGTGGCCTGGGCGACGGCTCGTTCAACGACCAGGCTCAGTCCGGCATCATGGATGCCGCCGAGGACTTCAACGTGGAGTACAACGAGTCCCAGCCGGAGAACACCTCCGACTTCTCCTCCCATCAGGAACAGTTCGCCCAGTCGACCGACCCGAACTACGATCTGGTCGCCTCGATCGGCTATCTCCAGGCCGATTCGCTGGCTGACACGGCCGCGAATTACCCGGATCAGCAGTTCATGATCGTCGACGAGACCGTCGACGCAGACAACGTCGCCTCCTATGTCTTCCGGGAGCACGAGGGATCCTACCTGGTCGGTCAGCTGGCCGGCCTGCTGACTACCCGTGAGTTCAGCGCCGGGGGCGGCGAGACGAAACCCGACGAGAAGGTCGTCGGCTTCGTGGGCGGTGTCGAGGGCGGCCTCATCGGCAAGTTCGAGGCCGGCTTCGCCGCCGGTGTCAAGTCGATCGACAGCGAGATCGAGGTCAAGTCCGGCTACGCAGGCTCCTTCACGGACCCCTCGACCGGTACCGAGATCGCGGACGACATGTACAGCGGCGGCGCGGACATCGTCTATCACGCCGCCGGAAACACCGGGACGGGCGTGTTTGAGTCCGCCCAGAGCAACGGCCGCTTTGCGATCGGCGTCGACCGTGACCAGTCGATCACGAAGGACGGCTACGCGGACGTGATCCTCGCGAGCATGGTCAAGCGGGTTGACACGGCCGTCTACACCGCCGTCGAGTCGGTCGTCAACGACGCCTTCGAATCCGGCACGAACACCCTGGGCCTGGACGACGACGGTGTCGCAACGGTCTACGGGGACCAGATCGGCTCCGAGATCCCCCAGGAGATCAAAGACCAGGTCAGTTCGAGCCGAGACGAGATCATGGCCGGGGACATCGAGGTCCCGACCGACCCCGAGAACGTCTGAGCAAGGCAGACAATGGAGCCAGCCGTCCGGTTGTCGGGGATCACCAAGCGGTTTCCCGGGGTCCTCGCGAACGACGACATCGACCTCTCGGTCGAACGCGGGTCGGTACATGCCCTCCTCGGCGAGAACGGGGCCGGCAAGACGACGCTGATGAACATCCTCTACGGTCTCTACGAGCCCACCGACGGGACCGTCTCCGTTGGCGGGGAAGAGCGGGACTTCGACTCGCCCCGTGAGGCCATCGACGCGGGCGTCGGGATGATTCACCAGCACTTCATGCTCGTCGACCCGATGACAGTGACCGAGAATATCGTGCTGGGCAACGAACCCCGGAAGTGGGGCGGACTTCTGGTCGATCGGGACCAGGCTCGACAGGAGGTCAGCGAGTTGAGCGAACGGTACGGCTTCGACGTCGATCCCGACGCGACGATCGAGGAGATCAGCGTGGGGGTCAGACAGCGCGTGGAGATCCTCAAGGCCCTCTACCGGGGTGCGGAAGTGCTGATCATGGACGAACCGACGGCCGTCCTGACCCCACAGGAGGTCGAGGGGCTCTTTTCGGTTTTCGAGGAGTTGACCGAACAGGGAAAGACGATCATCTTCATCACGCACAAGCTCGGCGAGGCCATGGAGGCGGCCGACGAGATCACGGTCCTGCGGGACGGGCAGAACGTCGGGACCGTCGAGGCCGACAATGCGGACCGCGAATCCCTGGCCAAGATGATGGTCGGTCGGGAAGTCCTCATGGAGGTCGAAAAGCAGGCTGCGAACCCAGGGGCTCCGGTCCTGGAGGTGTCAAACCTCGACGTCGAGAACGACCGGGGCGTCCCTGCCGTGCGGGACCTCTCCCTCGCCGTTCGCGAGGGCGAGATTCTCGGTATTGCCGGCGTGGATGGAAATGGCCAGGCCGAACTGGTCGAGGCGATCAGCGGGCTCCGGACGGCGGAATCCGGGAGCGTTCACCTGTCGGGCAAAGATATCACCGGTGACAGCCGGCTCGAACGGATCGACGCCGGGATGGCCTACATTCCCGAGGACCGCCAGGAACGGGGCCTCGTGATGGACTTTCAGCTCGTCGAGAACGGGATCCTGGGGAGCCAACACTCCAGTCGCTTCGGCTCCGGGCCACGCCTCAACTGGAACACTGCGAGGAGCCACGCCGAAGACATCGTCGAGGAGTTCGACGTGCGTCCAGGGCAGACGGACGTAACAGCAGTGTCACTCTCCGGCGGGAACCAGCAGAAGTTCATCGTGGGCCGGGAGTTCAAGCGCGATCCACGGCTGATGCTCGCGACCCATCCGACACGCGGTGTGGACGTGGGCTCGACCGAATACATTCACGACCGACTCATCGACTTGCGATCGGACGGAACGGGCGTGCTTCTCATCTCCTCGAAGCTAGACGAGGTACAGGCGCTCTCGGACCGACTCGCGGTGATGTACGAGGGCGAACTCGTCGCCGTGGTCGATCCGGCTGCAGTCTCTGACGAGGAGTTGGGCCTGCTCATGGCCGGCGAACGACCTACTGACTTCGAGGCCGCCGATCGATCGGTGGACGTGGAGGGGAGTGCATGACCCTCCGTGATCGCGTGTACGATCTTCTCGCTCGACTGTCCCGGACCTCGGGTTTCGAACGGGTGCTCATCAGCCTGGCGGCACTCACACTGTCGATGATCGTGGGTACCGGGCTGATCCTCTTCGCCGGACTGCTCGCGGAGTGTTCGAGCCCGGCGATGCGCCTGTTCGGACTGAGTTTCTGTTATGATCCGCTTGCAGTCTTCGACAAACTCTTCTTGGGTGCGTTCGGCGATCCGATCAATCCGGCGTTCAAGCCGCTCCAGGGCGAGTTCGCGTCGATCATCCGCCCCGGCTTTGACCCGCTGAACGGGCAACTGGCGACCACCCTCTCCGAGACGACGATCCTCATCTTCGCGGGGGTCGCAGTCGCTATCGCGTTCCGGGCCGGCATCTTCAACATCGGGGCCCAGGGACAACTCGTGGTTGGCGCGCTGGCGACGGCACTGGCACTGTTGCCGATCGCACCACACGTGACCGGAGCGCTCGGCACGCTCCTGCTTCTGATCGTGGGGCTGCTGGTCGGCGCACTCGCGGGCGGGGCCTTCGCGGCGATTCCGGGTGCGTTGCTCGCCTACTTCGAGGCCAACGAGGTCATCACGACGATCATGTTGAACTTCGTCGCCACCTCGACGGCGCTTTACCTCGTCGCGAATCACTTCAAGGACCCCGAGAGTTTCGCCAACCAGACCGTCGCGCTTCCGGACCACGCCCTTTTCCCGAGTGTGATCTTCGAGCCACGGGACGACTTCTCGATTCTGGCGCTGTTCTTCGGGATCGCGATGCTCCTCGGGATCTGGTATCTGCTCAATCACACCGCGATCGGCTATGACATCCGCACGAGCGGGATTCAGCCCGACGCGGCGGAGTACGGCGGGGTCAACGCCGAGCGGACGATCCTCACGGGGATGACCCTCTCGGGCGCGCTGGCCGGGATCGGTGGGGCCGTCTACGTCCTGATGATGCTCGGGAACTTCCAGGTAGGGGTCCCGGACTACGGGTTCGACGGCATCACCGTCTCGATTCTCGCCGGGAACAACCCACTGGGGGTTGGCTTTGCTGGCCTGCTCTTTGGCGTGCTCAAGAGCGGATCGGTGGTCGTCGACGTCGGGACGGACGTGCCGCCCCAGCTCGTCGGGGTGCTGCGGGGGTTGATCATCCTCTTCGTCGCCATGCCGGAGTTCTTCCGCATGATCGGCAAGCGCGTGGTGCCAGCCGATCGACGCGAACCACGGGGTGAGCAAGAATGACTGAATTGACCATCTTGACGCTCATGGATCGGATTCGATCGCTCGGCGTCCGCGGGAGCGTCGCAGTCGTGACGTTGTTCCTGCTCGCGGTGATCGGAATCATCGGGGTGTTCCACCCCGAGTCGAACCTCGGACAGCTATTCGACATCCTCACGTCGGCGGACACGCTCTCCTCGGCGCTGCGGCTCTCCGTCCCGATCGCGTTTGCTGCGCTCGGTGGGATCTTCGCTGAGAAAAGTGGGGTCATCAACATCGGCCTGGAGGGGCTGCTCATCATCGCCGCCTTCTTCGGGGTGTATGCCACCGAGATCACCGGAAGCGTCTGGATCGGCATGGGCGCGGGCGTGCTCTCCTCGACGCTTCTCGCGGCCCTTTTCGGCGTGGTCTGTATCGAATTCCGGGCCGACCAGATTATCGCGGGACTGGCCGTCTGGCTCATCGCGCTGGGACTGGCGCCGTTCCTCTCACAGGTGATCTACAACGGGCCGAACACGGTGAGCGTGAAATCCCTGGAGACGATCACGATTCCCTACCTGTCGGAGATTCCCTTCTTCGGGGCGCTCTTCGACGCCTCCCCGGTCGTCTACCTGATGTTCGTCGCGGTCGCGGCCTCCTGGTACACCCTCAATCGGACGTCCTTTGGCCGATGGGTCATCGCGAGCGGGGAGAACCCCAAGGCCCTCGATACCGCCGGCGTAAGCGTTCGCCGGGTTCGCTATGCCGCCGTGCTGCTCTCGGGCGTGCTCAGCGGCATCGGCGGGGCGGCACTCTCCCTGTCGCTGGGCCAGTTCATCGGCAACGGCGCGACAATGGTCAACGGCAAGGGTTTCATCGCCATCGTGGCCTACCTGTTCGGCAACTACAACCCGATCGGGGCGATGCTGTCGACGCTGCTCTTTGCCGGCCTCGAAGCCGTGCAGATCGCCCTGCAGGTCGGCAACGTCTTCGCGATCCCACAGTCACTGGTTCGCACGATTCCGTATCTCACGGTCGTCATCGTGCTGGCGCTGGTCGGTAACACCCGGGTCCCCGAAGCCGCCGGAGACTACTACGAGTCCGGCGAGGAGTAGTGCCGGCGACTCCGTGGAACAATTTCTCGTGTGAGACAACCGCCCCGCCGATTCACACGCCTTTAGGAGCCCCATTACTACCTCGAAGGGGTCCCCCACTGCAAGCATGGCCACGGGAATGGATGAGCGTCGGGGAGCATCAAACTCGATGCAAACGGAGCGGCTCGACCGGTCCTATCGGGAGCTCGAAACGGTCCTGGAGGAGTCCGACCTCGAACGCGAGGGGGAGCTCGCACAAGCGGTCATCGACGCCCTCGACGCGGTCGACGAGGCCCGAACCCTGCTGGTGGATCGGTCCGACACCGGCTCATTCACGTGGGCGACAGAGTAGTTGTCCGGGGATTAACCATGTGGGGGTCCTGCCCCTCCTTGCAGGACTGGTAACTCACCCGCCAGAGCCAGCGGGACGAGGCGATGGTTGGGTGCTTGCGGAACTTGCTGATGGCGGTCACAACCAACCGACTTGATGGTGAGAATATGGTCGAAATCGAGGCCAATTGCCCTCGATCCTGCCCTTCAGTCACTCGTCGGTATCGTATGCCTCGATTAGTGCCAGGAGATCTTGTTCCAGTTCACCGCCAACGAACGCAACCTGGCCCGTATCAGACTCGTAGTCGACGATCCGAACGGCCTCCAGTTTCGGGAGATGCGTGTGATGCATTGCGGTCCGGACACGTTGTCGGTGTGCGTCGGGTTCGAGGGCCGTCTCCTCGTCTCGAACCCGGTCCGCAACGCGCTCGACGAGCGTGTCGTAGGACAGCGTCTCATTGGATGTACTGTGCAGCGCGTTGAGGATCGCCCGTCGGTGTTCGTTCCCGACTGCCGATAGAATTCGGTCGGGAGAAACCGTTCGCTCCCGTGCAGCCGGGCTCGAAAAACCGTCGCTTCCCTGTCGGTCACGGGCCCCCTGATCCACATTCTCAGTCATACTTCTATAACGGAGCCCTAGCGGGGTGCTTCTATCCCATGATGCACAAAGGCAGTGGCCGATTGTGTTAGGAGTCGGACTCCGGGGTAAGGAGTGCATGCCGTGTGAACGTCCCGATGGCACGACGCAATCGTTCGGTCACTGCCTGGTCGGAGATTCCGAGTTTGTTCGCCAGTTCTTCGGTCGTACAACCGCGAGGAATGTCATAATAACCCAGTCGGACCGCGAGCGTGAGCGCTTCCCGTTGTGGCTTGCTCAGGCCGTACCACGGACCAGCCTCGGGACTCGTGGGATTGTAGACACTGATGACATCGAGTGAGATTTGAGCGTCCTCACAACAGGTTTGAAACTGCCCCAATGCCTCCCGTTGGGAGAACCGGATCTCGAAATCCCACCCGTCAGCGGTTCCGGTCGCACCCAGAATTTGCCCCTCATGATCCATTATGCAGCGAAAAAGGTGATCCTGGCTCGCATCCCAGTCGAGTTTGAACAGGGTCCGGTCCTCGTATACGTCGACCTCCGTGACGCTGTTGACGGTCGGATAGCGTCCGACGGCATCCAGAAAGCCGTTTTCCATCGGTTCGTAAACCCAGAAGAGCGGCACCGTAACGTTGCCACTCGGGACGAGGGTTTCGAGCTCGACGGCCGCGGCCGCATCGAGATCGAGGAGCTGCCCGAGTTCGAAGTCCGCAGGCGGAATTCGAACCTGCACGATCACACTCATTCTCTCGTATGTGATCATATTGTTCAGGGGCCTACAAAAGGGGGAGACATGGTACACCAAGTAATCCACTGTTGCCGCGCCGCTCGCAGAGCAGCCAGTCGGTTCACCAGCCGTCAGTTGGGCGGTCCGGAAGGCATGATACACCAGCCACCTCAATTATCAGGTTGTCGAACGAAGCCACCCGCATGGCGACCGTGATGGAGTTCACGAGCCCAGCAGCCGAGTTTCCGCTGGGGAGTGTCTTCGAGAACCTGCCAGGAGTAACAGTCGAACTGGAACGGCTGATCCCCCACCAGACGCTGATCATCCCGTACTTCTGGGTTCGTGGCGTGAAAACCGATGACATCGAAGCCGCGTTCGACCCACACGAGGGGGTGCAGGCCATTCAAATGGTCGATCACATCGAGGACCAGTATCTCATGCGAGCGGAGTGGCAACAGGAGTACTTCGGCGTCCTGAGCGCCCTGGCCAAAGCGAACGTCGTCGTCCTCTCCGGAATCGGAACGAAAGACGAGTGGCGATTCGAGGTGCGCGGAGAGGGCCAGGAGACAATCGCCGAGTTTCGCGAGTACTGCCAGGACAACGATATTCCGATCGAAATTACTGCGGTCCACGCAATGCTCCCGATCAAAGGGGAGGGCTACGAGTTGACCGAGTCCCAGCGTGAGGCACTGATCCTGGCTTACGAGCGGGGCTACTTCGACACCCCGCGCAAAGCATCACTCGAGTCGATCGCGGCGGAACTCGACATTACCCAACAGTCACTTTCCTCACGACTCAGACGCGGCCATCGGCGCCTGATTGGGGCCACCCTGGCGAGTTCGTCGAAACCGACCTGACCGACGATATACTTAAACCTCCTGTATTATCAGTAGCCCTGCTCAACCGATTCAAGCCGGTAGCACAAGTCGAAATGAATGCGGTACTATCTGGGGACGGAGTTGAAGCAGTCCAGTATCATTCGGAGACTGCAGCGGTCCGAACCCAGTTTGATCAGGTGGAGACATCGGCAAGCATGGCGGTTATCGGGACACTGGCGGAGGTGATGGACGTCGACCCACTCGATCTGGAGCCACTCCATTCGACGGTCGATCCGGACGCGTTAGATGCCCTCATCAGCGCCCCGCCCGGAGTGGACGGTCCAATACAGATTGCCTTCACACACGAGGACCACGCGATAACCGTGTACAGCGATGGCGAGATCACTATCACACCCGACCACGAACCAATCGCGGAGAATACGAACGGAACGTGGAACGATGACCGCTGAGGAGACCCCACTCGAGTCGAAAGCCGATTTGAATGCTGAGCTACAGGCTCTGCTAGTCAGGGCCTACGAGAATGGGGTCGATGTCGAAGGCGCGTTCGATTGTCGAAACGGGGTCGAGCATCCAGACTGGGACGTGGTCGTCACCGAAGTCGAAAAGAACGGCTCGGAGTGACCAACTGCGAATCTCCGGAACACCAGTGCTGGCCCGGTACCATTTTTCCCCACTGCGCCCCACAATCGGGGCATGGACGAGTTATTGAACGCGGCTCGTGAGGCCGTTTCGAAGGCCTACGTGCCCTACTCCGAGTACGCTGTCGGTGCAGCCATCGAGACCGCCGCGGGCGGGGTCTACACCGGCGCGAACCTGGAAGTGTCGAACTACTCGAACAGCCTCCACGCGGAGGAAGTGGCCCTCTCGCGGGCGCTCATGGACGGCCACGAGGAGTTCGATCGAATCGCGGTCAGTTCCGAGGCGGGAGATGGGCCGACCCCCTGTGGCATGTGTCGACAGACCCTCTCGGAGTTCGCAGGCCCGGATTTTGAGGTGATCGCCGACGCCCCCGACGGGCCAGAAACCTACCGACTGGGCGAACTGCTCCCCCACGCCTTTTCCGGTGCAAATCTCGGCGTCGAATAGCGGCCGAAGGATTTTGGCCACCCTCCGTCATGAGAGTGTATGGACGGCGACAGCGAGGACCCAAGCGACGAGACCCAGTATCACCTCGGTGTAAAGCCAGCAGACCTGGCCGAGGCCGTGCTCCTGCCGGGGAACCCCGATCGCATCGAGACGATCACCGGTTTCTGGGATCGGGCCGAAGAACGGGCCCGGCATCGCGAGTATCGAACGGTCACCGGTGAGTACGACGGGACGCCGATCTCGGTCACCTCCACGGGGATCGGCAGTCCGTCGGCGGCAATAGCCGTCGAGGAACTGGCCCGAGCCGGTGCAGATACCTTGATCCGGGTGGGATCGACCGGCGCGATTCAGCCAGACATGGAGATCGGTGACCTGGTCATCACCACCGGAGGCGTCCGCCAGGAGGGAACGAGTTCGGAGTACGTGCGCGAGGATTACCCCGCCGTGGCCGACCGGGAGGTCACGAGTGCGCTCGTGGCCGCCGCCGAACGGCTCGGCTATGACTATCATCTCGGGCTCACGATGAGTGCCGATGGCTTCTATGCGGGCCAGGGTCGCCCCGGGTTCGAGGGCTTTCGAGCCGCCGGAAGCGAAGATCTGGTCGAGGAACTGCGGGAAGCCAACGTGAAGAACATCGAGATGGAGGCGAGTGCGATCCTCACCCTCTCGAATCTCTACGATCTCCGGGCCGGGGCGATCTGTTCGGTGTACGCCAATCGAACGACCGGCGAGTTCCGAACGGAGGGCGACAACAAAGCGGCCGAGGTCGCCTCGCTGGCAGTCCACCTGCTGGCCGAGATGGACCGGGTGAAGGAAGCCGCCGGCGTAGAGCACTGGCACCCGGGGCTCTCACTGGCCGACTGAGCGGACGGCGGAATTTTATACCGGCCGATCCTTCGGTCGAGCATGCCCTCGAAGCGAGCGCTGGAGACGACCCCTTTTGCGGCCATGGAAGTCTTAGAGAAGGCCGGCAAGCTCGATGATGTCGTCCATCTGGAGGTAGGCGAACCCGACTTCGAACCCCCCGCTATCGCCAGGGAGGTTGCGAGTGAGTCAGCAGCGCACGGCGAGGTGAGCTACACCAACGCCCGCGGTAAGGAATCACTCCGCGAGGCGATCAGCGACTACTACGAGCGACAGTACGGCGTCGAGGTGCCACTGAACCGGATCTTCGTCACGCCTGGCTCGTCACCAGCGCTCCTGGCCGTGATGCTCGACGTCGTCGACCCCGGCTCGGAGGTCGTCCTCACCGACCCGCATTATGCGCCCTATCCGAACTTCGTCCGACAGGCCGAGGGGGAAACGACGACCGTCGAACTGGACCCGGAGACCGGATTCGAGCCCCAGATCGCCGATTTCGAGGCCGCGGTGGGTCCGGAGACAGCCGGCCTGCTCATCAATTCGCCGGCGAATCCGACCGGCGCCGTCCTCTCGCCGGAGTCGGTCGAGGCACTGGTCGACCTCGCCGAGCGGACCGGGACCCGGTTGATCTCGGACGAGATCTATCACGGTCTAGATTTCGACGCCGAGGCCCACTCGGTGCTTGAGTACACCGACGATGCGTTTGTCCTCGACGGCGTCTCGAAGCGCTATGGGATGACCGGCTGGCGGCTGGGCTGGATCATCGCGCCGCCAGACGAGGAGCAAGCCATCAATCGACTGGTCCAGAACTTCCTGATCTGTGCGCCCAACCACGTCCAGGACGCCGCCGAGGCGGCCATCCGGGAGGGAGCCGGGCTGGACTCGATCCGAGACACCTACCGAGAGCGCCGTGATCTCCTGCTCGAAGCCGCCCGGGATTGGGGGTTGGATATGGGGTATACGCCCGCCGGCGCGTACTACCTCCTGCTCGATGTGAGTTCACTGCCGGGTGATGCCTTCGAGGTGGCCGACCGAATACTCGAAGCGACCGGCGTCGCCATGACGCCGGGCCCGGATTTCGGGACCCAGGCCGAAAACACGCTGCGAGCGTCCTTCGCGACGAGCACGGCGGACATCGAGGAGGCTATCGAACGGTTGGACGCCTACTTCGAGTCCCACTAACGAAACCGCCGGCTGATATGGCCGCTGCAGGCCGACCGTTCACTTGATTCGTTCCTGCAGAAAGGTCGGATGAGCCTCCTCGACGCCGTCGATCGTGAGCATCGACTCCTGAATGAAGCGAGCCAATCGGTCGCCGTCCTCCGCACGAACCTCCGCCAGGAGCATGTGGTCGCCACTCGACGTGTAGAGGGTCCGGACCGCATCGAACTCCTTGAGGGACTGGAGCGCATCGACGTAGCACTCGCTTTTCACGTCGAGGCCGACCCACGCGATCGAGGTCGAAGCGAGTTTCTTTGGATCGACGTCAGCCGAGTAGCCAACGATGACGCCCTCCTCCTCGAGCTGCGTGATGTACTTCCGGACCGTCGGCTTGGAGACCTCCACCCGGTCGGCGATCTCGCCGTACGAGGCCTGGGCGTCTTCTTCGAGGACCGCGAGGATGCGATCCGCAGTCGACTCGTCGTTCACGAAGATTCCTTTGGGTTCGGCGAAAAAATACCTTCCGAATCTGAAAGCAAACTCGTGGGTTTTCAGGTGTGGCGGTCGAGCCGCTCGTAGGAGCGCTCCCACTCCTTCTCGTCGTCGAAATACTGCCCGACGACCGGCGATTCGGGCATCTCATCGCGAGCCTGCTTCTCTTCCTGGTAGGTCCGGCGGTCCTCCTCGACGTAGTACCGACCCGTGAGGACCTTTCCGTCGTAGAGGGCCTGTTCGGTCTCGTGCATCATCTCGGCGGCCTCCCGCCGGTCGGTCACGTCGAAGTCATACTCGTCGGACTCCTGCACGTCGATGTACGGAACGTACTGTGCGCCGTCCTTGTTCCAGGTCGGACACTGCGTGAGGAAATCGACGTGGGCGAACCCGTCGTGCTCGATGGCTTCGACCAGGATCTCCTGGGCCTGTTTCGGGTTCGTCGCCGCTGTGCGGGCGATAAAGGAGGCCCCGGCCGAGAGCGCGAGGGACATCGGCCGGACCGGGTCCTTCGCGACGCCCTTGAGTTGGGTCTTGGACGTGTGGCCCTTGGGGCTGGTCGGAGATGACTGGCCCTTCGTGAGGCCGAAGACCTCGTTGTTGAACACGATGTAGGTCATGTCGTGATTCTCCCGGGCGGTGTGGGTGAAGTGGTTCCCACCGATGCCGTAGCCGTCGCCGTCACCGCCGGCGGCGACGACTTCCAGGTCCTCGTTGACCATCTTCGCGGCCCGACCCAGCGGCAGGGTCCGGCCGTGAATGGCGTGAAAGCCATACGAATCGAAGTAGCTGTTCAGCTTCCCGGAGCAGCCGATCCCAGTGACCAGAAGCACCTCTTCGGGGTCCCGGCCCAGATCGGACATCGCACCTTTCAGCGCTTTCAGCACCGAGTAGTCACCACAGCCGGGACACCAGGTCGGCTGCGGCTCGATCTCGGGGGTGTAATCGTCACTCGTGACCTCCTCGCCGGAGTCGATGGCGTCGAACTGGTTCATGATCGGTCACCTGCCGGGGGATAAAGCGTGGTTTCAGACGAGGTGTCCCCGCCCTCGCCGGACTGTTTGATCTCGACGGCCTCGATGATCTCGGCCGGTTCGAAGGGATCGCCGTTGTACTTCAGGAGACTGGAGAGCACGTCACCGTAATCCCCGAACTCCTTCTGGAGCAGCCCCTTGAACTGCCCCGTCGCGTTCATCTCGACCACGAGGGCCTCCTCGACACCTGCAAGGAAGTCCGCGATCTCCTCGGTGCGGAGCGGGGCCATCTGGCTCACCGACAGGGCCTTGATCGAGTGGCCCGCCTCGGTCAGCCGTCGAACGGCCTCCTCGACGACCCCCTTCTGTGAGCCCCAGGTCAGCAGTGCGAAATCGGCGTCCTCGTCGCCGACGACCGTGTCGGGCGAAGCCTGCTCGGCGAGGGCGTCTCGGACGACCTCGACCTTGCTCACGCGACGGTTCATCTGCTTGATCCGGTTTGCCGTGTCCTCCGCGATCTGACCGTCCGGCCAGTGCTCGTTGCCCGTCGCGAGGAATCGTCCGTTTCGCATCCCAGGGAGCGAGCGCGGATTTACGTCCGTGTCACCGTCGGTGCGGAACCGTTCGTACCGACCACCCACGTCGTGTGGGAGGTCAGCGAGTTCCGCCTCGGTGGCGATCGAGCCCAGATCGGGGTTGGGTTCGCGGTCGAAGAAGCTCCGCGGAAGGTTGCGGAACTCGCCCGTGAGCATGTCATCATAGAGGACGATCGCCGGCAGTTGGTACTCGTAGGCCAACTCGAAGGCCAGGCGGGTCTGCTCGTAGGACTCCTTGACGTTGCCCGGAGCGAAGACGACACGACTCGAATCGCCCTGGCTGGTCGAGAGGACGAACTCCAGGTCGGACTGCTCGGTCTTGGTCGGCATGCCCGTCGAGGGGCCGGCACGCTGGGCCTCGACCATCACGAGTGGCGTCTCGGTCATCTCCGCGAGCCCGATCGACTCGGACATCAAAGAGAAGCCACCGCCAGAGGACCCGGTGAGAGCCTTGGCCCCGGCGTGGCTGGCCCCGATCGCCATCATGGAGGCGGCGATCTCGTCCTCGACCTGTTCGGCGACGCCGCCCAGGTCTTCGATCTCACGTTTCAGAATGGTAAATACGTCCGTCCACGGGGTCATCGGGTAGCCCGAGACGAACCGACAGCCCTCGTCGATCGCCCCATACGAGATCCCGTGACTGGCCGAGAGCAGGACTTGCTCTTCGTCGTGGTCGTGTTTCGGGATCCGGAGGTCGTGGGTGGCCTCGAATTCCGCGTTGGTGTGCTCGTAGGCGTCCGAAAGCACAGCGAGGTTCGCGTCGAGGATGTCCCCACCCATCGCTTCGCTCATCAGTTCCTGGATGGGATCGAGGGGCATGTCGAGGAGGGCCGCTGTCGCCCCCACACCGGCGGTGTTCCGCATAACGTCCCGGCCGTGTTCACGGGCGATGGCACGGAGGTCGATCGGGTAGAGATGCCAATCGTTTTCCGTGGCCTGGGTTTCCAGATCACCGACGTCTTCGTCCTCGAGGACGCCCGTGTCGTAGATGATAAGCCCGCCCTCGTTGAGTTCATCGAGGTTCTCGAAGAGGGGTTTGGTCTTCTCGTCGCCGTAGACGGCCCCCGCAGAGGGGTTCCGGGCGAAGCTATCACCCAGTGCCAGGAGGACGTTGAAGCCGTCCCCACGGGACGTAACTGGCTCCTCGCTGGCTCGTACTTCGACGTACGTGTGACCGCCGCGGATGCGGGACGGGTAGTGACGATGCGTGTAGACGTGTAACCCGTACCGCATCAGCGCCTTGGTGAAGTTCTGGCTCGTCGAGTCGATTCCGTCCCCGGAACCGCCCGCGATTCGCCAGATGAGTTCGTCCTGAGTCATAGTAAGGCCTCGGTCCATCTTGGACCGTTAATTCGGGGGTAGGTGGAGGGGCAACTAAACCGTTTGCCTTCAGTCAGCACTCATTAATCATGAAGAAAGGCCCGCGAGGCGGCCGTTGCTGATTTGCTGGCAACGCGTCACGGCCCTCAAAAAGTGGGGCCCCGGCGACCGATCACTGGGAGTGCTTCTGCCGGTTCAGAATCCCAACCATGTCCGCCGTGGTCGAGACCATGTCCTGGAACGCCTGGACAGTCTCGCCATCTTCTGCCATCACGATCGGTGCGCCTTCGTCCCCACCGGACCGGATCGCCGGGTCGAGCGGGATCGCACCGAGGAACGGCATGTCCTTCTCCTCGGCGAAGCGTTCGCCGCCGCCGGAGCCGAAGATGTCGTGTTCGCTGCCACAGTCGGGGCAGACGAAGGTGCTCATGTTCTCGACGATGCCCAGGACCGGCGTCTCGTGCTCCGCGAACATCTGGAGGCCACGACGGGCGTCTTCGAGCGCGACTTCCTGTGGCGTGGTCACGATGACCGAGCCAGTGATCGGGATCGACTGGAGCAGCGTCAGTTGGGTGTCTCCCGTTCCGGGCGGCAGGTCGATCACGAGATAATCCAGGTCGCCCCATTCGACGTCGTCCACGAGCTGGGTGAGCGTGTTGTGAACCATCGCGCCACGCCAGATGACCGGATCGTCCTCGCCCAGCATCAGCCCGATGCTCATGACGCCCATGCCGTGGGCCTCCGGCGGGACGATCTTCTCGTCGCTCGTGGCCTTCGGCGCGCCCTCGACACCCAGCATCCGTGGCACGTTCGGCCCGTACATGTCGGCGTCGAAGATAGCTACCTCGGCACCCCGGTCGGCCAGTCCGGCCGCGAGGTTGACCGAGATCGTACTCTTGCCGACCCCACCCTTGCCGGAGGCGACGGCGATTACGTTGGAGACCCCAGGGAGCGGTTCCGTACTCGATTCGGTATCCGGGCCGATGTTCTCGACGCCCAGACCACCGTCGTCGCCGTCATCGCTCGCGGTTTCGATGGTGACGGTCGCGCCTTCAGCCTCCAGGGCTTCCCGGACGCTGGCGCGAATCGACTCTTCGGTCGGTGAGCCGACGGCTTCGAGTGCCAACTCGACGGTGACGGTGTCGCCGTCCACGTCGATGTTCGTCACGAGATTCTCAGAAACGATGTCAGTACCAAGATCGGGGTCCTCGATCCCCGAGAGGATTTCCCGGACGTCGGCTTCCTGCATGCCCTGACGTAACCGCGAACCGTGAATAAGGGTTGTGTTTGGCAAGGCCTAGAGCGTTGGCCGGAACGTTTCCCAGAACGTGACAGCCGACGAATGGTTATTTGCCAACAGGTTCCGTAGTTGCAGCCGAGTCATGCCCGTCGGAACACTCGCAGTCGACGCCGTAACGGCCCGCAAGAACACGCCACTCCCGGAGTTAGTCGAGTTGATGCGGACGGAGGACCTCGGGGCACTGGTGATCGTCGAGGCGGACAAGCCAGTCGGGATCGTGACTGACCGGGACATCGCCATGGCGATGGCCGACTTTCAGGATCTGGAAGCCGTAACTGCAAAGCAGGTCATGTCCGCCGATCCGGTAACCATCCACCAGGACGCGACCGCCTGTGACCTGCCGGCCACGATGGCCGAGGGTCACGTCCGGCGGATTCCAGTCGTCGACGACACCGGCGACCTCGTCGGCATCGCCACGCTCGATGACGTGGTGGCGACAGTCGGGCGGATGCTCGAGGACATCGCGACGGTCATCGAGTCCCAGTCCCCGGAGTACGAGCCGACGGAGTGACCGACGAACCCATTTTCGGTTACGTGAGCTCGCTCATACCCCCGGAGTTAAGGCCTTACGGATACGATTACCGGCTATGCTCGAGGACGATTTCGGTCGGGAAGTTACCGACGTTCGGGTCTCCCTGACCGATCGTTGCAATTTCGACTGTGTCTACTGTCACAACGAGGGGCTCGGGGACACGCGAGGACCGATGGACCCCCAGGGCGAGGAGATGAGTGCCGACGAGGTGATCCGGTTTCTGGAGGTCGTCCGGGAGTACGGTGTCGAGAAGGTCAAATTCACCGGCGGGGAACCGATGCTCCGGGAGGACTTAGAGGAGATCATCCGCCGGGTCCCGGACGGGATGGAGGCCTCGCTGACGACCAACGGGAGTTTTCTCCCGGATCGGGCGGCGGATCTCAAGGCCGCCGGACTCGAACGGGTCAACGTCTCCCAGGACGCTCTGGATGCCGAGGCGTTCAAGGAAATCACGAAGAGCGGGGCCTACGAGCGGGTTCTTGAGGGGGTCCGGGCGGCCGTCGAGGCCGGACTCACGCCGGTCAAACTCAACATGGTCGTCTTCGAACAGACCGCCCCACACGTCGAGGACATGGTCGACTTCGTCGCCGAGAACGACGGCCTGCGCCTCCAGCTCATCGAATTCATGCCCGAACTGGTCCAGAACCCCGAATGGGCCATCGACATCGACCGGGTTCACGACTGGCTCGAGGAGCGGGCCGACCGCGTGGAGACCCGGGAGATGCACCATCGCAACCGGTACTTCGTGAACGGCGGCATGGTCGAGATCGTCGATCCCGTGGAGAACCGGGAGTTCTGTGAAAATTGTCATCGCGTACGCGTGACTCCGGATGGCCGGCTCAAGGGCTGTCTCAACCGTACTGACGACCTCCGGTCGATGGGCGAGATGACCCGGGAGGAGATCGCGGCAACCTTCGAGGCGACGGTCAAAAATCGAGTGCCCTACTACGGCGCGTACATGGTCCAGAACGAGGACGGCGAGTGGGTTGAAAACGAGGCCTATGCGGTACCCGAATCGGAAGACGCCGGATCGGCGATCCCGGCACCCGCAACGGTCGGCAACGACGACTAGTTTCCTGCCCCGCGGGCCGACGTTCCGAGGGACTTAAGTGACAGAGGGGGATAGAACCCATCGCAGGTACTGTAGGGGTGTATGCCCCGAGTCCGGAAGGGCGACAATACCGAACGCGCGTCGTGGTAGCCTAGCCTGGTCAAGGCGCAGGGTTGCTAACTCTGTGGCGTAAGCCTCCGGGGTTCAAATCCCCGCCACGACGCTTTCGATATCCAACTATGAGCACGGAAGACACAGAGGAAGCGGACGAGGAGATTCGATACTTCGTCCGCATCGGACAGACCGACCTCGACGGGACGAAGTCCGTCGAGCGCGCCCTCACCGAGATGAGTGGCATCGGACGACGGGCGGCCCGAGTCATCGCCGACGTGGCCGACGTCGACCGGCAGGCCACGATTGGGGCCCTCGACGACGACGTGATCGAACAGATCGTCGAGGCAGTCGAGGACTTCGACACACACGTCCCCGACTGGCTCACCAACCGTCAGAAGGACTTCTACACCGGCGAAAGTGGCCACCTTACGGGTTCGGACGTGGCGCTCACCCGCGATGAGGACATCAATCGGATGCGGATGATCCGGTCCTATCGCGGCGTGCGTCACGAGCGAGGCCAGAAGGTACGCGGTCAGCGGACCAAGTCCACTGGCCGGACCGAGGGCACGATCGGCGTGAACGTCGAGGAGATTCGCGAAGAACAGGCAGAAGAGGAGGCAGGTGAATAATGGCACTTCCAGGAGAGAACACCAAATTCTACGAGACGCCGAATCACCCATACCAGGGTGAACGCATCGCCGAGGAGGGGGACCTCATCGGCCGGTACGGCCTCAAGAACAAGGAGGAACTCTGGCGAGCCCAGTCCGAGCTGCGCAAGTACCGCCGCGAGGCGCGACGCCTGCTCGGTCGGGTCGACGAGGAGTCCGGCGAGGAGTTCATCGAACGGCTCCAGCGCTACGGCATTCTCGACGCCGACGAAGGCCTCGACGACGTGCTGTCACTCGACGTGACGGACGTCCTCGAACGCCGACTGCAGACAGTCGCCTACCGCAAGGGCCTGGCGAACACGGTCGCCCAGGCACGACAGTTCGTCAACCACGGACACGTCACCATCGACGGGCAGCGGGTCACCACGCCCTCCTACACCGTCGAAGTGGCCGAGGAAGACGACGTTGCCTTCGACGAGAACAGCGCGCTCGCGGACGAACTACACCCCGAACGCGCATCCGCACAGGAGTGATCATACATGGCAAATGAGGATTCCACGTGGGGTATCGCACACATCCACGCCTCGTTCAACAACACGATCATGACCATCACCGACCAGACCGGGGCCGAGACCCTGGCCAAGTCGAGTGGTGGCGCGGTCGTCAAGCAGAACCGGGACGAGGCCTCCCCCTACGCGGCCATGCAGATGGCCGAGAAGATCGCCGAGACGGTGATGGAACAGGGAGTAGAAGGCGTCCACGTCCGCGTACGTGGACCGGGTGGCAATCAACAGCAGAACCCCGGCCCCGGGGCACAGGCCGCGATTCGAGCGCTCGCACGAGCGGGCCTCGAAATCGGCCGGATCGAGGACGTGACCCCGATCCCGCACGACGGCACCCGGGCACCGAAGAACTCTGGATTCTAACATGGCAGACACCTTCGAGGTCGAGTTCATCGAATCCGGCGACCGGGAAGCCAGGTTCCTCGTCAGGGGGATCACCCCGGACCTGGCAAACGGCATCCGCCGCGCGATGCTGGCCGACGTGCCGACCCTCTCGATCGATACGGTTCGGTTCGTCGAGAACTCCAGTGTGATGTTCGACGAACAGCTCGCACTTCGGCTGGGCCTGGTCCCGTTGACCACCCCCGAGGGCGAGTTCGAGGCGGGCGATGTCGTCACGCTGGCCCTCGACGTCGAGGGTCCCGGAACGGCGTACTCGGGCGATCTGGTCTCCAAGGATCCGATGGTCGAACCCGCCGAAGACGGGATTCCGATCATCGAACTCAAGGAGGACCAGCGACTCGAGATCGAAGCCGATGCCGTCCTGGGCAGCGGCCGTGATCACGCCAAACACCAGGGTGGCATCGCCGTGGGCTATCGCCACCTCCAGGAAGTCGAGGTTCTCGGCGAGGCCGACGAGTACGGCGCGGACGAGACACAGATCGTCCGCGGCGTCATCGAGGAAGACGGCGAGTTGATCACGACCGAGGAGTTCGACAACGACCTTCGGAACCGGTATCCAGAGCAGGAGGTCGCGGTTCGTGACGTGCCGAACGCCTTCGTGTTCCACGTCGAGACCGACGGCTCGATGCCGGTCACGGAACTCGTGTCCCGGGCTGTCGACTCGCTGTATGACCGAGCCGACGAACTCGAAACAGCCGTCTCACTGTAGAGCTATGAATACGCCGCCCCAATCCACCGCGACGGTCGCCCCGACCCCAGGAGCGACTGCGTCGTGGCGCCCGATCGAAACGGGTTTGAAGGGGCGGCCCCAACCAGGTATCGCGAGCGAAACCGCGTGCAGGGGTAGCCGAGTCAGGCCAAAGGCGCAGCGTTCAGGGCGCTGTCCCGTAGGGGTTCGCAGGTTCAAATCCTGCTCCCTGCACTCACCACACTTTTCCACACCGTAATGAGCAAGACAAGTCCCAGACTCAGCAGCCTCATCGCCGAATGCAAGTCCGTGGCCCGCGAGACGGGCGCGGACATCTGGCGGGACGTGGCCGGCCGGCTCGAGAAGCCGCGCCGCTCTCACGCCGAGGTCAATCTGAGTCGTATCGAACGGTACGCGACGGAGGACGAGACGATCGTCGTCCCGGGCAAGGTGCTCGGGTCCGGCGCGCTGCGGAAGTCGGTCACGGTTGCGGCCGTCGACTTCTCCAGCTCCGCCCGAACGAAAATCGAACACGCGGACGGCGAAGTACTCCACCTCGAACAGGCACTCGAAGAAAACCCAGAGGGCAGTAACGTGCGGGTGATCGCATGAGTCTCGCGGAATTCGACGCCGATCTGGTCGTCGACGCCCGCGATTGCGTGATGGGCCGCGTGGCGACACAGGTCGCCGAACGCGCCCTCGCTGGCGATCGCATCGCAGTCGTCAACGCTGAAGAAGCAGTCATCACGGGCCGGCGCGAAGACATCCTCGAGAAGTACCGGACCCGCGCCGAACTGGGCTCCGACCGGGGCCCGGCCTATCCGCGACGACCGGACCGGATCTTCAAGCGAA
The DNA here is from genome assembly GCF_001886955.1 of Halodesulfurarchaeum formicicum. Lineage (NCBI taxonomy): Archaea > Methanobacteriati > Methanobacteriota > Halobacteria > Halobacteriales > Halobacteriaceae > Halodesulfurarchaeum > Halodesulfurarchaeum formicicum. The sequence goes on along the minus strand of NZ_CP016804.1, from coordinate 749,095 downwards.
CCATCCGTGGGATGGTCCCCTACAAGAAGGATCGGGGCCGAACGGCGCTGTCGAACGTCCGGGTCTACGTGGGCAACCCCCACGACAAGGACGCGTCGGTCCTCGATGACACTTCGATCGACCGACTTTCGACCACCCGCTTTATCACCCTCGGAACGGTGGCAGAACACCTCGGAGCGAACGTCACATGGTAACAAACACGAGCGGAAAGAAGAAGACGGCCATCGCGCGGGCGACCGTCAGCGATGGGGAGGGTCGTGTGCGAATCAACTCGACGCCCATCGAACTGGTAGAACCGGAGATGTCGCGGCTGAAGATGCTCGAACCGTTCCGCATCGCGGATGCGGAACTTCGCGAGCAGGTCGACATCGACGTGACCGTGGAGGGTGGCGGCTTCGCCGGCCAGGCAGATGCGGTCCGGACCGCCATCTCGCGTGGCCTCGTGGAGTTCTTCGGCGACGCCGAACTCCGGGACGCGTTCATGGAGTTCGACCGCACCCTGCTGGTCAACGACGTGCGCCAGCCCGAACCCAAGAAGTGGGGCGGCCCCGGTGCCCGGGCGCGCTACCAGAAGTCCTACCGGTGATTCACCCATGATGGTCCCAGTCCGCTGTTTCACGTGCGGCAACACGGTGGGCGAGTACTGGGAGGAGTACGAGGCCCGAGCCTCCACGTTGGACGGCGACGAGGACCCGGAGCAGGTGCTTGATGACCTGGGCGTCGAACGCCACTGCTGTCGGCGGATGCTCGTCTCCCACGAGGATCTGGTCGACGTCGTCTCCCCGTACCAGTAACATGTCCACGCAACAACGCTACAACCGCTACGAGAAGGCCCGGATCCTCGGCGCACGGGCGCTGCAGATCTCCTATGGCGCCCCGGTGCTGATCGACACCGATCAGACCGAACCGATCCTCATCGCCGCCGAGGAGTACGATCAGTCGGCCCTTCCGTTTACGGTCCGGCGGGAGCGCACATGACGCTGATCGAATCAGTTCGGCTCCGGCCGATCCTGGACTCCCGGGGCAACAAGACCGTCGAGGCGGATATCGAGACCGCCTCAGGCGGATTCGGTCGCGCGGCCGCCCCGAGCGGCGCGTCGACCGGCGAACACGAGGCCGTCGAGCGACCGGTCGAGGAGGCCATCGCCGCGGCCCGCGAGCACGCGATTCCGCGTCTCGAAGGGGCCGCCTACGTCGGCGACCAGCGGGAGATCGACCAGATCCTGCATGCGGCCGACGGCACCGAGGACTTCTCGGAGATCGGCGCCAACAGCGCCGTCGCCATCAGCATGGCCGCCGCGAAGGCCGCGGCGGACGTGCTTGGCGCGCCGCTGTACCAGCATCTCGGCGGCGCATTCCGTGGCCGGTCGTTCCCGACGCCGCTTGGGAACATTATCGGCGGCGGCGAACACGCCGCCGAGGCGACCGCGATCCAGGAGTTCCTGGCCGCCCCGATCGGCGCACCGAGTATTCGCGATGCGGTCTTCGCGAACGCGGCCGTGCACCAGACGGCCGGCGAGCTACTTCGAGATCGTGGGGAGGCCCCCGCGAAGGGAGACGAAGGGGCCTGGGCCCCGTCGATCACGGAGGACGTTGCTTTCGAGATCATGGCCGAGGCGACCGACAGCGTCGCGGATTCGTTCGGCTTCGAGATCGGGTTCGGCCTGGACGTGGCCGCCGCGGAGCTCTACGAGGACGGCGCGTACCAGTACGGCACGGACAGCAAGTCCACCGCCGAACAGATCGAGTACGTCGCGGAGATGGTCCGGGAGTACGATCTGGTCTACGTCGAGGATCCCCTCGACGAGAACGACTTCGATGGCTTTGCCGAGTTGACCGACCAGGTCGGCGATCGAACCCTGATCTGTGGCGATGACCTCTTCGTGACCAACACGGCGCGACTCGCCGAGGGCATCGAACGCGGCGCGGCCAACAGCATCCTGATCAAGCCAAACCAGATCGGGACCCTCAGCGACACCGTGGACGCGGTCGAACTGGCCCAGCGGTCGGGCTACGATCCAGTCATCTCCCACCGTTCGGGCGAGACCGAGGACACCACCATCGCACACCTCGCCGTCGCGACCGACGCCCCGTTCATCAAGACGGGAGCGGTCGGGGGCGAGCGAACTGCAAAACTCAACGAACTCATTCGAATCGGCGACGGTACATCATGAGCGAACGCGAGACACCTGACGAGACGACCCTCGAGGCCCCCGAGGAGCCCACCGACACAGCGGAGGCCGACGAGGAGGCACAGACCGAGGACGTCATGGCGGCGTCGGACCCCGACCTGCTGATCCCCGTCGAGGAGTACCTCGGCGCGGGGGTGCACATCGGCACCCAGCAGAAGACCAGTGACATGGAGCGGTTCATCCACCGGGTCCGGACCGACGGGCTATACGTCCTTGACGTGAGCAAGACCGACCAGCGGATCCGCACCGCCGCGGACTTCCTGGACAACTACAACCCCGAGCAGATCCTCGTGACCTCCTCGCGACAGTACGGCCGCTATCCGGCCGAGAAGTTCGCCGAGGCGGTCGGCGCACGGGCCCGCACCGGGCGCTTCATCCCGGGGACGCTGACGAATCCGCAGTACGACGGGTACATCGAGCCCGACGTCGTGGTCGTGACCGACCCCATCGGCGACGCACAGGCCGTCAAGGAGGCCATCACCGTCGGGATTCCGGTCATCGCGATGTGTGACTCGAACAACGCGACCAGCAACGTCGACCTGGTCATCCCGACGAACAACAAGGGTCGTCGGGCCCTCTCGGTCGTCTACTGGTTGCTCGGCAACGAAGTGCTCGACCGCCGCGGCGCGGAGCCGGCCTACGCCCTCGAGGACTTCGAAGAGAGCGAGATCTGACTGGGTACTCAAGCGTTTTTTAGCCCCCGGGACCGAGAAGCAGTATGGCCACATCCAGCGCCCCGGGCAAGGTATACCTCTTCGGGGAGCATGCAGTCGTCTACGGCGAGCCGGCGGTCCCCTGTGCGATCGAGCGACGAGCGACCGTCACGGTCGAAAAGCGTGCCGACGAGCGGCTTCGCGTTCGCGCCCAGGATCTGAGTCTCGAAGGGTTCACCGTCGAGTACGACGGCTCGACGGCGGGCACCCCGGAAGTGGACGTGACCGAGGACCTCGTGGAAGCCGCGATGGGCTACGTCGACGAGGCCATCGCCCAGGCACGTGACGCCGCGGACGCCCCGAATGCGGGCTTCGACGTGCACGTCGAGAGTTCGATCCCGCTGGGGGCCGGCCTGGGCTCCTCGGCGGCCGTCGTCGTCGCGACCATCGACGCCGCAACGCGAGCACTCGGGGTCGAACTCGACCGCGAGGAGATCGCCGACCGGGCCTACCAGGTCGAGCATACCGTCCAGGACGGCCAGGCCTCCAGGGCGGACACCTTTTGTTCCACGATGGGCGGCGCCGTGCTCGTGGAGGGCGACAACTGTGAGCGGATCGCAGCACCAGACCTCCCCTTCGTGGTCGGCTACGACGGCGGTGCAGGAGACACGGGTGCGCTCGTCTCGGGCGTGCGCTCGCTTCGCGAGACCTACCCATTCGCGGCCGACACCGTCGAGTCGATCGGCGACCTGGTCGAGCAGGGCATCGACGCCCTCGAAGCCGAGGACACGACGGAACTCGGTCGACTCATGAACTTCAATCACGGCCTGCTCGCCGCACTCGGCGTTTCATCCCGCTCTCTCGACGCGATGGTCTGGGCTGCCCGGGATGCCGGTGCAGCGGGCGCGAAGCTTACCGGGGCCGGCGGCGGCGGGTGTATCGTCGCTCTCGACGAGACAGACGCGACCGAGACGGCCCTAAAGTACTCCCCGGCCTGTGCCGAGGCGTTCCGGGCCGAACTCGACACCGAGGGAGTGTGCCGCGAACAATGAGCGAGCGCGCCGGACCAGTCGTCCTCAAACTCGGCGGGAGTGTCATCACACGAAAGGACCAGCCCGAGACGGTGGACGAGTCGAAACTCGACGCCGTGGCCGCGACGATCGGCGAGGCGGCCGTCGATTCGCTGGTCATCGTCCACGGGGGTGGCTCCTTCGGCCATCCAGCGGCCGCGCAGGCTGGGGTCTCACTGGCGAGTGGAACCCACGACACGACTGCGATCAGCGAAATTCACGCCGCGATGGGCCGACTCAACGAGGCAGTCCTCGACGCCCTCCACGAGGCGGGAGTTCCCGCCGTTCCGGTTCGCCCCTTCTCGGCAGGCTACCGGGATGAGTCGGGTGCAGTCGTGCAACCGACGGGCGCAATCGAGACGATGCTCGGAGAGGGATTCGTGCCGGTCCTCCATGGGGACGTGTTCACCACCGTCGACGCCGGGGCGACCATCGTCAGCGGCGACGAACTCGTGGTCAGCCTCGCGGCGTCGCTTGCCGCCCAGTCGGTCGGGCTGTGCACCACTGTTCCAGGAGTATTGGACGAGGACGAGGACGTGATTCCGGAGATAGAGCGGTTCGACGCCGTCGAAGGAGTGCTCTCGGGAAGCGACGCCACCGACGTGACTGGCGGAATGGCCGGCAAAGTCCGGGCCTTGCTCGACCTGGACACCCCCGCCCAGATCTTCGACCCCGACGGACTGGCCGCCTTCCTCGGCTCGGGGGCTCCAGGCACGCGAATCGACGGCTCCTCGCAGTGACCCGTCAGGATCAGGTGCTTTATAGGAGATGGGAGTATTAGTCCACGTAACTGGCACCGGTGGGTAGAACCCGCTGACCCGTCACGGCTGCAAGACGCCGGATGGGACGGTGGCGACTCGCCGGTGTGTTTCAGTACTGAGCGGGCCCATTCGGGCTTTCAGTGATCCACAATGGAAATCGAAATTGCGACAATCGGCGGTTACGAGGAAGTCGGACGGCAGATGACGGCAGTGCGGGCCGGCGACGACGTGGTGATCTTCGACATGGGGCTGAACCTGTCGAAGGTCCTCATCCACGACAACGTCGAGACCGAGCGAATGCACAGCCTGGACCTCATCGACATGGGGGCCATTCCGGACGACCGAGTCATGTCCGAACTCGAGGGCGACGTGAAGGCCATCGTGCCGACACACGGCCACCTCGATCACATCGGTGCGATCTCCAAACTCGCCCACCGCTATGACGCGCCGATCGTGGCCTCGCCGTTTACCATCGAACTGGTCAAAGGCCAGATCGAGGGCGAGGAGAAGTTCGGGGTCGACAACGAACTGGTGAAGATGTCGGGCGGGGAGTCCATGGAGATCGGGAACGGTCTCGAACTGGAGTTCGTTCACGTTACCCACTCGATCATCGACGCGATCAACCCCGTGCTGCACACGCCCGAGGGCGCGATCGTCTACGGCCTGGACAAACGCCTGGACCACAACCCGGTCCTCGAGGACCCGATCGACATGCAGCGGTTCCGCGAGATCGGCCGCGAGGGCGAGGGCGTCCTGGCGTACATCGAGGACACCACGAACGCACAGAAGAAGGGCCGCACCCCGAGTGAATCCGTCGCCCGCACCCATCTCAAGGACGCGTTGCAGTCCATGGAGGACTACGACGGCGGCATCGTCGCCACGACCTTCTCCAGTCACATCTCGCGGGTGAGCAGCCTCGTCGAGTTCGCCAAGGAGATCGGCCGCCAGCCGATCCTCCTGGGGCGCTCGATGGAGCATTACTCCGGCGCGGCCGAGCGGATGGGCTATGTCGACTTCCCCGACGACCTGGGGATGTTCGGCCACCGCAAGTCCGTCGATCGGGCGTTCAAGCGCATCATGAACGAGGGCAAGGATCGGTTCCTGCCGGTCGTCACCGGCCACCAGGGCGAGCCACGCGCGATGCTTACCCGGATGGCCCGCGGCGAGACCCCCTACGAACTCGAATCTGGCGACAAGGTGGTCTTCTCGGCCCGGGTCATCCCCGAACCGACGAACGTGGGCCAGCGCTACCAGGCCGAGAAGCTGCTGGGCATGCAGGGTGCCCGCATCTACGACGAGATCCACGTCTCGGGGCACCTCAACCAGGAGGGCCACTACCAGATGCTCCAGGCGCTCAACCCCAAACACGTCATTCCGGCCCACCAGGAGATGGAGGGCTATGCACCGTACGTAAACCTGGCCGAGAGCGAGGGCTACAAGGTCGGACGGGACCTGCACATCACCCGGAACGGCAACCGGATCCAGCTCGTCGAGTAAAATGGATCCCGAGGCCAGGGCCCAGACGGTCGAGGACGCGATCGAACACCGTCGGGAGATCGTCAACACCCACATCGACGACTACCTCCCGATGGGCGATCCGGAACGGCTCTACCAGGCCTCCCGGCACGTCCTCCTGGCCGGCGGCAAACGCCTGCGCCCGACGATCCTCCTGGTCGCCGGCGAGGCCCTGACCGAGACCGACCCGGGCACGACGGATTACCGGGAGTTCCCGACCCTCGTCGAGCACGAGAACCGGATCGACCTGCTCGCCGCGGCGATAAGCGTCGAGGTCATCCAGTCGTTCACGCTCATCCACGATGACATCATGGACGACGACCGGATGCGCCGTGGCGAACCGGCGGTCCACGTCGCCTTCGGTTCGGATACGGCCATTCTGGCGGGCGATACCCTGTACTCGAAGGCCTTCGAGATCATGCTCGATACGGGCGCCCCCGCCGAGCGCGCCCTCGAAGCGGTCGACACGCTGGCCTCGACCTGCACCCGTATCTGTGAGGGCCAATCCCTCGACATCGGATTCGAGGAGCGCGAGACGGTCACCAGCGAGGAGTACCTGGACATGATCGACCGAAAGACGGCCGTGCTCTACGCGGCCGCCGCCTCGATCCCGAGCGTGCTTCTCGGCGCGGACCCCCAAGTCACAGAAGCGCTGACCGAATACGGCCGCTCGATCGGTCGTGCCTTCCAGATCCAGGACGACGTGCTCGATCTGACGACCCCCAGTAGTGTACTCGGGAAACAGCGAGGCAGCGACCTTGTCGAAGGGAAGCGAACCCTGATCACCCAGCACGCCCGCGAACAGGGCGTGGACGTCGATGGGCTGATCGACGCCAACGACCCCGAAGCAGTCACGGATCGGGAGATCGACGCCGCCGTCGAGACACTCGAAGCCGCGGGGTCGATCGATTACGCCCGAAACATGGCCGCCGACCTGGTTGCAGAGGGGATCGACGAACTCGACGTGCTGCCCGAAACCGAGGCCCGGACGCGTCTCGCACAGATCGGCAACTACCTCGTGGAACGGTCCTACTAGGGCAAATCCCAATCACTTTGAGCGACCGTCGAGTTCCTCCGCGTAATGGACGACGAGCTTCGTGCCCGAATCGAACGGGAAATCGAGAAACACGCCCTCCACAACGCACTGAAACACGAGAGTGCGGCCCAGGTCGGCGCGATCATGGGCCCGCTCATGGGAGAGAACCCGGATTTCCGGGAGTATGGCGACGAAATCCCAGCCATCGCCGGCCCGATCCTCGATTCGGTCAACGACCTCGACCAGGCCGAGCAACGCGACCGCCTCGAAGCCCTCGATCCGGCGGCGATCGAGGAACTCGAGGCCGAGGACGAAACCGACGAACACGCGCTGCCCGACTTGCCCAACGCCGAGGACGGTACGGTCCGGATGCGAGTCGCGCCGAACCCCAACGGCCCCTGGCACCTGGGCCATGCCCGCATGCCCGCGGTGATCGGGTCGTACAAGGAGCGCTACGACGGGAGTTTCATCTGTCGCTTCGACGACACCGACCCGGAGACCAAGCGACCGGACCTCACGGCCTACGACCAGATCCTGGCCGACATCGAGTACCTGGGGTTCGAGCCGGACCGAGTCCTCCGGGCCAGCGATCGACTCGAAACCTACTACGACCACGCCCGAAGGCTCATCGACGCCGGCGGCGCGTATACCTGCTCCTGCGGCGGGGAGGAGTTCTCGGAGCTGAAAAACGCCGGGGAAGCCTGCCCACACCGGGGGAAGGATCCAGAGACAGTTCACGAGGAGTTCGAGGCGATGGTCGATGGCGAGTACGACTCCGGAGAGATGGTTCTCCGGGTGAAAACGGACATCACTCACAAGAACCCCGCGCTGCGTGACTGGGTCGCCTTCCGGATGATCGACACCCCACACCCCCGCGAGGCCGCGAACGAATACCGCTGCTGGCCGATGCTGGATTTCCAGTCCGGCATCGACGACCATCTCACCGAAGTCACCCACATCATCCGGGGGATCGACCTCCAGGATTCGGCCAAACGCCAGCAGTTCGTCTATGACTACTTCGACTGGGAGTACCCCGAAGTCGTCCACTGGGGACACGTCCAGATCGACGAGTACGACGTGTCGATGAGCACCTCGACGATCAAGGAACGGATCGACGCCGGAGACCTCGACGGCTGGGACGACCCGCGCGCCCCGACGATCCGGAGTGTCAAACGCCGCGGGATTCGCGGGGAGGCCATCGTCTCGGCCATGGTCGATCTGGGGACCTCGACGAGCAACGTCGACCTCTCGATGAGCACGGTCTATGCACGAAATCGGGAGTTGATCGACGACGAGACCGACCGGCGGTTTTTCGTCCGCGAGTCAGTTGATGCCTACCCCGACGGTGACCCGGAGCCGGTCTCGGCGGTCACGCTTCCGATCGAGGGCGGCCCGGACACGGCCAAACCGCCGCTGCATCCCGACCACGAGGATCGGGGCACCAGGGAGATCCCCGTGGGAGACGCAGTCCGGCTGGAAGAATCAGATCGCCCCGCCGAGGGCGAGCGAGTCTGGCTGAAGGGATTCGGCGCGGTCCGGAACGAGGGCGACCGGCTCGTCGCGACCCGTGACGGGCTGGAGGTCGTCACCGACGGGGACGTGCCCGTCGTGCACTGGGTGCCGGCGGCCGAGTCAGTACCCGTCCGAATGCACACGATGGAAGGGGTCGTCCGCGGGTGGGCCGAACCCGGTCTCCGGGAGTACGAGCCCGACGACCTGGTCCAGTTCGAACGGGTCGGCTTCGCCCGCATCGACGGCCGAGACGGCGAGGAGACGGTGACCTACTTCACCCACCCCTAGTTCTCGTAGCGCCGCCGTTCCGACTGAGCCACATCGCTTCCGTACTCACGCACGAGCGGCTGTAACGCCCGGCCGAGTGCCCGCATGGCCGCGGCCCGCGAGACGTACTCCAGGTCGGTCGCCACCTGCTCCCAGGGACGGCCCTGCAACAATCCCTCGACGAGCAGTCGCTCTCTCGTGTCCGAGAGGTCGACCCCGCCGTCGATCAGCGCGTGGGCGATTAGTTTCCGGAACGGCTCCGGGTCCACGCTGTAGAGTCCGGGGCCGAAGGCAGCGCCGGCGATGACCCGCCACTGGTGTGGCGTTATCGAGAGCGGGGGCGGCTGGGCCGTCGCGGCCAGGGTCGCTCGGATCACGTCCGGATCGACCTCGGAGAGTGCGTCACGGAGGACTCCCCGGATGCGGCCGGCAAACCAGGAGCCGTGGGCGGTTTCGATCTCGTGGCCGACCGGGGACGTGCCGCGGATCACCAGCACCGAATGCTCGCCGCTCCGCTCGTTTCGGCCCGTCGAGAGGTGGACCGCGCGAAACCCGTTCTCCCGCCAGAACCTGACGAGTTCCGGGGTCGCGCCGAATCCGGAACCGATCCAGTCGACGACTGGGGCGAACTCCACATCCAGTTCGTCCAGGAGATGGCTTCCGAGCCCCCGTCCCCGGACGGCGTGGTGGGTTGCGATTCGAACCACTCGAATCCCCACCGGGCCACCAGCGTCCTCGTCTCTGAGCTGGCTCATCAACACGTCCGGGAGCATGTTCCCACGAATCCGCTCGCCGTGTGAGACCTGTTCTCGGGTCGCTTTCGGAAGTCCACCTTCCCGGGCCACGAGCGCCACCGACACGACGTGTCCGTCCTGAAGCAACGCCCGAACGGCCAGGTTCGAGCCATCGAGCAGTCGCGCCAGGTCGTCCGGCTCGGTCCGATAGTGAGCGGAGACGAGCAAGCCAAAGACCTCCCGGAGGAGTTGCTCCTCGGCCAGCAGCGTTTCGGAGTCGAGCGAGCGGTAGGACACCGACTCGGGCGAGGCGGTTTCGATAACCGAACCGGGAACCGGGCCGGCCCCGAGCAGCAGCGCCCGGCTGGCCCAGGACTCGATCGGATCGCCGGCAGCGTATCGAATCGGTTCGACGAGTGAGACCTCCTGCAGGTCGTGGCGAGCCTGCTCGAGGCTGTCCCGGAACCGAACCGCAAATCCACGACCCGAACCCTCGTAGCCGTGGACGGTCGTCGTGAACACGAGCCGATCGACGGCCAGCGTCGATTCGAGGATCGAAACGGGGAGCGCGGCTGCCTCCTCGACGAAGAGGACGTCTGCGGACTCCAGGTGCTCCGACAGCGAGGTGGGGGAGACGAACCGAATGCACCCCCCTGTAGTCGTCTCGAAAGTTCGATCGCCGGCGTTCGATGACGGGGATTCCGGATCGAGAACCCCCAGGAGGTCCTCGACGCGGTCGAAAAAGGCCTCGGCCGCACGCTCGCTGGGTCCCGTGACGAGGATCCGTTCGCCCTCGGCAGCGAACCAGGCCGCCAGCAGACCGGCGACGCTCGATTTGCCCCGTCCGCGGTCGGCCTCCAGCACGGCCGCTCGCGGCCCGGATCGAAGCGCGGCGAGTTCGGCGATGGCATCGACCTGGTCCTGTGTCACACAGGCGTCGACGATCGCCTGGGGCACGGCCTCGGCCCCGGGTGGTCGCTGAATCGGGTCGGGTGGCAAGCGCGGCGCTGAATCTGTGAGCCCATCCTGCTGAACCGTGTCCGTATCGAGGTCGAGGATGGCGATACCGGGGTGCACACGGAGGGTCTGCACGAGTCGCGAGCGAAAGTGGCCGGTCACGTCCTGGAGCGAATCCGGTGGAACAGCCAGCGTCTCGTCGAAGTCGTCTCGCCGTCTCGCCCAGTCATCGAGTGGCGGGGTCAGCAGGAGAAGGAGGCCGCCACCGTCGACGGCACCGACCACGGTTCCAAGAACGTTGGGTCGGCAAGCCGTCCGGCAGTCGAGGACCACCGCATCCCGGGTCGTCCCGAGCAGCGAATCCGCCTGGTCGAAGGGTACATGCTCACAGGGAAGGGCCGATTCAGGCCCGACGTAGGAAGTTTCGGCCATCGGGACGGCTGCTGCATCCAGGGCCTGTCTGGCCGCCGCCAGTGGCTCCGAATCCGGCCCGCCCGCGAGCACGAGGAGGCGTCGCTCGTCAAAGCGTCCGGCCTCCGCTGCCAGCCCACCGGCCACGCCCCAGTCCATGGGAGAGTGCTGCACGCCCCGCGGCAAGGGCGTTTCCATCCAGGAGCTTCCCGGCTTTGGACACGCTTTTAAGCACGGGGTGCTCACCTTGCAGTACACCTCACAGGGGACGATGATGCTTCCAGCCTCAGGAACGATCGGCGGGGGAGCGAAAGCCCCTCTGTGGGAGCGGTGATACACTATGCCAGTATACGTAGACTACGACGTACCAGGTGACCTTCAGGACCGAGCCCTCGAGGCTCTCGAGGTCGCCCGCGACACCGGACGCATCAAGAAAGGGACAAACGAGACGACCAAGGCTGTCGAGCGCGGGAACGCCGGACTCGTCTTCGTGGCCGAGGACGTCTCCCCCGAGGAAATCGTCATGCACCTCCCCGAACTCGCCGAGGAGAAGGGCATCGCCTGTGTCTTCGTGGACACCCAGGACGACATCGGGCACGCCTGTGGTCTCGAAGTCGGGAGCGCGGCCGCCGCCATCGTCGACGCCGGCGAGGCTGACGCCGACGTCGAGGACATCGCAACCAAGGTCGAGGACCTGCAATAGCGATGAGCGCCGAGGAATCGACAGAAGGCTCGACACCCGCCGAGGTCATCGAGATCGTCGGGAAGACCGGCATGCACGGTGAGGCCATGCAGGTCAAGTGTCGAATCAAGGAAGGGTCCAACCAGGGCCGCATCATCACGCGGAACGCCCTCGGCCCCGTTCGGGTCGGGGACGTGTTGCAGCTCCGCGAGACGGCCCGCGAAGCCGACTCGATTGGGGGTCAATAATGCCACAGACACGCACCTGTGATTACTGCGGCGACGAGATCGACCAGGGGACGGGCACGATGTACGTCAAGGTCAGCGGCGAGACGATGTACTTCTGCTCCTCGAAGTGTGAGAAGAACGCCGGTCTGGGTCGTGAACCCCGCGACCTCGAGTGGGCCGGCCAGGGCGACGGCGAATGACCGAGCGCACGTTCGTGATGGTCAAGCCCGACGGCGTCCAGCGGGGCCTCATCGGCGAGATCATCGCCCGATTCGAGGACCGCGGGCTCAAGCTCGTCGGCGCGAAGCTGATGCGGATCGATCAAGCACTCGCCGAAGAGCACTACGCCGAACACACGGACAAGCCGTTCTTCGAGGACCTGACCGACTTCATCACGTCGGGCCCAGTCCTCGCGATGGTCTGGGAAGGCCAGGACGCGATCGCCCAGGTTCGGACAATGATGGGCGCGACCGACCCCGCTGAATCCGCCCCGGGCACCATCCGGGGGGACTTCGGGCTCGACATGGGTCGGAACGTCATCCACGGCTCCGACACCGAACCCGGCTCCGCCGAGCGCGAGATCGAGCTGTTCTTCGACGAGGAGGAGCTCGAGGACTACGAGCGCATCGACGAAGCCTGGCTGTACGAGTAATCGGCATCGCTTTTTCGGCGTTCAGTTCGAGATCGAGTAGCGCCTGGTGACTCCACTTCGGAGCAACGCTTAGAAGGCGGCAGCACTTACCGGCAATTGGGACACCACATTCGATGCCAATAAACCATCAGTCACGCCGGTCGATCGAACTGGGAGTCGCCGTCCAGCCACAGGAGAACTGTCCAGTGAGGACACTGAGCGAGGAGGTCACCGACGTCCGCCACCACGCCCACGAGGATGGACTCCAGTGTGAGATCGTGTTCGCCGATTCCCAGACCGAGAACAGGGAGACCTTTCACGGCTATCACGACGGCCAAGAGCCCTGCCCGGCCCTGACGTTTATGGAACATGACTGTGTGCCGAACATCGAAGGGGTCGAAGACGAGTCGCTTTTGGTCGTCACCCATCCGCCGAATCGGGAGTCGATTTCGGACCTGCTCGCGGGCCTGAATCAAGTCTCCGAAACCCTCGCCGTGAAGTGGATCTCCGAGACGCCCACGGAGGAAGCCGCCACTCGACGCTCCGTTGACCTGGATGTCTTGACCGACAAGCAGCAAACGGCGATCGAAGACGCCGTGAAGGCCGGCTACTACGAACAGCCTCGAGAGATTTCTATTTCGGAACTCGCAGCGAAACGGGGCATCAGCCAGTCCGCGATGTCCCAACGACTGCACGCCGCCGAGCAGAAACTACTCGAAGGCCTGCTCTTTCCCGAACAGTCTATCAACGGATAACGGGAGCTTATCGTTTTGAGGCGGGGAAAAGGACAGCTTATCGCTTTAAAAAGTACCGTTGTGTATAAGAATTGCAGCTAACCGCTGAAAGCCCCCATTCACTAGTGTATGGGAAAGAACAACACACGAGATGAGGCCGAGCCGTCAGTACCGGACGACGGGACCTCGCGGCGGAACTTCCTGAAAGGGGCCGCCGTCGGGGCCGGGGTCGTCGGCACGGGGGCCACCGCGGGGGTCCTCGCGCTGAACAACGAGGACACCGGCGAGTCCGCGAAGGCCATCCCCGCTTCGGAGGGGTATCTGCTCGTGGACCCGGCCAAGTGTACCGGCTGTACGAGTTGTATGATCGCCTGTTCGACCGCTCACGAGGGGAAAGCCAGCCACTCACTGGCGCGAATCCAGATCACGCAGAACCCCTTCGAGGGGTTCCCGAACGACATCAACCAGGAGCAGTGCCGCCAGTGCACGTATGCAGCCTGTGTCGAGGCCTGTCCGACGGGCGCGCTCGAAGCGGACCCGGAGAACGGCAACGTCCGGATGGTGGACGAGGACAAGTGTGTGGGCTGTCAGCGCTGTCTGGAGGCCTGTCCGTACACGCCCCATCGGAACACCTGGAACCACGAGCGGGAGTACGCGATGAAGTGTGATCTCTGTGCGGACACCCCACACTGGGACCAGGAGGGTGGCCCGGACGGGTCACAGGCCTGTGTCGAGGTCTGTCCGGTCGGCGCGATTCAGTTCACCGACGAGATCCCGACCCAGTACGACGACGAGGGCTACAAGGTGAACCTCCGGGACGAACAGTGGGAACAACTCGGACTCTACGCGGGTGATATCTGATGAAAGGACACATGGGGACGATCCTTCGACTGGACCTGACGAATCGCGAAATTTCGACAATCGACACGAGCGAGTACGAGGAGTGGGTCGGCGGCCACGGCATGGGGTCGGCCATCTTCTTCGACCTGGTGGATGACAAGTCCGTGGGCGCGTTCTCCGAGGAGAACGTCATCACGATGATGAGTACGCCCCTGGCGGGGACACTGGCTCCAGCCGCCTCCTCACGAACCGAAGTTCAGGGGATCAGTCCCCAGCCGTACCCGACAGAGTGGTTCACGCGAAGCAACTTCGGCGGGCGGTTCTCCGCGATGATGAAGTACGCCGGCTATGACGGGGTTGTCATCGAAGGAAAAGCCGAGGAGCCGGTGTGGGTCAACGTCGTGGACGACGAGGTTAGCTTCGAGGATGCCTCGAATCTCTGGGGACTTGGCACGTGGGAAACCCAGGAAGAGATCTGGAGTCAGATCGGAACCTCGGGCTGGATGGCGACCGAGAGTCCACGAGACACGGGCGAAACGACCCAGAAGCCCGCTATCGCGACCATCGGTCCCGCTGGCGAGGCGGAGATTCGATTCGGGAGCATTCAGCACGACGCCGGCAACTCGGCCGGAAACGCCGGCTTCGGGAGCGTTCTTGGGTTCAAGAACCTCAAAGCCATCAGCTTCCTCGGCACCGGGAGCATCGAGATGGCCAATCCCAGCGACACGATCGAGGCACGCCTCTGGGCCGAAGAGAACTACGCCTACGGCGAAGACGAGGACATCCCGCTTGGCGGATTCTGGGGCTTTGGCTCCACTCCGGGCTCCGGTGACCTGGACGGATTCCCGACGGGCAAAGCCAGGGCCCAGGGCTGTGTTGGCTGTCACAAGAACTGTCGGAAACGGTACGCCGATTCCGTCGGTAACGAGAGCCAGTGTGTCGAGGCGGTGTTCTACAACTCCTTCGACCAGGCCGCCCACGGCGGAATTACAAAGGAGTCCGCGAAGGCCGCGGACATCACGAATCAGATGGGGATCAACGCGTATTCGCTCAGTAACGGGATCCCCTATCTCGAAACCCTGCACGAGCGGGGAATCCTCGGGCCCGACGGGGAGATCGAGGCGGACCTGCCCTGGAATATGCTCGGCGAGTCGGAGTTCGTCGAGGCGCTGGTCGAGAAGATCATCAACCGGGACGGGATCGGTGAAGACCTGGCCGAAGGGTTCCCACGAGCGGCCGAAAAATGGGGCCGGTTCGAAGAAGACATCGCCGATGGGACACTCGGGTTCCAGTACTGGGGTTACCCCCATCACTACGACGCCCGAACCGAAGTCGAGTGGGGTTACGGGAGTATTCTCGGTGCCCGAGACATCAACGAACACGACTTCAACTGGCCGATGTACTGGCAGCCGACCTTGATGTATCTCGGGGGTGCGGACCCACTGATCGACGCCGAGACATTGGCGGAATACACCATGGAGGCGACGCCGCCCCACAACGTCAAGCCGGATTACAGCGACGAGAACATCTATTCGGAGGACATGGCCGAACTCGTCTCCTGGCATCGGTCCTACACCCGGTTCTGGAAGCAGAGTGTCCAGTACTGTGACTGGGCGTACACGGACTTCGTCAACCCGAACACGGAGGACATGTCCGGACTCACCCCGGAGGGCGAACCGCGGATCTTCAACGCGGTCACCGGTGCAGACTTCTCCTTCGAGGACGGGATCGAACTCGGGAACCGGATCTGGAACCTCGACCGGGCGATCTGGACCCTCCAGGGTCGCCACCGTGACCAGGAGGAGTTCGCCGAGTACACCTACGGAGTGACCTCGAAGAGCGGAATCCCCTCCAGTGGCGTCGTCGGGCCACACTACATGCCGGTCCGGAAGGACGGCGAGTGGACCTACGAGGACGTTTCGGATCGAACCATTGACAAGGAGAAGTTCAACGAGTGGAAGACGATCTACTACGAGCTAGAGAACTGGGACCCGGAGACCGGCTGGCCAACGCGTGATGCACTCGAAGCCCACGACCTCGGGTATGTCGCGGACGAACTGGAAGCACACGGAAAACTCCCACAGGAGGCCTGAAAGATGACCAGCCTAACCCAGCCCGACACGGAAACCGCAGCGGCCCATCAATCCAGAGCCGAGTTCGACGACCGACTGATCGGGGTCAAAATGCACGGCCACAAAGGGAACGAGCAGGTGAACCTCTACACGTTGGCGGAGGTCGCCGAATTCATCGGCATGGCCCCGATGGAGGCGCTCCAACAGTACGGAACGAAGGGGATGATCCACTACGTGGACCCAAACGCGCTGGTGGAGTGGCTCGCTACCGTCCAGGGAGACGAAGAGTTAGCCGCCGCAGTCGAAGCCGAGATCGAGGCCCACGACAATTACAAGGACCGCATCGAACCCATCAAGGAACTGCTGAAAGAACGCCTCGAACAGATCGAGGAGCGCTAAGACTATGAGGTGGAAACGGCCACTCATCGCGCTCGCCATCGCCGTCGCGGTCATCGCGGGGTATCTGGCTGCAAGCGATGCCTCACAGCTGTACCTCTGGCAGACCTTCGAATCAGGCTCCTACACGTTCGACTTGCTGTTCGAAAACCTGGCCTGGCTCCTTCCAACGTCGATTTCGGCGGGGTTGCTCTTCGGGGCCATTCGGGCGTCGAGAGATGAGGGACAGCCAGAAGTGGCAGATGGAAAAGTGAAACGACACGACGCGTTCGGTGGATTCCTGGAACACTGGACGATCGCAGCCGGCATGATCGTGCTTATACTCTCCGGAATCTGGCTTGGGTTCCTGTTCGTGCCACAGTTAGCCACAGGAACCGAGTCGATCGGCCTGGCCCTGAACGTCCACTGGGCTGGCACGATACTCGCACTCTTCGCGATTTCCTACCATCTCGGAGGGTTGATCATTGGCGATCACAGGGAGCTGGTTCCCTCGACGAGTGACTTCGGGGATGCTGTCCGGGACATTGGCCATTACCTGCGGTTGAACGAACAACCCGACGCGGGAAAGTACAAGCCGATTCAGCGGGTGAGTTATCTCGCCTGGGCCGGTGTTATCGGGGTGCTGACGATTTCGGGATTGCTCAAGGCCGCCGATTACGTCTGGGCGATTAGTGGCGGGCTCAAGAGTGCGATGACGACGGTCCACGAGGTGTTTGCCCTCCTCGCGGTCCTACTGTTCGTCGGCCACGTGGGTATCGTCTTCATCCCATCCCATTTGCAACTGCTCCGTTCACAGATCACCGGCTGGATCCCCGAATCCTACGCCCGAAAACATCATCCAAATTGGCTCCCGCGAACTCGAAGTGACGGGGGACGAGAGGAAGACTGACTCCGATGGCCGATGTCCTCCTCGTCAACGCACCGGCAGCGAGTGTCGGGAGCGACGCCCACGCGAGTCTCAACCCACCACTCGGACTGGCGTATATCGGGAGCGCGCTTCGAGAGCAGGGATTCGCCGTGGAGGCGATCGATTTCAACATCTCGGGATTAAGTGAGCAGCGACTCCGAGCAACCCTGTCTCGGACCGAGCCGGCAGTCGTGGGGATTTCTGCGCACACGGAGACATATCCGCGTGGACTGGATATCGCCGCTATCGTCACGGAGTTCGACCCAGAGACGACAGTCGTCATGGGCGGGGCTCATCCATCCGTGACCTACGAATCGACGGCGACGGAGCCAGCCGTCGATTACGTCGTCGTCGGGGAAGGTGACCGGACGATGGTGGAACTAGTCGAATCCACCATCGAAGGTCAAAGACCGACCGACATACTGGGAGTCGCATTCGAGACCGGTGATGGGGTGAAATTCACCGGCCGACGGCCGTTCATCGAGGATCCGGATACCCTCCCACCGCCTGCACGGGACCTCTTCCCGTTGCATCTGTATCGCTCGCCCGGGAACCTGTTGTTCTCCAGAGGTGGCTGTCCGTTCAACTGTCACTTCTGTGCGGTGAACTCGATCTGGGACGAGGGCGGCCGACGGTTCCACTCGCCGGACCGAGTCGTCGAGGAGATTCGGGAACTCGTCGAGGGCTACGGGATCGACCATCTCAACTTCGCCGACGACGTGTTCACGCTCCACCGACCGAAGACCGAACAACTGCTCGATCGGCTGTCGAGTCTCGAACTCTCTCAGCCATGGAGTTTCACGGTGGCAACGCGTGTCGACCTGGTGGATCAGGATCTTCTCGAACGGCTCTCCGAAGCCGGCGCCACGGGGGTGCAGTTCGGAGTTGAGGCCGGATCACAAGAGATGCTGGAGACCATCGGCAAGGGGATTACGACCGAAGACATCCGCGAGTCGGTCGAGCAGGCCGTCGCCGCTAATCTCGACGTGTTGGCGTCTTTCATGTTCCCCCACCCCTCAGATACGGAGCGAACGATCAGGGCACAGATCGAGTTCATGAAAGAGTTGCACGAGCTTGGCGCAGACCTCTCACTGGCGTACACCACCCCGTATCCGGGGACCGGGTACCGGGAACTCGCCAAGAACGGTGAGATAACAGTCGAGGCGGATGGCTGGGACGATTACGATGCAAAGCATCTCATGATCTCTACCCGATCCCTCTCCATCGAAGAGCTCCGACCGCTGCGAGACGAACTCCTGCGCGAGACGGGGCTGGCTCAACAGCCCGCTGCCCCCCAGTAATCCTCAACTTCGTTTCGGGGTCAGTTCCAACACCAACAACTTCTCGAACGGAAACGACGCCTCGCGAACGGCCTGCACCTCGAACCCCGCCGATCGGGCCTGCGATTCGACCGCCTCGGGCCCGGTAAGCGTACTCACGACCAGATACACGGCCCCGCCAGAAGCAAGCACGCGCCCGACGGTTTCGATGAACGGCTCGATCACCTCCCGGCCGGCCTCGCCACCAGTCAGCGCGTCTTCGACCCAATCGTCTCGCGCTGCCATCTCGACGCGTGGCAGGTAGGGCGGATTGAACAGGACCGCGTCGAACACCCCGTCCTGGAAGGGCGCGACGAGGTCGGCACACACGGTCTGAATTCCGAGATCCCGCGCCCGGCGGCAGGCGTGTGGATTGACGTCCGATCCGATGACCGTCGCCCCGGTCTCGTCACGGATCTCACTCGCGACGTAGCCCGATCCCGTCCCCACTTCGAGCACCAGATCCTTGGCCTCGATCTCGGAACGGGCCGCCTCCAGAAGCAGGTGTGAATCCTCGGCGGCCTCGTAAATCTCCGTCTCGATCCCCCGTCGGTCGGCCAGGTCACGCATCGATCCGAGCGGCGGTGACGGCGATTTCGGCGAACTCGGCCGGTTCGAGGGCGTCGGGGCGCTTCCCCACGATCGAGTCTGGAAGGGCGTCGATCACCGCCTCCGGGTGCTCGATCCCGGAGATATGCACGGTGTTTCGAATCCCGTTCCGCACGGTCTTGCGCCGCTGGGTGAAAAGCGCCTTGACGAGATCGAGGAAGGCCTGGTCGTCCGGCACCTCGTACTCGGGGGTCCGGGGCGTGACGGTGACGATCGCGCTGTCCACCGCGGGCTGGGGGTCGAAGGCCTCCGGTGGAACGGGTTCGACGATCTCCACGTCGGCGTAGTGCTGGGCCCCGACTGACAGTCGCCCGTAGTCACTCGTCCCGGGCGTGGCGACCAGTCGCTCGGCGACCTCGGCCTGGAACATGAGCACCGCGGGCCGCTGACGGCGAAGTAACCGGAAGGTCACCGCCGTGGAGATCCCGTAGGGGAGATTCGAGATACAGACGGAGTACTCGGGGAGGTCGATCTCCATGGCGTCGCCTTCGAGGATCGTGAGTCGGCCGTCGGCGACCGCCTCGGCGAACTCCGTTTCGAGAAACGCGACCAGGGCCGCATCACGCTCGATGACGGTTACGTGATCCGAAACGGCAAGCAGGCGATCAGTAAGTGCGCCGGCCCCCGGACCGATTTCCAGCACGTGAGACAGGTCGAACGCCGAGGCGTACTCCGGGATTCGGTCGAGGACCCGGTCGTCGACGAGGAAGTGCTGGTCCTGGTTCGGGTCGCCGCGGCCGGCGGCGGCCACGAGTCGGTCCGGGTCTCGTGTGGTCATTGGCCGGAGTTACGGGGCGAGCGCTTTACCCCTTACGAGCCGACGAAAATCCGGTATTTGAGATCCTCGTCGGTGAGTTCGGCCCGGATCCGATCGACGACGATGGACTTCGGATCGTGGAGGCCGGACACCCGCGATTCGAGGTCCTCGAAGGACTCGAAGGGGCCGCGCTTGCGCGCATCGAGAATGTTATCCCGGAGTTTGTCCCCGATTCCGGGGAGCAAGTTGAGCTGGTGCATCCGGAGGCTCACGGGCTGGGCCTCGGTGAAGAAGTCGACGAAACGCTGTTCCTCGTCGGTGACGATCTCCTCGATGACGTACTCCAGTTCGGACTGTGCGCCATCGGAGAGGTCCTCGTACTCGACCTGCCGACCCCGCTGGATACCCGAATCGAAGTCAGGTCGGAGCTGAACCCGGTCGCCGATCGAGACGTCCGCGTCGTCCCCAAGTGTCAGTTCGTAAAGCGAGAAGTGCTCGGTGCCGACCGCGTAGATCACCGGCGACCGTCGATACTGGGGTTCCTCGGCGTCGCTCCGACCGTGTGGGAGGAAATCGAGTACGACACCGTGGGCGACATCCGACTCGGCACTGTCCTCGGTCATGTCCCGGCCTACGTGAAGGCGGAACTTAAACGGTGGTCTCCACTGGCGGGTGAACCGCCTCGGGGGCAAGTGGTTCGAGAGATCGAAGGTATCTCGTCATCCCGGAAGACTCCGTCTTCCGGCGATCCCGAGGCACTCGGCCTGCTCCGCCTGTAGATCGAAAAACGGACCCCCGGTAGCTCAGGCGTACTTCGAAACGATGTCGAGGATCGCGTCGAGTTCCTCGCCGTCGAGCGCATACCGCTCCTGGGCGAACACCGAGCGAAGCTCCGTTCGCGTGCGCGGGAGCAGATTTGCAACCTTGTAGGCGACCGGCTCCTCGACGTACTCCAGCTCCGAAAGCTCCGCGACTAGCTCCCGGGACTCCTCGACGTCGAGCACGGCAAACCGGTTGACGTGGTCGATGGCGCGGGCCAGCTCGTAGCGGAGTTCGCGGTCCTCGTCGCCTGCCCGTTCGGCCTCGACATCGGCGAGGAGTTCTTTGGCCTCGGGAATCGTCAGTAGCTCCTCGTCGAGAGTCTCTTTGAACAGGGACATTACTCGGTCTGCTCGTGGAGGTGGGCGGGGCCGACGAGGAGGGTCTTCTCCTTGCCCCGGTCGGAGATCGCGACCTTGTAGGCGGTGCCCTGGGTTCCAGTGACCTCGCCAGTGAGACCGTTGAACCGGGGATGGAAGCGACCGTCAGGGACACTCGGGTCGATTCGCAGGTGGACGGTCTGTCCTTCGTCGAACTCCGCGACGGATCGCTGGGGCGGGGAGGTTCCGCGCTCGCGTGGTGGGTTCGAGAGTTTGTTCCGGGTGCCTTCGAGGGGTCCATTGGACGACGGCATAGTTGTATCAGTCGATACACCGGTGACAGTTAAAAAACGCACGTTCCCGTTCAGCGGGTGGGCTCGACGGTGAAAAGCTCCGTGTCCGCCGGCACCGAAAAGACCCCGAGTCTCGCGCCGGCGTCGAGCCACGCATGACCGTAGGAGAATGCTGCAAGAGCGTTGACCGGGTCGTCGGTCGCCCGAAAGTGGCGGCCGTCCTCCAGGTACGAAACCGCCATTTCCATGAACTCCATCGCGACGGTCTCAAGCGGCGTTCCCTGTGCGGGCACCGGCTCGGCAGCCTCGACCGCCGCTTCGAGCAGTGACTCGTACCGATCGGTCTTCTCCTGGAGGTCCGCAGGCATGACCGGAGCGAGGACGGCGACGGTCCTAAACGTGCCGACAAGCCTGAGAGTGCGTGAGATGGCCACAAACGGCACGGAAACGGACAACTGCGGCCGATGGCGCAAGGTAAATAGGGACTTCAGTCACTTTGATATTGTATGGAAGCCCCACAAACGGATACGTCGTCGATCGGCGAGGAAACCGAGGAATCGACGGCCGAACACCAGCGACTGGTCATCGTCGGCTCGGGGATCGCAGCACTGACAGCGGCCATCTATGCGGGACGGGCCAACAACGACCCACTCCTGATCGAGGGCGACGAGCCGGGTGGCCAGCTCACGCTCACGACGGAGGTCGACAACTATCCCGGATTCCCCGACGGCATCAACGGCTCCGAGTTGATCAACCGGATGCGCAAGCAGGCCCAGAAGTTCGGGGCCGAGATCGAACACGGGATCGTCGAGTCCGTCGACGACTCGACCTACCCCTTCGAACTCACGCTCTCGAATGACACCGTCTACACCGCGGACGCCGTAATCGCCGCGAGCGGAGCCAGTGCCCGACTGCTGGGCATCGAGGGTGAGGACGAGCTGATGGGGTATGGCGTCTCGACCTGTGCGACCTGTGACGGCGCGTTCTTCCAGGGCGAGGACATGATCGTCGTCGGTGGCGGCGACGCCGCGATGGAGGAGGCCGATTTCCTGACGAAGTTCGCCGACACCGTCTACCTGGTCCACCGTCGCGAGGAGTTCCGCGCGGAGGACTACTGGATCGACCGTACCATGGAGAACGTCGAGGAAGGGGACATCGAGCTCGTGAAGAACACGGAGCTCACGGAGATCCACGGGAGTCCCGAGGATGGCGTCGACCACGTTCACGTGGTCTCCCACCCGGATGGGCACCCCAAGGAGAAACTCGATGCTGGAGAGGACGTCGAGGAGGACACGATGGACGTGGCCGCGGTGTTCGTCGCGATCGGCCACACCCCCAACACGGACTACCTGGTGGACACGGGCGTCGAACTCGACGACGAGGGCTATATCGTCACGCAGGGCGGCCGCGGCGGCAACCAGACCATGACCGACGTCGAGGGCATCTTCGGCGCGGGCGACGTGGTCGACTTCCACTACCAGCAGGCGGTCACGGCCGCCGGGATGGGCAGCCAGGCAGCCCTGGACGTGGACGAGTGGCTCGCGAAGGAAGCCCCAGCGACGCCGGAATCCGAGCCAGTCACCGCCGACGACTGACTCGATGGGCAGCTTTACAAGTGGTCTCGGCCAAGGCCATCCATGGCCGATTCGATTACGGTAACCGTCGAGACCGAAACTGGTACGGACGAGATCACTCTCCCCCTGGACGTTATTGATCTCTACCGAGAGGAACCCGAGGAGACAGACGCCATGATCGCCGCGGACATGCTCGTGATGGCCTTCACCGAGCGCGCTCACGCGCTCGCCCACCACAGTGAGGACGAGGCCACGGAGGTGGACCTCGAAGCGATCGAGAGCGAGATGCTCGAAGCGTTCGAGGACCGCTTCGGTGTGAGCTACGCCGAGGCGACCGGCCACTCCCACTAAGGGTTCTCGCAGTCGACTTCGTACTCCAGAAGCACACCGTCGTCTAGCTCGCTGACCGACTGCAAGTTCACCGACGGGTAGTCCTCAGTAAAGCCCGTCCCATCAGCCAGCGTTGGGGCATCACGGCCGCCGATCAGCATGGAGCCAACGAAGACGCTGAGTTCGTCGACCAACCCGGCCGCGACCAGCGAGAAGATGAGTTCGCCGCCGCCCTCGACCAGGAGGCTGTCGATCCCCGTCGCTTCCAGCCTGTCGAGTGCGGCCGCCAGGTCCACCTGGCTGGTCCCGGCTTCCAGGATCGAAACTCCGGCACGCTCCAGGCTGTCCACGTGGTCCGTCGGGACGGCCTCGCTGACCAGTACGTAGGTTTCAGTCGTCTCATCGAGGACCCGCGCGTCGGGCGGGGTCCGTGCCCGTGAATCCGCGACGATTCGGGTCGGGTGGTCAGCAGGCGGCTCGCCGTGAGCCGCGGGGTCATCGAGTGTCAGCGAGGGATCGTCCGCGAGGACCGTTCCGACGCCGACCATGATGGCGTCGTATTCGGCGCGCAAGCGTTCGACCCGGGCAAAGTCCTCGGGTCCGCTGATAGCCAGCTGCTCGCGCTCGCGGGAGGCCAGTTTCCCGTCGACGCTCATGGCGGCGTTCACGGCCACGTACATGCAAGAGCGATCGCCAGCCGTCGGGGAAACGCTTTCGACTGTGACCGGTCGTCCATACCCTTTTACCGTCGGGCGGCAGTACTCTCCCACGATGACTACCCAGGGACGAACCCCCGGCCCAGGCGGGGCAACCACGCCGCGCGAGGACGGCCGAGTCAGTCGAGAACGCACGCCGGAGGTGCCACGATGAGCGGGGCCGCCCCGACCCGCGAGGTCGCCTACCGGGTCTTCGCCGACGAATTCGAGGCTGCCACGTACACGTACGCCGAGAGCGACGAGGAGCGAGCCCCACAGTACCTCGTCACGCCGACGGGCGCACGGGTGAACCGCGTGTTCGTCGTGGGCGCACTCACCGAAACCGAGGAGGTGAGCGATGGGGTGCTTCGCGCGCGGATCGTCGATCCCTCCGGGGCCTTTGTCTGCTATGCCGGCCAGTACCAGCCCGACGCCCTGGCCTTCTTCGAGGCGGCCGAGCCGCCGATGTTCGTCGCACTCACGGGCAAGGCCCGGACCTTCGAACCGGAGGACTCGGATCGAATCTTCACGTCGCTACGCCCCGAACGCGTCAACGAGGTCGACGCGAACACCCGAGACAGCTGGATCGTCCAGACCGCCGTGCAGACTCTGGAACGGACGGGACTCATGGCGATGGCCCTCGACGCACCGGAGCGCGGCGACGAACTGGAAGCCCGGTTGATCGATGCGGGAGCCAGTCCGGCACTCGCGGCGGGCATTCCCCGCGCGATTTCGGCTTACGAGCCGACGACCGGCTACCTCGAAGCGGTCCAGGAGATGGCGCTTTCTGCCGTCGAAATGGTGGCCGGCGAAACGGATGCCGTCGAGAGCGTCGATTTCGCCCCCGACGAGGGAGGCGACGGAACCGTATTGACCGGATTTACGGACATCACGCTGGGCGATTCGATCGCCGAACCGGTAGAGGAGTCGGACACCGAATCGTCCGAACCTGCAGACACCGGAACGACCGAGCCGACGGACGCCCCGGCCGCTACCGAGACGGGCGAAGCCGATCCGATCGAGCCGACCACAGATTCGGAACCGGCAGCCGAGCCCGAAACCGAGCCAGCAGCTGCAACGGCCGACGAAGCGGCACCGAACACCCCAGCCACGGAGCCGGAAACGGAAGCCGCCGAAACCACGATGGCGGACACAGCCCCCGAAGCAGAGTCGGACGTGTCCGAGCCACCGACAGACGAGGCTGAAGAGGACGAACTCTACGAACTCTCCGAGGAGGAACGCGCTGAAGTCAAGGAGAACTTCGACGTGGGATTCGAGAGCGGTGCGGAGTTCGAGCCCTCCGAGGGCGCGGAAACGCCCGAAGAGACACAGGGGGTTGCCGCCGAGGAGGAAGATTCGGCAGCCGAAGATGTATCGGAGGAACAGCCGGACACGACGGACACAGACCAGGCAGATCCGGAGGCTGAGGAGAACACGGACACGGATACGGAAGCAGACGAGGCCGACACGCAGGCGACGGAGGGGGAAACGGACGAGACGGACGAGGAGATCGAGGAGGAAACGGATGCAGGATACCCACAGGCGGCGAACCTCTCCGAGGGCGAGGTGCAGAACCTCGTCGTCAACACGCTCCAGGAACTCGGAGACGGCGACGGGGTCCCTCGTCCCGAACTGATCGAAACCCTCGAAGACCGCCACGGACTGAGCGAGGACGCCATCGAGAACGCCATCGAGGACGCCTTGCTCGGTGGGCGTTGCTTCGAGTCCGGAGCGGACGCGTTGAAGCCGATCTGAATGCCGGCGATCGAACCGATCGAGGGCGAGCCAGCCGCGGTCGCGGACGGGCCCGAGGGCCCGATCCTGGTAGTCGCCGATTACCACGCAGGCATCGAAGGACGATACCGTCGGGAAGGCGTCGAGGTCGAGAGCCAGGCGGCCGAGCGCCGGGAGCGACTCGCCAGCTTGCTCGACCGCGTGGACCCCGTCCAGGTCCTCTTTCTGGGGGACCTGGGCGATCACATCGGGCAGCCCGACGGCGCCGAGCTGGAGGAGCTCATGGAGCTCGAACACCGGCTGCGCGATCGGGAGGTCCATCTCGTTCCGGGCAACCACGACGGCATGCTCGGCGACGCCATCGACGTGACGGTCACACCGGGGACCGGCGTGCGCATCGGCGACTTGGGCTTTGCCCACGGACACACCTGGCCAGATCCGTCGGTACTCGACGTGTCGGTCCTCGCACTCGGCCACGAACACCCCTGTGTCAGACTGGAAGACGAGGTCGGCGGGAGTCGAGTGGAGCGAGTCTGGCTACGGGGCGACGGAGACCCCGCTCCCTTCGAGGATCACTACGACGCCGACATCGATGGGCCGGACGAGATCGTCGTCTTCCCGGCCTTCAACGAACTCGTGGGCGGGACGTGGGTGAACGTCCCCGGCCAGGAGTTCCTCGCTCCGTTTCTCCCCGCCGCCGCGCCGACCGCACAGGCCTACCTGCTCGACGGCACCCGATTGGGACAGTACGACTCGATCTAGGGGCGAGCAACGGGCTTAACCTCACCTCTCCGTTAGAGCCGACAATGAGCGAGACGGGGCGTGCTGATGCCTTCGCCGCCCTCGGGCCCGCGGTCCGGGCGGCCCTCTCCGAACGAGGGTTCTCCACCCCGACCGAGCCACAGCGCCGGGCAATACCACCGATCGCCGCCGGCCAGCACACCCTGGTGATCGCGCCGACAGGGACCGGGAAGACCGAAACGGCGATGCTCCCAATCTTCGACGCGCTCGTCGCGGACGATCGGGACGGGTTCGGCGCGCTCTACATCACCCCGCTCCGGGCGCTCAACCGTGACATGCGGGACCGCCTGGAGTGGTGGGGCGAAACCCTCGACCTGGACGTGCAGGTCAGACACGGTGACACGACCCAGTACCAGCGACAGAAACAGGCCGAAGATCCGCCGGACGTGCTGGTGACCACTCCTGAAACGGTGCAGGCGATGCTCACCGGTTCGACGCTCCGCGAGGGCCTCGAAGACGTGGGCTATGTCGTGATCGACGAGGTTCACGAACTCGCCGCCTCGAAGCGCGGGGCCCAGTTGACCGTCGCCATGGAGCGACTGCGCGAACTCGCGGGCCCGATCCAGCGGGTCGGCCTCTCGGCGACGGTTGGCGATCCCGGCGAGGTGGGGAAGTTCCTCACCGGTGATCGTGGCTGTGAGATCGTCTCGGTGGACGTGACGAGCAAGATCGACGTCGAAGTGGTCCAGCCGGAGATCACGCCCGCCGACCGGGACCGTTCCTCGGAGCTGATGACCACGCCCACGGTCGCCAGTCACCTGCGATACATCACCGACCTGGTCGAGACCCACGACTCGACATTGATATTTGTCAACACTCGCCAGACTGCCGAGGCGCTCGGCTCCCGATTCAAGGAGATGGGCGCGAACATCGGCGTCCATCACGGGTCACTCTCGAAGAGCGCCCGGATCGAGGTCGAAGACAGCTTCAAGGCGGGCGAACTCGACGCCCTGCTCTGCACTTCCTCGATGGAACTCGGGATCGACGTGGGGCGGATCGACCACGTGGTCCAGTACGCCAGCCCCCGCGAGGTCGCCCGCCTCCTCCAGCGGGTCGGCCGGGCCGGGCACCGACACGACACCGTCTCCTCGGGAACCGTCGTCACGGGACACCCGGACGATACGCTCGAAGCGCTCGCGATCGCCCGCCGGGCGACTGACGGGCAGGTCGAACCGGCGGAGATCCACCACGGGAGTCTGGATGTCGTCGCGAACCAGGTCGTCGGCCTGGCGATGGACGCCGGCGAGATTTCCGCCCGGGGAGCCTACGAGATCGTGACGAACGCCTACCCGTTTCGCGACCTGGAGGAAGAGACGTTCAGGGAGGTGGTGCGGGAACTCAACTCGAATTACATCATCTGGCTCGACGAGGCCGCAGACCGCATCGAGAAGTCCGGCGGGACCTGGCAGTACTACTACCGGAACCTCTCGATGATCCCCGACGAGGAGACCTACGAGGTGTTTGACATCGCCAGCGGGGCCCAGGTCGGCACCCTCGACGAGCGATTCGTCGTCAACTTCGCCGAACCGGGGGCGACCTTCATCCAGCGGGGGGACATGTGGCGGATCTCCGAGATCGACGAGGACAAAGAGCGGGTCGAGGTCTCGCCGATCGAGGACCCGGCCGGCGAGGTGCCATCCTGGACGGGTCAAGAGATCCCGGTCCCCTACCCCGTTGCCCAGGAAGTCGGCGAGCTACGGGGAGTCACAGCGGACCAACTCGAAGCCGGCGCGCCGAGTGAAGCCGTCGCCGCGGACCTCGCGAGTCGCTATCCGGCCGGGACCGACACCATCGAAGACGCCTTGGGACAGATCGAGCGCCACGTCGAGTCGGGCGCGCCGTTGCCGACCGACGACCGGATCCTGATCGAATCACACGGCCGAACGATCGTCGTGAACGTCGCCGGCGGGCTCAAGGGTAACGAGACGATCGGCCGACTTCTCGCGGCACTGCTGGGCCAACAGACGGGCTCCTCGGTCGGGATCGACGTGGATCCCTACCGGATCGAACTGGAGGTTCCCCGGGGCATCAGGGCCAACGACGTTCGCGAGGTGCTCCAGACGACCGATCCCGAACACGTCGGTCCGCTCCTGGAGTTGAGTCTGAACGGCTCCGAGACGCTCAAGTTCACCCTCTCGCAGGTGGCCGCGAAGTTCGGCGCGCTCAAGCGCTGGAAGGGCGGCGACGGCGTCTCGCTGAATCGAGTGATGGCCGCCCTGGAGGATACCCCAGTCTACGACGAGGCAGTGCGGGAAGTTTTCCACGAGATCCTGGACATCGACCGGGCCCAAGAAATCATCGCGGCGATTCAATCGGAGGCCGTCGAACTCGCCGCGATCGGGGAGCGAACCGCCATCGGCACCGGCGGGCGACAGAGCGGGTCGGAGCTTTTGACCCCCGAGAACGCCGACGCGAGCGTGATCGAGACGGTCAGAGAGCGCATCCAGGAGGATGAGGTCCGACTCGTCTGCCTGCACTGTCTGGAGTACGACCGCGAAACCACGGTCAAGCGGGTCCGGGACCAGCCCCAGTGTCCCCACTGTGAGTCGACCCAGATCGCCGCCCTGAGCCCCTACGCCGACGACGTCGTCTCGGCGCTGAAAGCCCAAGACAAGGACGAGGAACAGGAACGGCTCACCGAGCGAGCCTACCGGAACGCCAGCCTCGTCCAGGGCCACGGCAAGCAGGCAGTCATCGCACTCTCGGCCCGCGGGGTCGGCCCCGAGAACGCCGCACGGATCATCAACCGGCACCGCGAATCGGAGAGTGACTTCTACCGGGACATTCTGGAGCGCGAACGGGAGTACGCCCGGACGAAGGCATTCTGGTAATACGCCCGATTATTCGCCGTCGAGAAGCGCCAGCACGCGTTCTTCGAGTCCCGTCGGGGTCTCGACCACCTCGTCGGCTGGTGAGCGGTCGGTGCCGTCGTCTGTCCCGTGAGCAGCGTAGGCAACCGTGTAGGCCCCGGCGCTGGCGGCAGCCGCGATGCCGTTCTCGGAGTCCTCGACGACGATTAGATCGGTCGGCTCCCGGTCCAGGCGCTCGGCGATCGTCTCGTAGATCAGCGGCGCTGGTTTACCCGGACCGTCGAGGTTCGCAGCGCTGAGTACCTGGTCAAAGCGGCCGTCCAGATCGTGGCTCTCGAAGACGATGTCGATCCACCGGGGATACGAGGAGGTCGCGAGCCCGATGGGGACCGAACGCGCCCGGATCGCATCGAGCAGGTCATGAAAGCCGGCGAGGAGGTCGGCCCGCTCGTAGACGCCCTCGGCCTCCCGATCGAAAAGATCGAAGTACGCCTCTTGGGAGACCTGCAGGTCATACTCCTCGGCCAGCAGGTCGTACTGATCGTGGACGTTGATCCCGGTGATGTCAAGCGGATCGACGTCGTGGCCGGCGGGCAAGGCAGTATCCAGGATCTCCCGCTCGGCCTCGATCCAGTACTGCTCGGTGTCGACGATCACCCCGTCCATGTCGAAGACGACAGCACAAGTCATATGCCGAGTTACGAGTGCTGCGGGGAGAGCGTGTCGTTTTCTCGGCCACCAGTTCCGTCCGGATCGACGGCAGCTATCGCGGCCTCGAAGTGCCCGGGTGTGACGGTAATCGCTCCACCGTCCTCGATGCCCTCCTCGACCGCCTCCCGGATCGCTCGCATGGAGGCTTCACGCACAAGCGCATCGATGTCCGCGCCCGTGTACCCGGCCAGGTCGTCGGCGAGGGCTTCGAGATCGACGTCCGCGGCCAGCGGTTTGTCCTCGGTTTTGACTCGGAGGATCGCCAGGCGAGCCTCCCGGCCCGGTTCGGGCACGAGGAGCTGCCGTTCCAGCCGACCCGGGCGGCGCAGTGCGGGGTCGATCGCTTCGAGCCGGTTGGTCGCCCCGAGAACGATCAGGTTCGGATCCGCGGCCGCCCCGTCAAGTTCGGTCAAAAGCTGGGAGACGACCCGCTCGGTGACCTCCTGGGTGTCACCCCGTCGACCCGCGATGGCATCGAGTTCGTCCAGAAAGACCACCGTGGGTGCGGCCTGGCGAGCTCGCTCGAAGAGCTCGCGGACCGCTCGTTCCGACTCCCCGACGTAGCGGTCGAAAAGCTCCGGTCCCGCGACCCGGATGAAGTTGACCCCGCTCTCGCTCGCGACGGCTCGGGCGAGCATCGTCTTCCCGGTTCCCGGCGGCCCGTAGAGCAGGATGCCCGACGGTGGATCGGTCGACGTGGCCTCGAAGAGTTCGCGGTGGGTACGTGGCCACTCGACGGCCTCCCGAAGCGCCTGTTTGACGTCCTCGAGCCCACCGATATCGGCAAACGAGGTGGCCGGCATCTCGGCGACGAACTCCCGCATCGCGGAGGGCTCGACCGCCGACAACGCGGCTTCGAAATCCTGGCGGGTGACCGAGAGCTCCGCCTCGTCGTCCCGATATCGCCCCATGGCGACCATCGCGGCCTCGACGACCAGTGCCTGCAGGTCCGCTCCGACGAACCCATGGGTCCGTTCGGCCAGCGCCGGGATGTCCACGTCCTCGGTCAGGGGCATGCCGCGGGTGTGAATGTGGAGGATCTCCTCGCGGCCCTCACGATCGGGGACCCCGATCTCGACCTCGCGATCGAACCGGCCAGGCCGCCGGAGCGCGGGATCGATCGCGTCCACGCGATTCGTCGCGCCGATGACGACGACCTCACCGCGGGCCGCAAGCCCATCGAGTTCCGAGAGAAGCTGGGCGACGATCCGGTTCTCCATGTCCCCACCGTCATCTCGCTTCCCGGCGATTGCGTCGAGTTCGTCGAAGAAGATCACGCTCGGGGCCTGCTCGCGAGCCTCCTCGAAGACACTCCGGATCCGCTGTTCGGACTCGCCTTTGTACTTCGTGACGATCTCGGGCCCGGAGATCGAGATGAAATGCGCGTCGGCCTCGTTGGCGACGGCCCGGGCGATTCGGGTCTTGCCGGTCCCCGGCGGCCCGAAGAGGAGCACCCCCTTCGGGGCGTCGATACCGAGTCGCTGGAACAGTTCGGGCTCGGAAAGGGGCGCTTCGATGAGTTCGCGCACGGCCGCCAGTTCGTCATCGAGTCCGCCGATGTCCTCGTAGGTGACCCCCACGTCGGCTGCGGCGTCCTCGGCCGCGCCGAGGTGGACGACAGTCTCCTCGGTGACCCGAACCGGGCCCGTGGGATCGGTAGCCGTCACGCGAAACTCGCCCAGCGAGTCGACTTTCACCTGCTGGGACGTCCGAAGCGAGCGATTTCTGAGACGTCTGCCCACGGCCTGTTCGAGGGTCCCAGGGTCGACGCCGGGGTCGGCGGTTGGAACCAGCGTGACCGAGTCGGCTTCCGCGAGTTCGACCGGCGTGATCTTGACGCGGTCGCCGACGGCCACACCGGCGTTGGCCCGGAGTTCTCCGTCAGCCCGCAGTTCGTTGGGTCCGAGGTCGCTCCGCCCCGGCCAGACCCGTGCCACGGTCGTCTCCGCGCCGACGATCCGGACCGACTCGCCGCTCAACACCCCCAGTTCGCGCATCGCGGCCCGGGAGAGCCTGATCACTCCCTGTCCAGCATCCCGCGGCTGGGCCTCCCGCAGAACGGCCTCGATGGCCGGAGTCCCGCTCATGTGCGTGCTTCGCGTCCAGCGGTTAAAGGATGGCGGGGGAATGCCTATACTGCCGGGGCATCGATATGGGGATATGGTAACGGAAACCACGAAAGACGGGGTCACGTGGTACGTCTGTGAGAAATGCGGAATGATGTTCGACGATCCCGAGGACGCCCGCCAGCACGAGGCCAACTGCGACGCCGAAGATCCGACCTACTTGCAGTGATCAGTCCTCGCTGAGTTCGTACATCTGCTCCCCGAGTTCGTCCTCCTCGAAGACGAAGACCCGACCGTCGACGGCATCCATATCGGCCGTGATCTCGACTGCGAGGCCGTCGACGGACGCGACGACTCCCTCGAAGAGTTCCGTCGATTCCCCCGGGTCGAGATACACCCGGCCGACCCCGCTGGATTCGAGAATGTCGTCGGCCGTTTTCAACTCGTTGACGTAGGTCATCACGCCCTCGGTCTCGGACTCGTCGGTGACCAGCACCTGTACGTCCTTGCCGGGCCGACAGCGCAGTGTGCCCGTGACGAGTTCGGGGATGCCGTTGTAGAAGACCCGGCGGTTGTCCTGGTAGCTGACATAAATGCCGCCCTCGTCCAGTTCGACGCCGAGCGGCTCGGGGGCCACCTCGCTGCGTTGGCTCATGGGTGAGTTTTTCCATCCGGGATCAAAAGCCCGCCGTTCCGAAAGATCGGCAACCGTAAGTGACCGCTCGCAGAACTGCCGCCATGGACGGACGCGCACGGGCCCCGGCCGCCGGGACGGTGCTCAACGCACTGGCGACGGGGTACGGATCGGCCTTCGCCATCGAGGAGTACGTCACCGCGGAAGTCACTCTCGAAGGCGAGACGGTCCACGGCGAGATCGCGGGCCACCCCGAGGCGGACACGACGCTGATCGAAGCGGCCGCTCGGGCGGTTCAAGCGGAGCTAGGCGAGACTGGTGGACTGCGGATTCGAACCGAGAGCGACGTGCCGATGGCCGGCGGACTCAAGAGTTCGAGTGCGGCCGCGAACGCCACGGTGCTGGCCACGCTCTCGGCACTCGGCCAGGCCGACGCGATGGATCGCGAGGCGGCCGCCCGCCTGGGCGTCGAAGCAGCCCGTGAGGCCGGTGTGACGGTAACGGGCGCGTTCGACGACGCAAGCGCGAGCATGCTCGGCGGCCTGACGATCACGGACAACACCGCGGACCAACTGCTCGACCGGGATACAGTCGAGTGGGCGGTCGCCGTCTGGATCCCGCCGGAGCAGGCCTTTAGCGCCGACGCCGACGTCGATCGCTGTCAGCGGATCGCGCCGGTGGCCGAAGTGGTTCGAGACCTCGCGGAAGGCGGTCAGTACGCCACTGCGATGACCATCAACGGGCTTGCCTTCGCCCCGGCACTCCAGCAGTCGACCGAACCGATGATCGAGGCGCTGCCGGAGGCGGACGGTGTCTCGCTGTCCGGGACTGGACCGAGTTACGTCGCCGTCGGGGACGAGTCGGCCATCGAAACGGTCCTCGACCGGTGGGGGAAACGTGATGGGCGAACGATTCGAACACGGACCCAGAACACGGGGGCGATCATCGAATGAGCGAATCGAACACTCCAGGCGAGACGCCGACAGAGGACATGTCACTAGACGACCTCCGTGAGGAGATCCGGATGATCGACCACGACATCGTGGAGTTGATCGCCCGACGGACCTACGTTGCGGACACGATCGCCCAGGTCAAAGCCGAGCAGGGGCTTCCGACCACCGACGAGAGCCAGGAGCAGGCCGTAATGGATCGGGCCGGTGCGAACGCCGAGAAGTACGACGTGGAGTCGAATCTGGTCAAGGCGATTTTCAGGCTGTTGATCGAGTTGAACAAGGTCGAACAGCGGGAGAACCGGTAGGAAAAAAGATTGTTCCAGTGCCTCTTACGCGCACTCACAGTCTACAAGGTTTACGGATAGCGCGACTCACAGATGACCGCAACCCCGAAACCGGTGACTCAACCCAGACCGAGACTCAGTTTCAGTGCCTCATCCACCTTGGCCATTGTCGGGTCGCTCAAACTCCCGACAACCGACTGAATCCGCTTTTCGATGGAGACGACACGGATCTGGTCGAGACGAACCGAGGAGTCCTTCTCGAACGATGACCCATCCGCTTCGACCAGTACTTCGAATGGGTAGCCTCGGTGTGTTCCTGTCGTCGGAGCAACGATGGTCGTACTCGAATTGCGATTTCCAATATCGTTTTGTACGACCACCGCAGGTCGAGTCTTTTTCATCTCGTGACCTTCGGCAGGGTCAAGGCGAACGATAACGATGTCACCCCGACGAACCGCGGGACGCTCACTCATCCATCGAGTCCGTCCACGCCTCATCAGACGCCCCCTCCCACTCCGCAGCGAGGCGGCCGGCGCTCTGGGAAGCCTCGCGGTACGCAGCAGCTAATTGTTCCTCGTCGGGTCGTTCGGACTCGACTTCGACGACAGCGACAGTCACCCGCTTGTTAGCATACTCCGTCCCAAGGTAGATTCGGCCTCGGTCGTCGGTCTCGTTGGTTCGCATGTCCCGCGCATCCACTTTCGGCATGGTACACACTACGGTGCGGTTCTGGAAAACTCTTGCCCACTATTACCCACAGCGGTATTTCCGCGAACGCACAATCGATATTGTCTAATGGACCTGAACAAGCAGCGGGAAACCCGCGAGAGGATCCGAAACTGGACTCACGATCAGTACGACGCGACCAGGTCTTCGAGCTTTCCGTAGCCCTCGGGTGTGTGTGGTGCGGTCAGCGGCGAGACGCTTATCTGCCCCTCGACAACGGCCCGGCGGTCGGTGTCAGCGCCGTCGGCCAGACTCTGGGTCTCCATGCGCTGCCACATCCGGTCTTTGAGGGACACCCACTCGCCGTCCCGTTCGGCGGTCATGTCGTAGGCTCGGGAGGGGCGGGTCACGCGCATCCCCTGCGGTTCGACGTCCGGGTCCGGCGCGTTGAGATTGAGGTAATCCGCCTCCTCGAACACGCCGCTGCCCACGGCGTTCTCGACGAGGTGTCTCGTGGCCCGGGCCGCATGGTCGTAGGCCTCGATATCGAGCGTGCGCTTCCACTTCTCGTCGGGCAGGTACAGCGAGGTTGCGATCGAGGGCACGTCGAAAAACGCCGCTTCGACGGCGGCACTGACTGTCCCCGAGCGGCCGAGGACGTACATCCCAAGGTTCGCGCCTTTGTTGATCCCGGCGACGACCACGTCGGGATACGGAGCGAGCGAACCGATACCGGCGACCACACAGTCCACAGGGGTCCCCTCGATAGCATATCCCAGATCGGTCTCCCGAACTCGGACCTCCCGCGAACTGGCCCGTCCGACGGCACTTTTGTTGTCCGCGGGCGCAACGACGGTGACCTCCCCGACCGTCGAGAGTTCCTGAGCGAGCGCTCGAATCCCGGGGCTCTCGATGCCGTCGTCGTTCGTCACGAGGATGTCAAGGGACCCGGACATACGACTGTCGAGGAGGGCCCGGCGCAAAAGCACACCGCCTCAGGTGTCGACGATGGTCTCCTCGTCGACGACCAGGTTGTAAGCCCCCTCGTCGTCGTTGTAGAGTGCCAGCACGTTGGTCACCGAGAGCAGATCGCCGTAGTCCGCCCGGCGAAGGGCCTGGTTCAGTTCCGTCTCGTTGACCAGTACGGCGAAGTGATTTTCGGACTCGCTGCCGTCACTGACCTTGTAAAGCGGGTGTCCGTCCTCGGCGAGGTTCCGGGAGAGTTTCGCGACGACCAAGTCGATCCGACTCCCGACATGAGTTTCCATTTCGCCCAGCATCGCGACGTTCGACCGGGAAAGCGCCAGGTCATTACGCCGTTCACCGTCGGTCCGGAGGATGGAATAGGAGTACTTGACGGAGGTGTTTCTCACGGTCGCGGCGCGGTCGGCCCCCTCGGCCAGGGTCGCCTGGACACCCGGTACCGTGATATCAGGTTGCTTGTCGAAGGACCAGCAGTCCTCCGTGGGGCGTTCGTTCGGCCAGAGCCGGACTGTCGGCCCGTAGACGGTCGCGCCACGCGTTTCGAGTTCGCGCTCCACCTCGCGAAGCTGGATGCTCGTGTTGCGGTCGGCCGGAGCGGTTAAGACGAGCGAGCCGTCTGGAGCGAGCAAATCGAGATAGCGTTCGGCAGTCTCGACCGGGTTTTCCAGTTCCGAGAGTACATTGTTGAAGAAGATCAGATCGTAGGTCTCATTCGACTCAAAAGCCTCGGCTGTCTCCCCTGCGATCGAAACCGAGACGTTTCGTGGCCCGCTACCCAGCAGCGCTTCAAGCACATCGGCGGCCGCTGCGGGTTCGACGGCCTGATAGTCCAGGACCGGGAGCGAGTCCGGCTCGCGATTCGACACGTCGAAGAAATCCGCAATCGCCAGCGCGGGTCCACCCACACCGGCCCCCACATCCAAAATCCGGGCCTGGCTGGGGACGAGCCCCTCGCGCGAGAGTTCGGCAAGCAGGTACTGGGTGCTCGCGTAGTAATCCGCGAGGTGATAGATCGCGTACGCCAGGGCGAGGTCCCAATCATAGGAGACCGACCGGCCCGCGAAGTAATCGGCCTTGAGTCGCTCGATTCGCTCGCGAATGGCCGCCCCACTGTCCCCCCGGTGCCAGTCCGGCCCGTACTGCTCGACGAGGAGTGCTTCGAGTTCCCGGTCGTATGCCGCCGGCAGGCCCTCGACACCGTCGAAGGGCCGCCTGAATGGGCCGGTAGCCGCCGGCCGGAACAGCCCGTCAGGGCCTTCGGCAATCCCCAGTTCCAGGGCCATCTCGCGAAGGAGCTGTCGGAGGACCCGGGGATCGGGCTGGTCGGGCACGTACTCGCTCACTTCCGCCGGGTCGATCGGCCTGATCTGCCGGAGGTACTTCGCGGTGTCCCGGACCGCCGTTCGGTCAACGGGCATCGCGGTACAACTCCTCGAACTCGGCCCGATCGGCCTCGGCGAGTCGGTCGACGGCGGCTTGCAGGGCCTCGACGCCGTCGAAGGTCTCCTGAATGTCGGCGTACACACCCGGCGTCCCGGACGTGACCCGCTCGCGAAGCGCCTGAAGATCCTCGTAAACCGGGGTCGCAAGTTCATCAGGAACGGGCTCGGAAGCGAGTCCGAAAGCCAGGATGGCCGCGTGGACCTGGCCCTGCACGGTTCGCATCGCGTCGTCGTGCACCGCCGGCTCGACTGGAACCACCGTGTTTCCGGCTTCCACGAGCGCCCGGCTCAGTTCGTCCACCACGGGCCCACCCGCTCCAACCGACTTTGCGACCCGGCCCGGTGCATGCTCCGGGGCGAAAAGCGGGTGGAGACTCATTCGTTCCCGCTCCTCGGCGACCGCGGCCATCGCCGCAAGCGGTTCGACCATCGACCCGGTGAGGTCGACCACCGCTCGATTTGCGCGGGGTGCCTGCTCGCGGATCACCGTCTCGGCAACTCGCATCGGCACCGCGATCACCACGACATCATACGAATCGTCCGCCGAGAGCGACGCCACGGAACCGGTTTCGAACTCACCCGCAGCCGCGACGGCCGTCTCGCGATCCGCATCGGCAAAAGCAACCGGGCCGTCGAGAAGGCCCGCAAACCAGCGGCCCACGGCCCCGGCACCGACGATCAACACGTCCATTGACAACAGATAATTAGCGGCTGGACAAAAGGATTCGCTCTGGCCTACACGACCAGAGTTTCCGAGTAGTCGGTGAGGTTCTCGTAGCCGTCCTCCGTGACGACCACCAGATCCTCGATCCGGACACCGCCGACTGCCGGATCGTAGAGCCCCGGTTCGATCGTGATGACCTGGCCCGCTTCCAGTTCGCCGCCGTCCGGGCTGATCTGGGGCTGCTCGTGGACGGCCAGCCCGACTCCATGACCGGTGCCGTGGATGAACCCAGTCTCCGTCGACTCGTCCTCCCGAAGCGTGGGGTACCCGGCGTTCTCGTAGACATCACAGACTGCGTCGTGAACGTCCGCTCCCGTTACGCCCGCCTCGACGGTCTCCAGGGCGGCCGCCTTGGCGCGCTTGGTGGTCTCGTAGAAGTCCGCCACTTCCGCTGTCGGTTCACCCTTGAGGAAGGTCCGGGTCATGTCCGCGTGGTACTTCGTGGTCTTGGACTGCGGGAAGATGTCCACGATGATCGGCTCGTCGACCCCGATCGGGCCCGACCCCGAGTCGTGAGGGTTCGCGCCGGTCTGTCCGCTCGCGACGATGGTATCGTCGAGGGCGAACCCACGGTCGAGTAGCGTCCGCTCGATGGTGGCCTTCACGCGCTCGCTGGTCAGGACCTCGCCATCGAGCTGGAGGTCGCCGTCGGATCCAACCTCGGCGTCCGCGATCATGGCCTCGGCCGCCTCCATGGCGGCCTCGTTTGCCGACTGGGCCTCCCGGATGTGAGCCAGTTCTTGCTCCGTCTTGGTCGCCCGGATCTCCTCGATCACGTCATCCGGATCCGCCTGAACGGTGACCTGTCGGTCCCGGAGCGAGTCCGCGGTAAAAAGCGGGAACCGGCGGTTGGTCCCCACCGCGGTCACGTCGAACTCCGCGAGGAATTCGGCGAGAACCATGCTTCTGGCCTGTTCACGGCCGTGTTCGGCCCGCTTCTCGCGGTAGTCGTAATCGCCGAGTCGTCGCACCGCGTCGGCTCGACTCTCCGTTTTCGCCCGGGCGTACTCGAGCGGCGAGGTGAGGATCGCGGTCTGGGCGGGTGTGTAGAGGGTTACGAACGGATCCGGCGCGTCAAAACCCGAGAGGTAATACTGGCTCGGGTCCGTCGAATCCGCATCGAGGAGATAACCGTCCAGGTCCGCCGAATCGAGGTATTCGTCGAGTCGGGAGAGGTCCATATTGGGGCGGTCGGCGGCCGGGCGCAAAACGTCTCCGGAACCGTCATGTGAACGGCCTCCGAGTTCCCGGTATGCACGCGACGGTGTCACAGTCGACCGTCTCGGGGTCGGTCGCCGCCCCGCCTTCGAAGAGTTACACCCACCGGGCGATCTTCGCCGGCGCGTACGGCGGCGAAACCGAGATTCACCGGCCGCTCGTGAGTGCGGATACGCGGGCCTCGATGCGGGCTGTCGAGGCCTTCGGAGCACAAGTCGAGCAGGAAGACGATTCACTCACAGTGTCCGGCTTTGGCGACAAGCCAGCGGTTCCGGCCGACGTCATCGACTGTGCGAACAGCGGCACCACGATCCGGCTGGCGATGGGCGTCGCCGGCCTCGTGGACGGGGCGACGGTGCTGACCGGGGACGAATCGCTTCGATCACGTCCTCAGGGGCCGATGCTCGACGCGATCGACCAGTTGGGCGGTCACGCGTGGAGTACCCGGGGCACCGACCAGGCCCCGATCGTCGTCGAAGGCTGGGCGGACGGGGGCACGGTCCGGATTCCCGGGGACGTCTCCTCGCAGTTCATCACCTCGCTTCTGATGGCGGGCGCGAGGACCGACTCGGGAATCGAGATCGCGCTGCGGTCCGCGCTGAAATCGGGGCCCTACGTGGACATCACGATCGACGTGCTGGCCGCGTTCGGCGTCGCCGTCGAGCGGACGGATGTGGGCTTTGTCGTCCCCGGCAAGCAGGAGTACGAAACCCCAGCGGACGGCTATACCGTCCCGGGAGACTTCTCCGCGGCCTCGTACCTGCTCGCCGCCGGGGCGGTCGCCGGCGGTGAGGTCACGGTCGAAGGACTGTTCCCAGGCCCGCAGGGCGACAGCGCGATCGTCGAGATTCTGGAGCGCATGGGTGCGGACATCGACTGGGACGAGGCAAACGGCCGAGCAACCGTCTCGCAGTCGGCGCTCTCCGGTATCACGGTCGACGTGGGTGACACGCCCGATCTGCTCCCGACGATCGCCGTGCTGGGGGCAATAGCGGGGGGCACGACCACCATCGAGAACTGCGAGCACGTCCGCTACAAGGAGACAGACCGAGTGGCGGCCATGGCCGAATCGCTGGAGCGAATGGGCGTCACGGTAACCGAAGAGCGGGATACACTCACGATCCACGGCGGGGAGAGCGAACTCACAGGCGCCACACTCGACGGTCGGGGCGACCACCGTATCGTCATGTCCCTGACCGTTGCCGGCCTGGTGGCCGACGGTGAGACTCGGATCTCAGACGCGGAAGACGTGGCGGTTTCGTTCCCTGCTTTTTTCGACGTGTTGGACCAACTCGGTGCGGACCTGGCGACAGAATAGGCGCTTTCCAAAGCCTCAAAGCGTGGCCCCCCGAGCAGACAGGCATGAACGGCAATCGCTTCGGTCGGCTCTTCCAGATCAGTACCTACGGAGAGAGCCACGGACCGGGAATGGGCGTCGTGGTCTCCGGGTGCCCGGCGGGCCTCGAACTGGATCGAGCGGCGATTCAGGCAGAACTGGACCGTCGCAAGCCCGGCCAGTCACACATCTCGACCAGTCGGGACGAACCGGACAGCGTCGAGATCCAGAGCGGGATTCAGGACGGTTACACCACCGGTACGCCCATCGGCCTCACCATCCAGAACAGGGACGCCCGTTCGGGGAAGTACGAGCCGTTCATCACGGCGCCGCGGCCGAGTCACGGTGATTTCACCTACTCGGCGAAGTTCGGCACCCGGAACTGGGGCGGCGGTGGGCGTTCCTCCGCTCGCGAGACGGTCAACTGGGTCGCCGCCGGAGCGATCGCGAAGCAGATACTCGAAACTGAGGACATCGAGGTCCGGGCCCACGTCAGTCGGATCGGCGACATCGAATCCCCACCGGTCACCTTCGAGGAGATGGGCAAACACACCGAGGAGACAGACGTTCGCTGTGCGCACCCCGAGACCGCCGCGGAAATGCGGGAGGTTATCGAGGAGTACCAGCGGCAGGGCGATTCGATCGGCGGCGCAGTCAGTTTCGAGATCCAGGGCGTTCCCCGAGGGCTCGGTGCGCCGCGGTTCGACGCCGTCGAGGCGCGACTGGGTCAGGCGATGATGGCCGTCCCGGCGACGACCGCCTTCGAGATCGGACTAGGACGGGGGGCCGGATCGGTCTCCGGGCTGGAGCGCAACGACGAGTGGACCGTCGACGAGGATGGGGACCCCACGCCGGTCGAAAACGACCACGGGGGCGTGCAAGGCGGGATCACCACCGGCGAGCCGATTTACGGCGAGGTAACCCTCCACGCGCCGACCTCGATCCCGAGCGAACAGACGACCGTCGACTGGGAGACCGGCGAGGAGAAGACGGTTCAGGTAACCGGCCGCCACGATCCCGTGTTACCCCCGCGTGCCGTGCCCGTCATCGAGGCGATGGCCGCGATCACGATCGTGGACTTCATGCTGCTCGCCGGGCGGATCACCCCGGATCGCCTCGACGGTCGTCCTGGCGAGTACGACACTGACTACCATCCGAGTCGCCCGGAGTGAGTGAGAAAGCCGGCGATCGCGGAGTTTTAGGTGCGGGACCGTCGAACAGCATCTATGACTGCACAGGGAGGGCCGCGACGATGACGACTGTTGTACTCGTCGCCGACCCACCGGTCGAAGGGATCGCTTGCCAGCGCCTTCTCGAGGAGACGGAACTCACGCCGGCGGACGGCCTTGAACTCTACCGGGCACTGTTGGGAGATACGATGGAGACCCTCGCCCGGAGCACCATCGACATCCTGGTCAACTATCCGACGGCCGAGGGGCTGCCGGCAGGTGCTGACCCAGAGGCCGACCTGCGTGAGATCGCCGCCGAAGCCATGTCGGCGGATCGGCTGGCCGACGTTCGCTTCGAGCCTCAGGTCGGGTCCAACTTCTCGGCGATCGCCGGGAACGCGATCACCCATCTGGTCCGGGACGAGGGGCGGCAGTCCGCAGCGGCCCTCCGCCCTTGCGTGCCTCGTCTGGCCCGGTCGGTGGTCGACGAGGCCACGTTGAACCTCCGCCGAGACGATGTGATTCTCGGGCCAGCAGCCCGGGGTGACGTGTACTTCGCCGGGTTCGCCGAGCCGATCGACTTCGAGGACGCCTTCGAGACCCGACCGATCGAGGAATTGACCCGGCGTGCAACGGAAGCGGACCTCGATGTTGGGTTCGTCCAGCAGCGGACGGTCCTCGACTCCCCGGCGGATTTCCGGACCGTTCGGTCCCGAATTGAAGCCGACCACCTGGCGGGCAAACCCGTCCCGGAGCGGTTCTGGAACGTGATCCAGGAGCGGGGGATCGAGGTCGAAGACGGCGTCGTGCAAAGCGCCGAGACAGCGTAACCGGTCGGGCCTACGAGGAACCGGAGAGTCGGTCACCGAGGAGAAGTTCGGTCTGGGCGTAGGCAGCGAGGACGATAAAGATCGCCCCGGCCGCAACCGCGAGCGGGGCCGCGATCAACGCCTCGTGT
Organism: Halodesulfurarchaeum formicicum; assembly: GCF_001886955.1. Classification (NCBI taxonomy): domain Archaea; kingdom Methanobacteriati; phylum Methanobacteriota; class Halobacteria; order Halobacteriales; family Halobacteriaceae; genus Halodesulfurarchaeum; species Halodesulfurarchaeum formicicum. The sequence continues at coordinate 706,292 of NZ_CP016804.1, read as the reverse complement.
GCATACCCAACGATAGCGGCCCGGAAGCACAGGAAACTCACGAGATACCCCAGAGTCATGACCCCCGTCTGTGCGACCGCGTTTCGGACCGCCATCACCCCCACGTGAATGAGCACAATCGGAGACAGATTAAATTTTCCGCGGTGTCCAGCTCGGTGGTGCACTTCCGACAGTTCTTAACCCCTCGGCTTGCAAGAGACGAGTGCGGTGAGGTAGCGAAGCGGCCCAACGCGCCTGCCTTGAGAGCAGGTGGCTATCATAGCCTCAGGGGTTCAAATCCCCTCCTCACCGTTTCTATACTACCCAGCGCGTGTGCCGAAGGCACCGCGCAACGCTTCAGGTTGAACGGTGTGAGGATTTGAACCCAGGAAACCGAGCGAGGGACGAGCGAGGTTTGCGCTGGTTCAAATCCCCTCCTCACCGCTTCTACAAAACTCTGCGCGTGTGCCGTAGGCACCGCGCAATACTTCAGGTTGAACGGAATGAGGGATTTGAACCCTGCCAGTCGCGCGCAGCGAAGCGAGCACGTCTGGCTCCGGTTCAAATCCCCTCCGCACCGTTTTGCGACGAGCGAAGGCGAGGAGCGAACGGTGTGAGGATTTGAATCAGACCGAGGTTCTGCGGAACGCAGGTTCTCGGGCGTGGTTCAAATCCCCTCCTCACCGCTTCTACAAAACTCTGCGCGTGTGCCGTAGGCACCGCGCAATACTTCAGGTTGAACGGAGTGAGGGATTTGAACCCTGCCAGTCGCGCGCAGCGAAGCGAGCACGTCTGGCTCCGGTTCAAATCCCCTCCGCACCGTTTTGCGACGAGCGAAGGCGAGGAGCAAACGGTGTCGTGGGATTTGAATCAGACCGAGGTTCTGCGGAACGCAGGTTCTCGGGCGTGGTTCAAATCCCCTCCGCACCGTTTCTACAACACCCAGCGCGTGTGCCGAAGGCACCGCGCTACAATCCGCGAAAAACGAGATCGAACGTTCAGTCGCCGCTCGGAGCCGCCGTGGGTGTCTGTTTGCGACCGGAGACTGCAACCAGCCGGTAGACAGCAACGACGCCGAGAACCACGAGCGCGATAGCGAGCATCGCGGCCCGCACGTTCGGCCCCACAAGCGGCGTCGCGAGGATTTCTGCACCCTCGGGGACCGCACTCTGGGACAGGGCATACGCCGTCCCGTCCTCGGTTGCATACGATATCATGGGGCTCATCGAACCGGTCAGCGTGACCAGCAAGCCGATAACCGGCATTGCGATCACGACGAGTGCGCCGATGATAACCATTCCAGCCTGTTCGACGGCGGTGATATGTTCCTGTGTCATTGTTCTAGCCCAGTATCGCGCGGGCGATCGGATTTTGCGCCCAGTCCATCTTCTCGAGGTACTGATCGACACCCCAGATCCGTCCGGCGCCCATGATCCCGATGGTGACGAAAAGCACCAGGGCCATCAGGTCGCTGTTGAACAACCCGTGGGTCCAGCCGGCGTTTACGAAGTAGAAGAAAAACATTAGAAAGCCCCCGAAGAAGGCGGCCAGTCTGGTGAACGCACCCAGCAGGATGCCCAGCCCGATCAACAGCTCTCCCCACGGTATCATGAAATTCGTGAGGGCGATGCCGGCCGAGTTGTTGAACAGCGCGAGCACACCTTCGAGGATGGTCCCCTGGGAGGCAAACTGAATGAACCAGGCTGCGTCGAACGGTGAGCCCAGGACGTAGGTCTCCCAGACCTTGGTCAATCCGGCGTGGAACATCCACCAGCCGGTGACGACTCTGAGAATGAAAAGCCAGTACGCCGTCCACGTGCCGTTGAGATCCAGGGACAGATCGCCCCCTGGCAAGTTGGCCTGTATTGTTTGGGTCATTGTCGATTGCTACACCTGTTTTTAGGGCACCCTAAAATAAGTGGTAAACCCCGATTACCAGGGTTTAATAATCGTCACAAGACGGCGTAATGGGATAATATGATAGACCAAGACATCCATTATATAATGGTACCCATGAATGGACTGGACTGCGGTACCGGCCCGGAATACCTTAGTCAACTCGGGTGAAACAGAGTCACATGACCGCCGACGGCTCCGAGTGGCCCATCGATCCCGACGGTCCCGAGGGCAGCAACGACCTCCGCCGGTTCGACATGGCGATCCTCTCGAAATTCGTCCCCAAATCGGCTTTCCCGCTCTCGACGGAGGCGTTCCTCGACGACCACGGCGAGAAGCCCGTCCGACTGAACTATCACCGTGTGGAGCGTGTCGCCACGCTCTTCGAACACGTCGACGCAAAATCTTTCGAGACCAAAACCGAGTTTCACCGGGCCGTTGGCGAGGCGATCAGAAAGGGTGGATACTGGGAGTTCACTGCCGAAGACTGACTGCTAGCCCTCAATCTCGCCCTCGACTTTTTCCTGCAGCAAATCGACCGCCGTCCGATTTGCACCCTCGGGAATGATGATATCGGCCCGTTTTTTCGTCGGTTCAACGAACTGCTCGTGCATCGGTTTGACCGTGGAGAGGTACTGCTCGATGACCCCCTCCAGGTCTCGACCGCGCTCGACCACGTCACGCCGGATGCGGCGGAGAATACGGACATCGGCGTCGGTCTCGACGTACACCTTCAGATCGAGTTGATCTGTGATGCGTTCGTCATACAGCACGAGAATTCCCTCCAGGACGATCACCGCCGAGGGCTCGACCGTCACGCGTTCGGGTTTCCGAAGGTGACGCTCGAAGTCGTATTGGGGCATCTCGATAGGCTCGCCGGCGAGCAAGGTTTCAAGCTGTTCTGCCAGGAGATCCCACTCGAACGCCGAAGGGTGGTCGTAGTTGACCTCACGGCGTTCGTCCATGTCTAGATGGGAGAGATCCTCGTAGTAGTTGTCAAGCGGGATCATGGTGACGGCCTCCCCCACGGATTCGGTGAGTTCCCGGGCTACAGTGGTCTTGCCGGCACCGGTACCACCAGCGATGCCGATCGCGTACGGAGACCGATCCATTACGTAGGAACGAACGGTCCCGGCAGTTGAATCCCTCGTTTTCCACGAAGCGAGGAACTACTCCGGCTCGGCGGATAAGGCTACCGGGGATACCTTTTAGACCGAACCGGTGATACTGTGAACTATGACCACACTCCCCGTCAGGGACCTTCTCTCACGGGATTACGTCGGGGTGAGCGAATCCGATGCCGTACTCGGCGCGGTACAGCTAATGCGGGAAGCCGGGGAGACGGCTGCGGTGGTCCTCCGCGGGCAGGACGCGGCGGGCGTCCTCACCGCAGCGACCGTCCTCGACAGGTTGCTCGACGGCGACGATCTGGAGCGGACGCCCGTTGCCGACGCGATGAATCCACATCCGGAGACCGTGACCCCGGAGACGACGGTTGCGGAAGCGACCCGGCGCCTCGTCGGTACGGGGACGACCCACCTGCTTGTCACTGACGGGAGCGAAGTGGTGGGGGTCCTCGACGCGAGAGACCTCGCTGCAGCGAAACGCACCGAGCAGGCCGCGACGACTGAAACGACGACCGCCGCCGGTGGCACCGAGGAATCGGCAGTCCAGGACGGATATGCCAACCAGAGTATCTGTGAGGGATGCGGTTCGTTCTCACAGGACCTGGTGAATGTGGACGGACAGCTTCTCTGTCCGGATTGCCGCACGGTCTGACGGACCGACACAGAAACGCATTTGGACCCCGGCCCGAAGGTTGGGGTACATGGCGATACGGACCCTCGATGACCTGGCTCTCGACGGGACCTCGGTCGGTGTTCGGGTCGATATCAATAGCCCGCTCGGGGACGACGGACACCTCGCGGACGACGCCCGGCTCAGGGCTCACGTCGATACACTCTCCGAACTCCTCGAACGCGGCGGAAAGGTGACCGTTCTGGCCCACCAGGGGCGGCCTGGCGGTTCGGAGTTCGAGCCACTCGAAGCCCACGCGACTCGCTTCGACGAACTGCTCGACGCCCCGGTAATGTACACCGACGCGACGAGTTCCGCCGGCGCCCGCGAGGCGATCGACAACCTGGACAATGGACAGGCGCTGGTCCTCGAAAACACCCGATTCTACAGCGAGGAGTACATGGAGTTCGAGCCGGCCCGGGCGGCCCAGACACACCTGGTCGATCGGCTCGCGCCGCACTTCGATGCGTTCGTCAACGACGCGTTTGCCGCAGCCCACCGATCCCAGCCCTCCCTCGTCGGGTTTTCCCACCGACTGGACGCCTATGCGGGCCGGGTGATGGAACGGGAGATCGACGTCCTCGGGAACATCGATCAGACCCCGACCCCACGAGCCTACGTGGTCGGTGGCGCGAAAGTCCCCGACTCGATTCGAATCATCAGACACGGTATCGAGGCCGGACTGGCCGATACGATCCTGACCTCGGGTCTCGTTGCGAACGTCTTTCTCATGGCCGACGGCATCGACCTGGGCGAGGAGGCCGCCGATTACATCATGGAGAAGGACTTCTGGGACCAGATCGACCGCGCAGCCGAGTTGCTCGCTGAGCACGGCGACCAGATCGAGTTGCCGGTCGACGTCGCGGTCAAGACTGAGGGCAAGCGCCAGGAGATCCCAGTCCAGGAGCTTCCGACGACGGAGCACGGCGACGTCATGGACATCGGGAGCGAGACGGTTGATCGGTATGCCGAGTGCCTGGAGTCGACGGGAACCGCAATTCTCAACGGCCCGGCCGGGGTCTTCGAGGATCCGGCCTTCCAGCGGGGGACAAAAGGGCTGTTCCAGACCGTCGCCGACACTGAGTACAGCGTCGTCGGTGGGGGCGATACGGCCCGGGCGATCCGGAAGTTCGGGATCGACGGGTTCGACCACGTGAGCACGGGCGGTGGGGCTGCCCTCGCAATGCTCACGGGCCAATCCTTACCGGCTATCGAAGTCCTGGACTCCTGATGCGGGTCTCGGTTACGCCAGCCGAATCGGATGCTCTCGACGCCGTCCTGGAGTGCTGGATCGATCTCGTGGAGGGGCAGCGGGCCTACGGCTCGCACATCGAGGGCGAAACAAATCGGGAGGCAGCGCGTGATCTCCTCGGGCAGTACATCGCGGGGGAGATGCTGGCTGTGGCCCGCCCAGCGGACGAGTCCGCGGACGAAATAATCGGTTTCGTGATGTTTTACCGCGATCGGGGCCTGTTCGAGGAGTCGGTCCCCCGCGGGGTCATCGAAAACGTGTACGTCGTTCCGTCGGCCCGCGGAAACGGTGTTGGATCGGCGCTCATGGACTACGCCGAGACCGAACTCGCCGACCGAGGGGTCGAGGTGGTGGGCCTCTCCGCGATGGCCGAAAACCGGACGGCCCGGGAGTGGTACCGGAGTCGGGGCTACGAGGAACACCGAGTCGTCATGGAGCGGCAACTCGACGATCACTGAGGGGAACGCGTATACGGGATCACGCCGTACTACCGCTGTGGCTAGTCTGTTACGCTTTCGCCGGTCGACGGAATCCTGGTCCGCAGGGACCGTCCAGGACCGGCTCTATCGCCCACTGAATTCGAAACTCGGTGCGACAGCCTCGACCCCGTGGTTCGCATCGCCGCCTGGCTACGAGGCCAGACGGTTCGAGATGGACAACGGGGACATCGCGCTTTTCGCCTGGAACGACCACGGCGCCTACTGGATGGGGAACACGGAGACGCCGGAAGCGCTCTGGCGGACGGAGAAATACGGCTTTTCGGAGGTCCCGGACCCGATCAGCGACTGGGCCGAACGCGAACTGCTCGCGCAGTTACACGAGGAGACGCCGTGGCTCGAATCGTATCCACACCTCTCCTGGTTTTTCCTCCCGGTCTTTCTCTCGAAGGATGGGCGTGAGACCTCCCGGGCGTTCTTCACCGACCACGCGGCCGGCTTCCCGATCGACGACCCGGAACCGGCCCTTGAGTTCTACGAATCCTTCCTCGAAACTGGCGTGCTCGACGAGTACCGACACCTGATGGCCGGGAAACTCGGAACCTCGGAGGCGCTCAACCTGATCCGCATGACCGCGGCGATGGGAGAGTTCAACGCGGCCTATCTCCTCGATGCGGCGGGGTACGATCTCGTCCCCGAGGCCCCTGTCTCGACTGGCCACTCCCTCGATTTCCGGGTCGAAGGTGAAGATGGATCCCATCTCGCCGAAGTGACCCACCCGGCGCCGCCACACCGACGCAGCGTGAGTTCAGCCGTGGAGGCGGTTAGGCAAACGGCTGCGACCAAAGTCGACGGGCAACTCGACGCACACGGTGGCGGGGTCCTGCTGATGGTCGACTGTTCGAGTTTCACGAACGAGGAGTGGCAGGCCGTCTCGAGTGCGAAGCCAGCCGTCGGGCACCGGCCTGCAGTGGTCTACAGGCTCCGGCCCGATGGGACGACGGCTGGGTACGCTGACGGACACGTCCCACTTGACCTCGGCACCCTGGCCTGATCAGGGCCCGTGGCTACAAGCTTATTGTCTCTTGGTACCATGTACCATGCATGAGTGTTACGATACGCCATCCCACGGAACGAACGTGTCTCCGCTGTGGGCGAGAGGAGGTCTGGCAGGAGGACGAGGGAACCTGGCGCGCGAAGGCAACTGGACGGATCTACTGCGTGCACGAGTGGAACGTGACTGGTACCTTCTCCCCGATCAAGGTGTAGGCACGGAGGATTCAAGCGTCGGGGCCACCAACAAACTGGCGTGTCCGAGCCACGCCACGAGCGGCTCACCGCTCGCCGAACCCCTGGAGACCGGAACGCACTCCATTACTGGCAAGCGGCCAAACCGCTCTGGATCGTGGCCCGGAACTACGCGGCGATCGTTCTGGCCCGGCATTCGCCCAGCCTCCGAATGAAAAACTGGCTGTTCAGGCGACTCGGGATGGAAATCGAGTCCGGGGCGACCTGGGCCCTCGAATCGACGCCCGACGTCTTCTTCCCGGAGTTGATCACCGTCGAGTCCGAGGCGATCGTTGGGTATGACGCGACGATCCTCTGTCATGAATTCCTCCAGGACGAGTACCGGACTGGTCCCGTCCGGATCGGCGAACGGGCCATGATCGGAGCCGGTGCAATTGTGCTCCCGGGTGTCGAAATCGGGGCCGATGCACAAGTCGCGGCGAACTCGCTGGTGACAGAAGACGTCCCACCCGGCGAGACGGTCGCAGGAGTCCCAGCCGAACCCGTCGATTAGACGTCGAGGACCAGTGTCGCGCCGTTTTTGAGGACGAGATGGTTCGGCACGAGATACACCCGACCGTCCTCTTCGATTTTCGTCACGAACAGCTGGACCTCCTGGACGACACCCTCACGTTCCCCGACCGCGATTCGATCCCCGATGGTGTAGGGTTGGGTCAGCAGGAGGAATAGTCCGGCTCCGCCCGCCGCGAGCAACTGGTGAAGCGCCGAAGCGAGCAACACGATGATAGCAAGCAGGTAGGCCCCCAAGAGGAGGACCAGGACGCCGACCGCGACTCCGATCTGAGCGAGTGCCAAAAGCACCGCGACGAAGATCACCGTGTACCGGAGGAGTTGGCCAACGAGGGTTATCTCCGGAAACTTGATCCCCTTGAGCCACTCGTCGACCGACATTTCGACTTTGTCGCCGACCAACAGTCCACCCATGACGATGACCGCGGCGAGCACGTAGGACGGCAGGAGGTCGGCGAACTTCGAGAGCAGGACACTCGTCTCGACGAGACCCGCGATTTCGAGACTGTAGACGGCCGTAACTACATAAATAATCCAGGACGATGCGTTCCCCAGAAGGGAGATGACATCCGAGTTGAGGTTCCGGGCCGTCCGCTCTAAACTCGTGCCCTCGACGGCCTCGTCGACGCCCAGTCGGCTCAGGATCTGTCGGTTGAGCCGCCCGACGAGATACCCCGCCACCAGCCCGAGGACGAGCACCGCAACAGCCAGTAGATACCGCATCTCCACGCCGGTACCGACGAACCACTCGGCCATTCAGTACTCCTCCGGATCTAGCTCCAGGACCAGATCGCCGCTCTTGAACGCCCGGACCATCCCGTCGCTTTCGCTCAAGACGACCGCCACGGCCCCGGTATCCCGCGTGATGGCACCCGCAGCCATGTGACGAGCGCCCAGGCCCTTCGGGATGTCCACGCCCTCCGCAGAGGGTTCGAGATACCGGTACGCTGAGACGATCTTGCCGGAGTCCGAGATGACGAAGGCGCCGTCCAGCCGCGAAAACTCCTTGAGCATCACGTTCACGATCGGATCCCCGACGTGGACGTGGGACTTCTCGAAGGGGTTGTACGAGAGCGGCCGGGATTTGTTCATTACGTTGCCGGCGTCGCCGACCACGAACAGCGCCCCGACCGGTTTGCCCTTCTGGCCTTTCTTCCCGAGTTCGATCGCCACGTCGAAGGTGTTCCGAATCACGTCCGGGTCGGCCCGGGATTCAGTGAACAGGTCGTAAATCCCGTGAGTGCCACTCTGAACGCGCACCCGAGCGACCATATCCCGGTCGTCGCTGAACAGACTGAGGACGGCCGCCACCTCGTCCCCCGGTTCGACGACCTCCTGGTCTGTCGCCCCCTCCAGCGCGAACTGAATGTAGTCCCGAACGCGATCGAACTCCAGCGGAACGTCGACAAACACCTCCGCGTCGACATCGTTCTCCGTCCCGACGACCACGACCGGGATCTCCTCCAGGGACTGGGCCGCCTCGTACTCGGAAGGGGTCGGGGAGAACAGAAAGATGGCGTCGATGTCCGCGATGATGTCGTCCAGCAAGGCACACGAGTCAGTCATTGCTACAAGGGTCTCGCGGTGCCCTCAAAACGTTTGTGCGCCCGAGGCCGGGGAGGCAGTTTTACGTCACCCGTGAGTAGCAGGCACAATGAGTATCGATACCAAATACCTTGGAGAATGGACGTACTTCGATGGGACAGACGCACCCGCTGGAGACCCGGATTTCGTGCTAACGCACCTCGCTGACCTTCACGGACAGCTTGGATCGTCCCAACAGGTGTACTACGACAACCCCCGTGCTCGACCACCGATCGAGTTCGAGGGCGAAGACGAAGTGATTCGACCCGTTCGGGGACTCCCCACCCACGTATCGAAGCTCGACGCCCTGCGGAGCGAGTACGACACGCTCCTCGCGATGTCCGGGGATACATTCCACGGCACCGCCGAGACGACCTACACGAACGGACAAATCATGATCGAGCCGATCAACGCCCACGTCCAGCCGGACGTGTATGTGCCCGGCAACTGGGACTTCGGTCACGAAGGAGCGGCGGACGGCTCCGCACTGGAGCTGTTCGACGCGCTTGACGCACCGACACTCGCCACGAACCTCACGGATGCCTCCGGCAGCCAGTTATACGATGGCTATCGCCTGGTGGAGGTCGGTGGCGTAACCATCGGCATCGTGGGCATGACAAACCCGTACATCGACCGCATGGCCCCGGCCTTCCACGAGGGAAAGTACGCTTTCGGGAAGGCACCCTCGTTGCTGGATGAGACCGCTCGCGCGGCCCGAGAAGCGGGCGCGTCGTTCGTCGTGGCCGTCACCGAAATCGGGCTGCCCTGGGTCGTACAGGCCGCAAAGGACTTCGAGAGTGTCGACGTGTCCCTCAGCGCCCATACCCACGAGTACACCTACGAGCCGATCGTGATCGGCTCGACCGAAACGGTCGTCGTCGAATCCGGCATGAGCGAGGCCCTTGGCCGGATCGACGTTCGGTTCGACGGCGGTCGTCCGGCCTTCCGACACGTCCTCTACACGTTCGTAGACGGACACGAGTACACGCCAGCCCCGGATACGGCCACAGAAGTGACCGTCGAGGAACTTCGGGCACCCTTCTTCGAGTCGAATCCCGGATTCCAGCGGGGCGCCGGCACGCTCGATCGACCGCTCTCGACGGTCGTCGGCGAAACGAAGTCCCCCCTCTCCCGCCAGTCGTTTCTCGAAAGCCCGTGGAATACCCTGTTCAACGACGCGCTGGTCGAGTACTTCGATGCCGACCTCGCGATCTCGCATGGCAACCGGTACGGGCAGGCGATTCCGGCCGGGGAGATCACCCTCGAGGACATCTATACCTTCTTCCCGGTCACCGCACCCGTGGCAGCGGGAGACGCCTGGGGCCAGCAACTCTGGAATCACGTCGAAACGTCGCTCATCGACAACTTCACGCCGCACGTCTACGACCAGGAAGACGGTCGAATGCGGGCCTTCTCCGGGAACGTTGAACTTCTCATCGACCCGACTGCCAAACGGGGCCGACGGCTCGTTTCCTTCCTCATCGATGGGGCCCCGATCGATCCGGACGAGACCTACCGAGTGGCCACCTTCCGTCGGCCCGGCGCCGCAAAACGAGATCTCGGAGGCTGTAACTTTCCGTTCAGAAACGTCTCGGTCGAGGACGCAATTCCGGCCGCCGTGCTGGTTGAGTTCCTGGAAGCCAATTCGCCAGTCGAGTACGAACTGACAGGCCGAGTAGACACGCCACCATCCGGGGGGTGGGTCCAAAACACGCCAGCGGAGGGACCCTATCCGTTCATTCAGCCGGGCGTTGACTATACCGGTGGCCAGACGTACGTCGAGACGGCGATGGTCCCCCGGCGATACGATCACCCGAAACCGGGGCCGGCACCGGGGGCCGAAGACCGGTAAGAAAGACCAGCACGGTCAACGCCGAAACCGATCCGTTCGAACAGGTCACCCGACCATGACGACCGGGCGTTCGGCCGCCTGCATCACGTCCGTCGCGGTGCTGCCGATCAGGACCTGCGAGACACCGGAGCGCTTCCGGCCGCTCATAACGATCTCGTCCGCATCGATCTCCGCGGCCCGGTCCAGGATCCGGCCCGATACAGGCTCGCCCGTGCCAAGAGTTCGGTTGACAGTGATTCCAGCCCCCTCCAGTCGATTCGCGGCTGCGATCGCCGCCTCGTTTCCGTCGAAGTTCTCACTGTCCGCCGTGGACGCGTCTTTACGAGCGAGCACGTGCAGTACGGTAACCTCGATTTCGTCGT